>DATKCA010000207.1:0-66632 GCA_035544675.1 Thermoanaerobaculia bacterium | reverse complement strand
GCGATGAAGATGCGCCGGTTCGGCGTGCTGTACGGATCGAGGCGTGGAAAGGGACGTGTGATGAACTGCGCCAGGTTGTTGGCGCCGCCGGCGATGTCGCCCCCGACGAAGTTCGCGTTGTGCGTCTCGAATTGTTCGCTGTTGAACGTGTGCCGGGCCAGGATGACGTCGCCAAAGCCGGGCGCGAACCGCTCGATCTGGCGCTCGATGGCCTCGGTCATGTCCTCCGTAGAGCCGTGCGGGACATGGCAGTACGCCCATCCCGTGTGATGCCCCGCCGGCGCCCGCGAGGTGTCGAACATGCTCTGCTGCGCGACGAGGACGAACGGCTTCGCGGTGGTGCGCCCCTGCCAGGTCGCGGACTCGTGCTCCGCGATCTCCTCGAACGTTCCACCCACATGGACAGTGGCCGTGCGCGCGCAAGCGGCCGACTTCCACGGAATCGGTCCGGAGAGCGCCCAGTCGACCTTGAAGACGCCCGGTCCGTAACGGAACCGCCGCAGACGACGAACGTAGCGCGCCGGCAGCTCCTCCTCCGCGATCGCCGCGAGCTGGCGGGGAGTCACATCGAAGATCACCGCATTCGCATCGGGCAGCTCGCGCATCGATGCGATGCGGCGGCCCGTCACCACCTGCCCGCCGATGGACCGAAAGTACGACTCCATGGCGCGGATGATCTCGACCGAGCCCCCTTTCGCGGCCGGCCATCCCGTGGCGTGACCGGCCAGGGCCAGCACCAGACCGAACGACGCGGATGCGGCCGCGTCAAGCGGCAGGAACGAGTGTGCCGCGCAACCGCCGAACAGAGCTCTCGCGCCATCGGTGCGAAAACGCTTCACGATCGCGGCGGCGGAGCGGAGAGCGTTGAGGCCGAAGCGGGCCATGACCATGGGATGGCGCGGTACGACACGGATCGGCCGGAGGATCTCGTCGAAAAGCGCGGCGCGGTGGCGCACGAGCGGCTGCATGAGCGCCCGCCAGGCCTGGCCATCCTCGTCCAGCCCTTTCGCCGTCGCCTCGAGCGACTCCTCGAGCGTCGCCGATGAGCCGTCGTCGAGAGGGTGCGAGATCGCCGCGGGCGAATACACCCATTCCAGCCCGTGCTCGGCCAGCGGCAGCGTGCGGAAGAACGGCGAGACCACGCCCATCGGGTGAATCGCCGAACAGACGTCATGCCGGTAACCCGGCAGCGTCAGCTCCTCGGTGCGTGCTCCGCCGCCGATGGTCCCCGCCGCCTCCACGACCAGCACCGAAAGGCCGGCCTGCGCCAGAACGATTCCGGCGGCGAACCCGTTCGGCCCCGAGCCCACGACCACCGCCTCGTAACGGTTCAAGATGGCGAAGGGTACAGGGGGGAGGGCGGGAGGGAAAGGGCCGCGGGCCGCGGGAGATAGGTTTCCCCGAGGCCCGGAGCCCCAAGCCCGGAGCCCTTTTCCGAATCGGGGGTAGGGAAATCCCCGCCCCCGTCACTCCTACACGGAAGTGCCTCGCTTGAAACTAACTGTCGCCGGCGCAAACATCCCCGAACCAGTCGAAAGCGACATCGAAACGCTCCTGATCACCGGGAGCCAGATGGCGTACCTCCACCGTCAGTCGAAAGGCTTGAACCCCGACATGCCGGTCGCGTTCGGCGCACCGCACGCGATCAGGACACTCCTGGAACAGCTCGAAGAGGCCGGGGTCGATCTCACCTCCGCGTCAACGGAGCAAGAGGTCACCCGGACCGCAGTCGACGGACTCCGCCGCGGTCGCCGCTAGCGGGCCGCTTTCTTCTTCGGTACCGAGCCGATCAGCAGGTCGACGAGTGTGTCGATCGACTCTGCCTGCGAAAGATCGACGCCGCTCTGAAACGCAGCCTCGATCAATCCGCGGATCAACTCGGCACGGCTGATCGCCTTCCCATGTTTCAGGCGAATGTCGATCGCCAGCCGATCGAGATACGCCACATGCCGATCGAGCAGCACCACCGTGATCTTTGCCCACGGCTCGGTGTGGACGATCGGACGACCTCTATTGCTTTTTGCAGGGCTCACAATCTCTCCTTGAACGTTTGTTTGAGAGGACGGAGAGTGGAGCTTACTTCCTTCAAAAGGGTGTGTCTATCTTTCCGTAGAAGGAAACTCGTCCTGGAGGAGTTTTCTGAGACGTTGCTGGACACTTTCGGCCTCTCCCCTGGCCTTCCCGTAGAGGGAAAGCCAGATGGCCGGCCGGCATCGGGTCCGCCCGGGCTCGATCTCGATCATCAGGAATCCGTCGTTCCAGTTCTCCACCGACCCGCTGATGTTGATCGGGGGGGCGGCCACCTTCACGAAGCCCTCAAAGCGGTCTCCCTCGCGCGTCACCGCGCTCAGCCTCATTCCCGGCTGCAGCCCTTCCGGCTCCGCGATTCCCAGCGCGGCGGTCGTGCGCATGAACACTTCCCGTCTCGGCAACTCCACCGGCTCATGCCGCACGTACGCGAGCGTGCGCGCCTGGCCGCGGTGATGCTCGAGGTAGTGCTTCAGGTGGGCCAGGAAAGCGGCCCATCCCGCCCCCATGCTGTCCAGCTCGTCGTCCCAGGTATCGTTCGCGAATCCCGAATGGACCAGCCGCAGCACGGTCGTGCCGCCGCCCTGCGCCTCGATGAGGTAGTCCACCGCCACCCGCCGCGGCTCGCCCCCTTCGACCGCGGTCGTGTCGACGGTTCGCAGGTGTTTCCCCGGCTGCCAGACTTCGATGGGCGTTTCCCAGTCGCTTCCCTCACCCCATGAGAGCCAGAGTGCTCCACCCTCTCCCGGCCTCACCCGCGCATCCAGCGGAAACCACCGCTTCAACTCCTCGGCGTTGGAGAGCGCTTCCCAGACCTCGCCGGCGGTCGCATGGATCTCGACCGACTTCTCGATCCGCTTCCCGGCCATGACTACTTTGCCCGCCGGTACACGGTCTCGGCGACCAGAGCCTCTTTGCCACCCGGCTGAACGAAATACAGCTCGAGCGTGTGACTGTCGGGCCCCCGGTTCTTCCAGACGAAGCGATATTTCTGTTCGCCTCCGTGCGGCGGCTGCGCGTAGGAGCCGGCCAGCACGACGACGCCGTCGCCGGGAGCCGGCTTCCCAGCGGCAGTGATGTAGTAGGTCCCCAGCGTGTCGTATCCGACCATGGTGTAGTCGTCCGTTCTGCGATCGAATCCCAGGATCGAGAGCGACTCGCTCTCGAATTCGCCCGTCGTCCTGCCCTCGAGCTGCAGGAATCGCCCGCCCAGGATCATCCTGCCCGTGGCAGTGCCGCGAAAGGCCTGTGGCGGCTGCGACGGATCCATCCAGAACTTCAGACTCATGTCCCACCGGCCGGCCAGTGTCCGGAGACGCTCGTGCCCTCGGACCGGCCTGGCCATCTCGATATACATCTGCATCGCCGGGTCAGGCGAGGGGTTCTCCTCCTGCGCGTTCGCGATGAGCGATGAAGCGACGACGATGAGAGCAGCGATCAGGTGTCTCAATCCTCTTTCTCCTTCTTGCGCGTGGGGTAGCCGGCGACGATGAACCGGTGCGTCCGGCCGGCGTCGGCCCCTTCGATGTGGTAACGGGATACGAGGCGCGCGACGGCATTGGCGAGCTCGGTGGAGAACGCGTGCCGCGCTGCGGCGTCGGCAAAGCGGACGTCCGCGTGCAGCGAGAACGTCGCCAGGCGCTTCTTCGACTCGACCGCCTTGGCCTGGGCCGCGGCGACGTCGTGGATCGCCTCTGCGGCGAGAGCAATGAGATACGAGGCCGAGAAACGGTCTTCGACAGCCGCGGGATCGACGGCCAGGTTACCGAGGAGCTGCGGCTGGATGAGGTAATGGGTCGCTTTGGCCCGGACGATCCGCTCGATGCAGTTCCCGGCGCGGCGCGTCTCCACTTCCTCGAGGAACCCGGCCTTCTCGAGCTCGCGCAGGTGATAGTTGACCTTCTGCCTGGCCAGCCCGAGCTGGCGGGCCACGGCGGATGCGGATCCCGGCTCGCGCAGCGCGCCGAGGATGCGCAAGCGCGTCGGGTTGAGGACTGCCGCGGCGCGGGCGGCGTCGATGACGTCGAGGGCTCGTCGGGTCACGGCCGGAAATCTAAAGCCGACAAATCTTTTTGTCAAGACGAAGCTATTGATCATCCCCATCCTGCCAGGCCGAGGCGTATATCCGGAATAACCATTGCACTGATCCGCACATCATGAAGACAGCATCTCGATTTCTCGTCACACTCACCGTCGTCCTTTCCCTCGGCTGCGGGTCAGGCAGCAACTTCAACCTCATCTCCCTCGAAGAGGAGTGGCAGCTCGGACAGCAGCTCTCGCAGGACATCGCCCGTCAGGTCCGCCTCAACAACGACCCGACCGCGAATGCCTACATCACCCAGCTCGGCCAGCGCATCGTCGCCCAGACGCCGATGGCCAACATGCCCTGGCAGTTCCACATCGTGGACAACAATGAGATCAACGCCTTCGCCATCCCTGGAGGCCACGTCTACATCCACACCGGTCTGATCAACGCCTCGGACAATGCCGCCGAGCTCGCCAGCGTCATGGCGCATGAGATCAGCCACATCGTGGCGCGTCACTCCACGGAACAGATCTCCCGGCAGTACGGCATCGAGATCCTGGGCGGCCTCGTCCTGGGCCAGAATCCGGGCGAGCTGCAGCGGCTCGCAGCGCAGATCGCCGCGAGCGGCGCCATGGCGCGCTACAGCCGTAGCGCCGAAGATGAGGCTGACAAGCTGGGGCTGACGTACATGAACTCGGCCGGCTACAACCCCCGCGCCATGGTGACGATGTTTCAGAAGCTGATGGCCCAGGGACGATCGCGACCCGGCGCGGTGAGCCAGTTCTTCGCCACGCATCCCCTCACTGAGGATCGCATCCGGAAGACGGAGAACCGCATCCCGCAGCTGGCGCAGCGGTCGACGGCGCTCGACGACCAGGGCTTCCAGAATCTGAAGGCTCGCGTCTAGTGGCCTGTAACCCGGATCTCTCCGGCGTCTTCGGAACGAGAAGGCGCCGGACAGACCGGGGGTGTTCTCAGCGTCGTGACCATGACCGTCATGGCCACGGCGCATTCAGTCCCACGCAGCGAACCGCGGCGGCTACAATCCCCCCGTTTGGAACGGAAACCGCTGGAGCCGCATCCTCCGCTGATGGCGTACTACGCCGAAGCGTCCAAGCGCCAGCCTTTCGTCCGCCGCATCTTCGACGACACCGCCGCCTGGTACGACTCGATCGAGTCCGTGCTCTCGCTGCGGTCCGGCGCGCGCTACCGTCGCAACGCGCTGTCCCGCGCCGGCCTGCAGAGCGGGATGCGCATGCTCGATCTGGCCACCGGCACCGGCATCGTGGCGCGCGCGGCGAGGGCGATCATTCCGGGGGAGGACATCACCGCTCTCGATCCGAGCATCGGCATGATCCTGGCCGGTCGTGAGAAACAGGATCTGCTCGTGACGCTGGGAGCGGCCGAACATCTCCCCTTCGCATCCGGCACCTTCGACTTCGTGGCCGTTGGCTTCGCGCTGCGTCATTTCGCAGATCTCCGGGCCGTGTTCGGCGAGGTGCGGCGGGTGCTCGCGCCGGGAGGAACGCTGCTGATTCTGGAGATCACGGCGCCGCGGTCTGCCGCGGCGCGCGCCATTCTAGGCGTCTACATGAACCGGATCATCCCGGTCGTCGCCGCCCTCATCACCAGGAGAAGGGACGCGGCCACGTTGATGCGCTACTACTGGGACACCGTGCGCTCGTGTGTCCCGCCGGAGACGATCCTCGGCGCGCTCGGGGAAGCCGGGTTCACTTCGGTGCAGCGTCGTGTGGAGCTCGGAATCTTCAGCGAGTACACGGGCACCGGATAGGGTTGACACAAAGAGGCGCCGGTGAGGACACCGGCGCCCCAACAGACTCGCTATCTCTTCGGCTTGCTGTTGCCGCGCACTTCGATCTGTCGCGCGAGCAGCGTGTGGTCATCCACTCTCGTTCCCATGGAGTTGACCTCGTCGACGCCCGCCACAATGTCCGAGACGCTGATCTGCACACCCTGGCGCCGGATGACCGTGCTCGCGTCGGTCTGCACGGTGACTTCGCCCCGGGGCTGGCTGAATACGACCAGGTTGTCGCCGCTGACGGAGAGAACCGGGCCGTTGGCGGTCATGGTCTGACCTTCATCATCGCCGTCGTCGTCATCGTCTTCGTTCTGCAGCTTGATCTCGACCGCGGTGAGAACGCCCTCTTTGGTCGTGGTTCTGACGTGGACGCGGTCGTTCGGCTCGAGGTCGGCTGTCGTCAACGTGGTGTTGCCCTTGCGGATGATCGTCAGTCCGTCGATCGCAATGGTGACTTCTTCCTTGTGCGACGAGAACACGACGATCGAGTCCTCGGAAATCTCGCGGATGAGCCCCTCGAATTCGCGCTTGGACGGCAGGGCGCCGCGGCGGCGGCCTCCCCTCCCGTCGAGCTCGATCACGAGACCGGCGGCCGGCCTCACGTTCATCCTCGTATCGATCCCGTCAGCGGCGCGGCGGAAACTGACCACGACGGTTTCGGGAACACCGCCGAATACGAATCCGCCGTCTTCACCGAGCGTGGCGATCATGCCACCGGCCGTCATTTCCACTCCGGCCGGGCTGCTGCCATTCGTCATGACGACCTGACCCGACAGCACCGCGTTGCCGTACGAGCCCGTCACAGTGGCTTCATGCCGGCGGCAGCCGGCCAGCACCAGCACGGCCAGCAGCAGTGTTGCGTAGGTTCTGAGCTTCATTTCATTCCTCCGTCCGAACGAAAAAGGGGCGTAGTTATACGCCCCCTTTGGTGGTGTTGCTGTTCGTTGTCAGAAGAGTATGGGCCGAGGGTTTTGATCTCCTTGTGAGACGAATCACAAGTCGCGTAAATAGCTTTTACGTAAAGGGTTTGTCAGCGGCGCGCGATGCGAGTCCGGCCACCGTTGCCAGTCAAGATCCGCAGCGCGCCGGTCAGCGCCGCCGTGTCGTTGCCGCTCGTGACCAGGACCACTGCCGACCCCGGCGCCGCGTCGCCGGCCACCCGGAATGTCGCGTAGACATAATTGCTCGCGTAGTTGAATTCCGAGACGCGCGTGACACCGGGGTTCATCACCTCGAACTTCGTCATGCCGCCGATGATGCCGTCGCCGGCGATCGCGAGATTGATGGTCTGCCCGTTGCGCACGAGCGAGGCCGTGCTGGTCAGGGTGAACTGGCTGGTCATCTCGTCCCCGATCCCGATCCACTTCGGATTGAGCACGACAGGTCTGTCGGAGCTGTTCACGATCAGATTTCCGACGACCTGGCCGCTGTCCAGCCTCACGCGGTGGTCCAGAAACTGGGTGGGGAAGAAGTCTTCCTTTGCATCTCGATAGATCCCGGCCAGGTTCCTGGTCTCGACGGGACCGTCCAGGGGCTCCGCATAGACCCGGTAGTTGCCGGGAGGAAGCCCGCCCAACTCGAACGCGCCTGTGGCCTGGCTCAGCGTGGTCGCCACCGGCACACCCAACTCGTTCATTGCAACGACCTGAGCGGCAAAGATCCCGCCCTTTCCGTTGACGACGCGGCCGCGCAGCGTTCCGCGCTCGAGTGCAGGATCGATCTTCGGGTAGACACCCGTGATACCGATCCGGTCATCGCTGTCCAGCTCAGGGAGGTCGGCACCCCTGGGCAGGTATGGAAACATCACGGACGAAAGCACGGCCGAATGATCGAGACCGAGCATATGGCCGATCTCGTGCGCGATGGCAGCCTGAACGTTGTATTTACCCGACGACAGGGACGCGTCGATGACAACATCCGACTCGGTCAGATGCCCCTTGCTGTCGTACCAGTTGGTCGTGTAGGCCAGCGCGCCTTGATTGGCGAAGAGTCCGTCGGCGATCGAGATCGTGTTTTTCCCGTCGTATCCGGCCCTGGCGCCGTCGACGACCGAGCCTTCAAAGGTCAGGGTCGCCTCTTCGATCGCCGACCACATCCCGAAGGCGCGGTCAATCGTTCCACCCGGAAGCGCGTTCGCCAGGCGGCGGTCGACCTCGTAGCGGATGGGGAACGAGGCGTCCGGCCAACGGACGCCGACCTGTTTGTCCGCCATGTGATACGTCAGCCGCGTTGCGGCTGAGCCCGGCAGGCTGACGAAAAGGAGTGCGAGGAAGACGAGAGTCGCGTTCCGAGACATGGCTGAGATGAGCGGCTGCAACCGAGGTGCCACAAATAACATAGTTTGGGTGATGTTACAACAAGGCGATCAGGTCGATCTCGACTTGTGCGCCCTTGGGCAGCTGGGCCACCCCTACGGTCGATCGCGCCGGCTTGTGATTGCCGAAGAATTCCGCGTAAATGCCGTTGAGCACGGTGAAATTCGCGAGGTCGGTCACATAAACGGTGGCCTTCGTCACACGGTCGAAGCTGCTGCCGGAGGCTTTCAGCACGGCGGCGAGATTCTCGAACACTCTGCGTGCCTGCGCGGCGAAGTCTCCTTCCACGAGATTCCCGCTCCCGGGGTCGAGTGCAATCTGGCCGGAAGTGTAGAGCACGCCGTTGGCTTTGACCGCCTGTGAGTAGGGGCCGATCGCCTTCGGTGCGCTGTCTGTAGCTACGTAGTCCATGGGAGCGTCCTTTCCGGCGCGGAGTATACGAGGGGAGGGTCACGCATCAACGATCTATAATCGCCTCACGAATGAGTACTTACCCGGGGAACACATCGCTTTCCACCGCCGTCCGGGACCGCGTCCTCGCCACGTTCGACCAGGCAGTGGCCCTCTACCAGGCCGGGAGGCTCGAGGAGGTCATCGCAGGGTGCACTCTCATCCTGCAGATGGACCCTCTCTTTGACCCGGCCAAGAAGCTGATGGAAAAGGCCCGTAACCCTTCGTTGCCGGTCGACGTGGACAGCCTCATCAGCAGCGCAGACGATGGGGCCGATCTGCAGCAGGCCCATGCGGCGATGGCCGCGCGGGAGTTCGAGCGGGCCCTGCAGATCACCACGGAGATCCTCACCAACGACCTGATGAACGACGAGGCGCGCATCCTCAGCGACCAGGCGCGCGAGAAGATGGAAGCAGGCCCCTTCGTCGACCAGTTCGTGCGCAAGTGCGAGCAGCACATCGCGGCCGGAAACCTCTCCGCTGCGCGCTCGGACATCGAGAAAGCTCGCGCGCTGGACGGCACACACCCCGGCATCGCCCGCATCGACCGCATGATCGCGGAGAAGAAGACCGAAACTCCGGCCTCGTTCGACGCTTCGTCCTTCGTGGTCGACAATCCGCCGCCCGCGCCCGGCCGCGGCTCGGCCCAGGCGACCGATTTCGGATTCACGTTCGAAGAAGAAAAGGCAAACCAGCCATCCTTCGCGAACTTCTCGTTCGACTCTCCTGCCCCGTCGCCGCCTTCTCCGGCCACGCCACCCTCCACGCCCCCGCCATCCGACGCTCCGCTCGCGGGAGGATTCTCGTTCGACACGCCGGTCTCGGCACCGGCCGGCGCTCCGGCGTTCGGCGGTAACCCGGCCAATGAGTCCGTGAGCGGCGAGTTCGACTTCTCCACCGCCTCGATCGAGACGACGCCGGACGACCAGAAGAAAATCGACCAGTACCTCGCCGACGGCGACCGGGCATTCCAGGGGGGCGACTACCAGGGCGCCATCGACCTCTGGTCCCGCATCTTCCTGATCGACGTCACGAACGAGGCTGCCTCCGAGAGGATCGAGAAAGCGAAGTCGCTCCGCCGCGAAACGGAGCAGAAACTCGATTCCGTCACGGCCACGGGCGTCCAGGCGTTCGACCGCCGCGATTTCATGACGGCCCGGGCGCGTTTCAACGAGGTCCTGCAGGTCGATCCTCAGAACAGCACCGCGCTCGACTACATGGAGCGGATCGACGGCGCCGCCTCATCCGCGGCTCCCCCTCCGCCACCGCCTCCGCCCAGATTCGAAGCCTCCGTTCTCGACGACGAGCCGCTCATCGGCACCTATACGCCGCCCACTCCGCCGCCACCCGGTCAGGCCAGGCCGAAAGCGGCGGCACCGAGGACTCCCGCTCCGGCCCGGACACGTTCGTCAGTTCCCTGGCTCGCCGTGGTCATCGCCCTGGTCGTCCTCGGCGGCGGATGGTTTGCGTGGACGAAGTTCTTCTCGCAGCCCGAGACGTCGACCGGCGAAGCGCAGACCGCGCTCCCTCGCGCCAACGCGCTGGCTCAGCAGGGCAAGTTCGACGAGGCCATCGGCATCCTTCAGGACATCAAGCCGGGCGACCCGCAGTACGACCCGGCCATGGCGTTGATCGCCGACCTGCAGCAGAAGAAGCAGCGCGCCGCGACGATGGTCGAAGGCGTCCCCGCCGCCACGTACTACACGGAGCGGGTTGCGGCGGGCCAGGCCGCCTTCGCCCAGCACGACTACTCCGCGGCCAAGGCCGCGTTCGAGCAGGCCATGCGCGTGAAGCCGCTCCCGCCCGAGCTGAAGGGGCCGTACGACGAAGCGGCGCAGCAGGTGGCCAAGCTCGAGACCGCGCTCGCCCTCTTTGCCGAACGCAAGTTCCAGGACGTGATCTTCGCTCTGCAGCCGATGCTTCAGCAGGATCCGCAGAACCAGAGCATCCGCCGCATGATCAACGACGCGCGCTTCAATCTCGGCGCCGTCGCACTGCAGGAGGAACGGCTCGACGACGCCGTGCGGGCATTCGACGAAGTCCTTCGAGTCAGCCCGAATGACGAGCTCGCCAAGCGCAGCCGCGACCTCGCGCGACGATACGAAGGCCAGCCGAAAGACCTCCTCTATCGTATCTATGTAAAATACTTGCCGTTGAGGCAACCGGCAGTGTGATCAGAGGATCACCATGCGGCTGTTCATTACGGAATGGAGCGCGGGTGTCCCCACCCGCGCCCCGGGGGCGGCGGTGAGGACACCGCCGCTCCATTCAAGCGACGTTTGATCTGTGAGCTGTGAACTGGCGAGCTTCGGGAGGGTGTGATGCGTTTCGACGAGATCGAGCTCCAGGCGGTTCCGCTGGTGGAGCAGCTTCCATCGCAGCCGTCCGTCGCAGTCCCGCCGCAGCCGGGTGAAGCGCCGCGGCTCCGCCGCCTGCTCGCCCTCCTCACCGACCTCTCCCTGTTTGCCGCCCTCGCGCTCGCTCTCACTCCCCTTCTGCCGGTTGCGCCGAACCCCGTTGCGTCTCTGGCGCTGGCGGGCTTCCTGGTGCTGGTCTCGTACTACTACTTCGTCGGCGCATGGTTGCTCTGGGGCAAGACGGTCGGTGGCGCGATCTTCGACGTTCGAGTCGTTGCCGGCAGGCGATCGCCCATGTCGCTGAAGGCGGCCACTCTGCGATGGATCGGGATCTACTTCTCGCTGCTGACCGGTGGGATCGGGTTCGCGCTGGCCGCGCTGCCGTCCCGACTGTCCTTCTCCGACCGGCTGTCGCAGACGCGCTGCGTCGTCGCGCCCTGACCGAGCGCCTCGGCGGTGTCTCTCACCGACGCTCGTCCCGCCGCCACCCACGCCACCCGCGTCATCAGCGAGCCTGCCAGCATCGCCGTCGCCGCAGCTCTTCTGCGACCGAGGAGCCGCAGGACGATCGGAACGGGCCCGGAGAGTACGCCGCCGATGTGAGCGATGGCACCGCTCCCGCCGCGGCGCAGCGGCGCGGACGGGCGATCGCCTCGGCTCTCGATCGCGGCACCGATCATCGTCTCGAACACCGAAGCCGCGATGCCGAGGAGTTGCAGCGCCTGATGCCGGTGACCCCGCAGCTCGAGCAGCGACGCCCCCGATCCCAGCCCGGACGCGGCAAAATGCGCCGGCAGGAGCCTCACGTTCGCCGACCAGGCCGGAATCGCGGTCGCGCCGAGGAGGACGCCGGTGTAGGTCAACATGCCCAGACCGGAGACCGCCGACACGGCCGAAGCGACGTCGGCGCCCCGGTTGCGAAGCAGAGTGGCGGCCGCCGTCGAGGTACCGAACACGGCCAGCATCCATGATCCGACGGACATCGGCGACTGCGGTTTGAAGACGCGCAGCATGTTGAGAAAGCGGTCCGGACGTCCGAGGTCCGCGATGAGCAGTGCCGTGGAGAGTCCGCCGCCGATGGCGGCGACGCGTCGCGCGTCGCGCACGAGCCGGTCCCCTGCGCCGGTCACGCGCGCCGCGAAGCCGATGACCGCGACCGCGCCTGCCGCGCCGCCGGCGAAGAAGTACGCCGGCACCTCCCACGTCCACACCGGCGCCTTCAGCAGCGGCAGCCCGTAGTAGCCGGCCGGCAGCGGCGATCCCGCCGCGCGCACGCCCGCGGACGCAACGGTTCCCGTCCGTTCGGCCTCGCGCCGGATCTGGTCGAGACGATCGTCGCTTTTCAGCGCCTCCCTCCCACTGCGAACGCGAGGAGCGAGCCGAGCGCGATCGCACCGGCGGCCATCGCCGCGGCCGTCCACCCCGCCCTCAGATGCACCGTAGGCACCTCGGGCGCGCTCGGCAGGTTGTACGCCTTCTCGTCGCCGCGGATGAGGAAGAACGCGTGGGTCCCGCCGACGCTGGAGCCGGCGGCGTCGTAGATCTTCGCGTCGGTCATGCCCGCGGAATGGAGTTGGGCAATGCGCGCGTCGGCCACGAGCTGCAACTCGTGAAGGTCGCCGAAGAGAATCGAGCCGGTCGGACACGCCTTCGCGCAGGCCGGCTGCAGGCCGGCCTTCTGGCGGTCGTAGCAGAACGTGCACTTGAAGGCGCGGCCGTCGGTGGGACGGCGATCGACGACTCCAAAGGGGCAGGCCACGACGCAGTATCCGCAGCCGTTACAGATGTCCGGCTGAATGAATACGCCGCCGAATTCGGTCCGGATGATCGATCCTGTGGGGCAGGCCTCGAGACAACCGGCGTTCTCGCAGTGCTTGCACACGTCCGAGGAGAATTGCCAGGAGAAGCGATCGGCGGCGTTGCCGCCTTTCCCGATGGCAATCTCGCTCTCGACGAATTTCACGTGCCGCCATGTCGAGTGGCCGAGGGCGACGGTGTTGTCGTACGAGTGGCCCGACCATGACAAACCGTCCTCAGGGACTTCGTTCCACTCCTTGCACGCCACCTCGCAGGCTTTGCAGCCGATGCAGAGCGTCGAGTCGGTGAAGAAGCCGGTGACACCGGTCATGCGCGCATCAGATTACACGTCAGCCCTTTCGATTCGAAGATTCTGACGTTGGGCTCTTCGGAAATCGCCAGGAGATCGTTGACCACGTCGCCGGTGACCAGGCCGCGATACCCCCAGTGGTACGGCAGACCGACCTGATGAACGCGCGCTCCATCGATGTCGAGCGACATCATGCGCGCCGTCACCAGAGCGCGCGCTTCGATCGACGCCCGCGCTGTACTGATGATCACACGGTCGCCGTTCGCCACTCCCGCTTCCCTCGCCAGCTCGGGAGAGATTTCCGCGAACAGCTCCGGCTGCAGCTCCGCGAGGTGAGAGAGAGTCCGGCTCATCGCGCCGGCCGTGTGATGCTCGGTCAGGCGGTACGTGGTGAGCACATACGGGAATCGATCATCCGGGGAGCCGGCCAGCCTGTTGTCGGGACGGTCGAAGACGATCGCGGCGGGATTCGTCTGCTGGTCGTAAAGCGGATTGCGGACGTTGGACTCGAGCGGCTCGTAGTGGGTGGGGAGCGGCCCGTCTTTCAATCCGGAGGGTACCCACAGCCAGCCCATGCCGTCGGGGTGCATGATGAACGGCGCGTCGCCCGGCAGCGCCTGGTCGCCCCCTTTTGCGCGGTCGCCGGGAGAGCCGGGAGGCTTGTCGCGGGTGAAGTCGGCGACGTCGTGACCGATCCACTCGCGCTTCACCTCGTCCCACCAGACCAGCGCCTTCCGCTCGCTCCACGGCCTGCCGTCCGGCCGCGCAGAGGCGCGGTTGTAGAGAATCCGCCGGTCCAGAGGCCATGCGAAACCCCACCCGTGACCATACCGTCCTTTCGCCACGCGGTTCCGTGCCTTGTTCTCACCGTCGAAGACACCGGAGTAGATCCAGCAGCCGCAGCTCGTGGAGCCGTCGGCCTGCAGATCGGTGAAGTTCCGGATGGGAATACGAGAAGGATGAAGGCGGAAGGATGAAGGATGAACGCCTTGTTTTTCTTCATCCTTCATCCTTCCGCCTTCATCCTTCCAGCCGTGGATCTCCCGCAGCACCTCTCCGGCGTCTTCGTCCGCGTAGTCCCACGTCAGGGCGCGCAGACCGGCATCGCGCACCGCATTCGTCGCTTTCGCTTTGAGCTTCCGGCCGAGCGCGACCATGAATTGCAACTCGCTGCGAGCGTCTCCGGGCGGGTCTACGGCTTTGTCGCGCCATTGCAACATCCTCTGCGTGTTGGTGAAAGTGCCCTCTTTCTCCGCGTAAGACGCAGCAGGGAAGAAGAACACCTCCGTCCCGATCTCTTCGGTCCTCATCTCGCCTGCCCGGACTTCCGGCGAGTCGAGCCAGAACGTCGCGGTCTCGGTTTCGACCAGGTCGCGCACGACGAGCCATTTCAGTTTCGACAGAGCGGTGCGCTCGAGCTTCGCGTTCGGCGAGCCGACGGCCGGGTTCTGACCCATGACCAGGAGTCCCTCGAGCTTTCCGTCGGCCATGTCCAGCCAGTACCCGAAGTACGAGTGGTCACCAGTGAGACGAGGCAGCCAGTTGAAGCCGAAACCGTTCTCTCGGACCGCAGCGCTGCCGTAAAACGCCTTCAGCAGGGAGACGATGTATCCGTCGAGGTGGTACCACCAACCGCGATCGGCGCGATTGCGGCGGATGTACGCGTCGAGATCGCCGTCGGCGCCGGTGGGCATGGGCAGGTATCCGGGAAGGATGTCGTAGAGCGTCGGAATGTCGGTGGAGCCCTGAATCGAGGCATGGCCTCGAAGAGCCATGATGCCGCCGCCGGGCCGGCCGATGTTGCCGAGGAGCAGTTGCAGGATGGCGGCGGCGCGAATGATCTGCACTCCGGTGGAATGCTGCGTCCAGCCCACGGCATAGCAGATCGCCGCGGTCCTGTCCGGACCTGATGCCGATGTGAAGACGTCCGCAATCTCGAGGAACCTCTCCGCCGGAATGCCGCAGCTCCGCTCCACCATCTCGGGGGTGTACCTGGCGAAGTGCCGCTTCAGAACCTGGAACACACAGCGCGGATGCTGGAGCGTTTCATCGCGGGGAGGGTCCGACTGCGCGCGCGGAGCTCCCTGACTCTCGCCGCGCGTGCCGGTGTCGCTCGAGCCTCCCGCGTCACCGGGGTAAAGCCATGTCTCCGCCGCGGAGAAAACGCCACCGAGATCCTCCGCGTCGCGGAAGTCGTCGCGAACGAGAACCGGCGCGTTCGTGTAGCGGACCACATACTCGCGGAACTCACGGCCGCTCCGGAGAACATAGTTGATCATCGCTCCGAGGAAAATCAGGTCGCTGCCGGCACGGAGCGGAAGCCAGTAGTCGCACATCGCCGACGTCCGCGTGAATCGCGGATCGACGTGGATGATCTTCGCGCCGTTCTTCTCGCGCGCCTCGATGACCCATTGAAAGCCGACCGGGTGGTTCTCGGCCATCGAGGATCCCATGATGAGAATGGCATCGGCGTTGGCCAGGTCCTGCTGCGCCGTCGTGGCGCCGCCGCGGCCGAAGGAGGTGCCCAGACCGGGCACCGTGGAGCTGTGTCATATCCGGGCCTGATTGCTCAGGCAGACCATCCCCAGTCCGGCGGTGAACAGCTTCTTGATGAGGTAGTTCTCTTCGATGTCGAGCGTCGCGCCGCCCAGGTGAGCGAGGCCGGTGGTGTGCATGTGCTGCTCGTCGAACGTGTTCTCCCGTGTCTCCCAGATGCGCTCGGCCACCAGGTCGACCGCTCGCTCGACGCTCATGTCCGTCCACTCCGTGGAGTAAGGCGCGCGGTACCTCACGCGCGTCGCGCGCGCAGGATGGGTCACCAGCTCGTAGCTCGCCGCTCCCTTCGGGCAGAGGCGACCGCGTGAGATCGGCGACTCGGCGTCGCCTTCGATGCTGACGATCCTGCCGCCCTTGTGACTGATGACCTGGCCGCAGCCGACGCCGCAGTACGGGCAGATCGAGCGCGTCCTCTCCGCTCCTTCATCGCGCGGGCGGAGCGACCGCGTGCTCCCGCTCATCGCCTCGACACCGGTGCCGTCGCCTCCCTCCACGATCTGGCGGATCAGGGGCCATTTCAGGAGAAGCTCGGCGAGCACGGAGGAAGTCTAAAGGATGAAGGATGAAGGATGAAGTCCCGATCCGGCAAGACGTGGAGTTGAACATTCATCCTTCATCCTTCATCCTTTCTGACGATGGATCCGGTATCTCGAACAACCGTCACGCGTGTTGACGGCGAAAAAAGCCGCTCGACGGCCGACGACCTCCTCGCGGTCGAGGAGCCGCTGGAGATCCGGATCGGCGAGAGGCCGCTCGCCGTCACCATGCGCACGCCGGGTGACGACTTCGAGCTGGCGGCCGGCTTCGCATACACCGAGAACGTCGTGGCGGCGCGTGAGGACGTGGTGTCGATTCGCCACTGGGGCTCACCGAACGTGGTTCGGATCACGCTGCGCGACGGAGTGAAGATCGACTGGCAACGGCTGCAGCGCCACTTCTATGCGGCCTCGTCGTGCGGCATCTGCGGGAAGGCATCGATCGACTCCATTCGCGTGCACGTGAGACCGCTGAGCGCATCCGGCACGGTCGCCGCCGAGGTCATTCGCGCACTGCCCGATCTGGCCAGAGCGCAGCAGAAGACATTCGACGCGACCGGTGCAATCCACGCCGCCGCACTCTTCACGACGTCGGGCCGGCTCCTGGAAGTGCGCGAGGACATCGGCCGCCACAACGCCGTGGACAAGGTCATCGGCGCGATGTTCCTGGGCGGGATGACACCGGCTCAGGACCATGTGCTGTTCGTCAGCGGCCGCGCCGGCTTCGAGGTCGTGCAGAAAGCCGTGGTGGCAGGCATCGCCGTCATTGCCGCCGTCGGCGCGCCCTCGTCACTGGCCGTCGATCTCGCGCGCCAGCTCAACGTCACGCTGGTCGGCTTCCTGCGCGACGGGCGGTTCAACGTCTACTGCGGCGAGGATCGCTTGAAGTCGTAAGCCCGCTGTACTCGAGGAGTGCTTCACTTCACCGCGTCAGGCCGTGCCCCACCGGATACAGCCCCGGAAGACTGATGGGCAGCTTTCCCTTGAACGGGATCTCGCCGGTGATCGCCTTCACCGCCGCCATCTCCGCGCCGGGATGCGTGTCGTAGGTGAGGATGTACGAGGGCAGTGAGGGAACATGGTGCAGCAGGTACGGGCTGCCGAACAGCGCGAACACGAACGGCTTCTGGATTTTCGAGAGATCGTCGAGGAGCAGCTTCTGCTCGCGATTCAGATCGATCGAGCCCTTGTACGCGGCGACACGGATGAACGCCGACACGACGACCGCGTCGACCATGTCCGCCATCTTCCGCACCATCTCGTACTCGTTGCGCGTCGTCCCGTCGTCGATCTGGATCGTCGTCGTTCGAGGGAATCGCTTCGGGATCTCCGCCGCCAGCAGTTGGCCCACCGGACCCTCTCTCCATCCCGTGCGACTGTCGAGAAGGTTGATGTGCAGCACGCGCTGGCCGGACGGACGGAGGGGGACGGAGTTGCGCTCGTCGCGCACGAGCGTGATGGCCGCGTCGCTGATCTGTTGGGACAGCTGGCGGTGCTCCCGGCTGCCGACCACTGTGCTGAGAGTCGTGAGATCCGACGGCTTGTACCGGTCCAGCCCGAGCCGCGCCTTCGCGCGCAGGACGCGCCGGACTGCCTCGTCGACGCGGCTCATCGGAATCCGCCCCGACTCCACCGCCGCTTTCAGCGCCGGGAACACCGTCTCCGCATTCGCGTAGAGGACACTGTCCGCACCAGCCTCGATCGACCGCACCGCGGCATCGCCTTCGCCGAAGTTCTTCGTGATGGCGTGCATGTCCATGGCGTCGGTAAAGAGGAGGCCGTCGAACTTCAGGTCGTCGCGCAGCAGGCCGGTGAGCACCCCGCGCGACAGCGTTGCCGGAACTCCCTTCGCCGGCTCCAGCGCGGAAATCACGATATGCGCCGTCATGATCGCGCCCACACCCTCCGCGATCGCGGCCCGGAACGGAGGGAGTTCCACCGCGTCGAGACGGGCGCGGTCGAAGTCGATCACCGGCAGCTCGAGATGCGAGTCGCTGGCGACATCGCCGTGGCCGGGGAAATGCTTCGCCGTCGCCAGCACGCCGCCATCCTGCACCCCCCGGACGTACGCTCTGGTGAGCGCGCTGACGCGTCCCACGTCCTCGCCGAACGACCGGATGTTGATGATCGGATTGGCCGGATTGTTTTGAACGTCGGCGACCGGATAGAAGTCGACGTTGATGCCCACCGCGCGCGCTTCCTTCGCCGTGGCGGCCGCCGCCTTGTAGGCGAGATCCTCGCTTCCAGCCGCGCCGAGGGCCATGCCCAGAGGGAAGCGCGTGGCGGCGGGGATGACATAGCCGGGACCTCCTTCCAGATCGGCCGTGATCAGCAGCGGCACTCTGGCAAATCGCTGCATGTCGTTGATGAGCACCGCCATGCCGGCGGCGTCTCCGGCCGAGACGTGATACCCGCCCACGTGGAAATCGACGATGTCACGGCGCAGCTTGAGGAAACTGTCGCTCTCGATGTTGCGGAAGCCTCCCCTGATGACCGGGACGAGAAGCTGGCCGACCTTCTCGTCCAAGGACATCGACCGCAGCGTCCGTTGCACCCACGCCTCGGCGCGGCGATCCTGCGCGAATGAGGGCATGGCGATCAGAAGGACGAGTGTGGCGAGCGCAGTGTGGTTTCTCACAGGAGCGAAGGATACCTGCGAGGATCGGCCTCGCGCATCAACTCGTAAACGCCGGCGAAGATCGACTCACGGTTCGGCTTCGACCAGTAGTCACCGTCCGAGCCATAGGCCGGGCGGTGCTCCCTGGCCGCGATCGTCAGCGGCGGCGCATCGAGCCACTCGTAGCCGCGGTCGCGGTCGAGCACCTGCTGCAGCATGAACGCGGTGGCGCCGCCCGGGACGTCCTCGTCGATGAACGCGACGCGGCTGGTCTTCTTCAGCGATCCGGCGATGACTCCGCGCAGATCGAACGGGAGCAGCGTCTGCACGTCGATCACTTCCGCGCTGACCCCCCGAGTGGCCAGAAGCTCGGCCGCCTCCCTCACGATCCGCAGCGTGGCGCCGTAGGAGACGAGCGTGACGTCACTGCCCTTACGGACCACCTCCGGCACGCCCAGGGGCACGGTGAAGTCGGCCATGTTGGAGGGCAGCTTCTCCTTCACACGATAGCCGTTGAGGACCTCCACGATGATGGCCGGATCGTCGGAGCGAAGCATCGTGTTGTAGAAGCCGGCGGCCTGCGTCATGTTGCGCGGGACGCAGACGTACATCCCGCGGACGAGGTTGATCACGCCGGCCATCGGCGACCCGGCGTGCCAGATCCCTTCCAGACGGTGGCCGCGCGTGCGGATGATCACCGGGCACTTCTGGCCTCCGGCCGTGCGCCAGCGCGTCGAGGCCAGATCGTCGGACATGATCTGCAGCGCGTACAGGATGTAGTCGAGATACTGGATCTCGGCGATGGGACGGAGACCGCGCAACGCCATCCCGATGGCCTGGCCGACGATCGTGCACTCCCGGATCCCGGTGTCCGACACGCGGTGGATGCCGTACCGCTCCTGCAGACCGGCACAGCCCTGGTTGACGTCGCCGAGCCTGCCGACGTCCTCCCCCAGCACGACCAGATTCGGCCAGCGGCGGAGCGCGGCGTCGAAGCAGGCATTGATGATCTCGGAGCCGTTCTTCTCCGGCGCATCGGCTCCGTAAACGGCCGGTACTTCAGGGACGCGGAGGGCCGCCTCGGCGGTCTCGCTGTAGAGATGCGAGTCGTACAACTCGGCGATCTCCCTGTCGCGCTCGCGCCGCCACTCCACGATGTCCTCCGGCACCTGGCCTGCGGAGACGATCGCCGCGGTGAGGGCGCGCATGGCATCGCGCCGGTATGGAGCGGGGTTGCGCTGGAGCTCCTGGCGGATGGCATCGATGCTCTTAGGCGCGACGGCCGTGCCGGCCGTCGTTTCGTTGCGCGACCCCAGCATCGCTCCACTCAGTCTGTCGATAAATCCGAGCACCTTCTTCACGTCCTCGTCGATCGGCTTCCGGTAGGCCTGCCAGGCGCGCCGCTGAGCCTCTCGCACAGTGTTGACATCGTCCTTCTCCAGCGCGTCGAGCTCTTCGCTCGATGTGATGCCCTGGCCGATCATCCATTCCCGCATCTTCCGGACGGCGTCGAACTCGATCTCCCACTCCAGCCGCTCCTTCGACTTGTACCGCTCGTGGCTGCCGGAGGTGGAATGGCCTTGCGGCTGCGTGACTTCGGTGACGTGGATGATGGCCGGCACGTGCTCCCACCGCACGATGCTGGCCGCGGCAATGTACGTTTCACAGAGAGCCGGGTAGTCCCATCCTTTGACCGTGTACACATCGAAGCCCTGGCGCTGGCGAGGGTCGCGCTGGAATCCCTTCAGCAGCTCGGAGATGTGCCCCTTCGTCACCTGGAACTCGTTCGGCACGGAGATGCCGTAGTTGTCGTCCCAGATGGAGACGATCATCGGGATCTGCAGGACGCCGGCGGCGTTGATGGCCTCCCAGAACATCCCCTCCGCGCAGCTGGCGTTGCCGATGGTTCCCCACCCGATCTCGTCACCGTTGCGCGAGAACTGCGTCATCGGCTTCAGCTCGGCGACTTCGCGATAGAGCTTCGACGCGTACGCCAGCCCCACGAGCCGCGGCATCTGCGACGCCGTCGGCGAGACGTCCGCCGACGTGTTGTGAGTGTCGACCACGTTCTTCCAGGAGCCGTCCGGGTCCAGAAGCCGGGAGGCGAAGTGGCAGTTCATGGAGCGGCCGCCCGACCAGGGGTCGTGCTCGATGTCGGCGTTGGCGTAGAGCTGGCCGAAGAGCTCGTCGAGCGTCGCCGCGCCCACCGCCAGCATGAACGTCTGGTCGCGGTAGTAGCCGGAGCGGAAGTCGCCGCGGCGGAACGCGCGCGCCATCGCCAGCTGGGCCACTTCCTTTCCGTCGCCGAAGATCCCGAACTTGGCCTTCCCGGTGAGGACTTCCCTGCGACCGATCAGGCTGGCCTGGCGGCTGCGGAACGCCACGCGGTAGTCCTCCAGGATGCTCTCCCGCGTGAACTGGCTTCGCGTCTGCTCGGATTGCTCGGGCCTCGGCATTGCGGCCGTAGTTTATCGCGGTCTCCATGCGTGGACACGGCGGCTCGACCCGATCAGGCGTCCAGCTCCTGCATCGCCACCTCGAGCATCCGGTCCACGTGCTCGGCGCTGGGGCTCTCGGCATAGATCCGGATGATCGGCTCGGTCCCCGACTTCCGGAACAGGATCCACGCGCCGTCGGCGAAATTCATCTTCACGCCGTCCTTCTCCTCGCGCGAACGGAACACTCCGCCGAAGGCCGCGTCGAGCTCGGCGCCGCGGACGCGCTCGATGAGCCGGGCGCAGACATCCATGGAGCGGTGAACGTCACGCCGGCCGTAGTGCAGCGCGCCGAACTCGCGCTCCATCTCGTCGACGATGTCCGACAACGGCTTGCCGTGGTGCGCCACGACCTCCGCCACCATGAGCCCGGACAGCACACCGTCGCGCTCCGGGATGAACCGGCCGAAGCCGATGCCGCCGCTCTCCTCTCCGCCCACGAGGATGTTCCTGGTGAGCATGAGATCGGCGACGTATTTGAATCCGATGGGTGTCTCGTGCAGCGTGGCTCCGAGCGCAGCGGCCACTCGCTCGATCAGCCTGGTCGTCGAGAACGTCTTCACGATCTCGCCGTCCAGACGCTTCTCCCGGACGAGGTAGAGCGCGAGCAGCGACAGGATCTTGTGCGGCGACACGAACGCGCCGCGCTCGTCCAGGATACCGAGGCGGTCGGAGTCGCCGTCGTTGCAGATGGCCAGGTCATACTCGCCGGTCAGCATGACATTCTGCGCGGCCAGCAGGTTCTCCGGAATCGGCTCCGGATTGACTCCGCCGAACGACGGGTTCACGTCCCCGCGGATTCCGTCCACGATCGTCTCGCTGATCGGATCGGCGCGCCGGCGGATGATCCGCGCCGCGCCGATGTAGTCCACACCGAGCACACGCGACGGAAGCGACGCGGCCACGCCGTGAATGGGATCGTGCAGGATTGCCAGCCGCGCGCTGCGCACCTTCGCCACATCGAGCTGCCCCTGCAGCGCCGCGATGTAGTCGATCAGAAGGTCCTCTTCGGCGATCGAGCCGCCGGCGCGGCGGTCGTGCTGCCCCAGGCTCTCCGAGATGGCCTGATACATCTCCGGCAACGCCGAGCCGCCGTACCACGCCTTGAACTTGATGCCGTTGTACTTGGCCGGGTTGTGGCTGGCCGTCACCATCACGCCACCGAGGAGCTTGCGATTCCAGGCCGTGAAGGACACCGCCGGCGCGGGGATCGGCTGATTCGAGAGCAGCACGGCGTAGCCGGCCGCCCTCAGCACCTCGCCGGCGGCTTCCGCGAACTCACGCGACAGAAAGCGGCGGTCGTAGCCGACCACGAGGGCGTTGCGATCGATGCCTTGCGGCGGTTCGAGCCCCCTCGCCGCGACGGCGATCGCGTCGCTCACACGACGCACGTTCTCGAACGTGAAGTGATCGGCAATGACGGCTCGCCAGCCATCGGTACCGAACGAGATCGGTTCGGTCATGTGCCGCCGATCATAGTTCACAGTTCACAGTTCGCAGGATTCATCCCCCCGTGATCTGTGATTCTGTGATCTGCCTACGGCTTGCCGAACCCACCGCCCAGTTCCGGACGCTCACGCTCCACCACCACCACGCCCACCCCTTCCGGCCCTCCAGTGATGACGACGCGCTCATCCGAACCCTGGCGCCCCAGAATCGGTGCCGGCGACGGAGCATATGCGGGATCGGTGACTGAGGCCGTCACCGGCTCCGGAGGCCGCGCGCGCAGGAACTGCTCGCGCCTCGCGGCATCCACGGCAAAGGGATCGGCAGAGAGCTGCTCGGAGACAGGTGCCTCGACTACCGGCTCGACCGGCCTTCGCGTGACGTCTTCGACGACCGGAACCTCGTTCCCGTAAAGCCGTCCATAACCCGATTCGCCGACATTCCGTCCGCGCAGCTCCGAGCGGATGCTGATGCCGACGAAGAGGACGAGAAGGACCGCCGCGGCGATGCCGAGGTTCCTGATGGTCAGGAAGCGCTTCCGGCGGCGCCGCTCCGGGAAGATAAGATCGGGTTTGCGACGGATCATGCCATGTCTACTGCGAACGGCTTGCCATGATCTGACTGACCGTAACAATCGATATTGGAGTGACTTATGGCGAACGTGGCCATCGTTGGACGGGGCTGGGGAGCACGCGTTCAGAAACCGGCCTTCGAAGAGGCCGGCCTGCGCGTCACGGGGCCGGCCGGCCGCGACGGCTGGAAGCCCCTCGTCGCATCAGCCGGCATCGACCTCATCAGCGTGGTGATGCCGCCGTCCCTGCACCTCGAGATCTCGAGCGCAGCTTTGCGGGCCGGGAAACATGTGATCTGCGAGAAGCCGACGGCGATGAACGAGGCCGAAGCGGAGCAGCTCCTGGATCTGGCCCGGGAGCATCCGGGCCGGATCGCTCTCATCGACCACGAGCTACGGTTCCTTCCGGCATGGCGCGCCGCGCGCGAGCGTGTCGCACAACTCGGCGGCGTCCGCCTCATCGAAGTGCGCTACGCCAGTCCCGGCCGCGGAGACCGCGGTCGCGAGTGGACCTGGTGGAGCGATGCCGGCGAAGGCGGCGGGATCTGGGGCGCCGTCGGCTCCCACTTCATCGACACCATCCGCTTCCTCGGACTGGAGATCGAGGCGGCCCAGGCACTGCTGCATACGGTCATCACCGAGCGCCCGCTGGACGGCGGGAAGCGCGCGGTGACCTCCGATGACTTCGATGCGGTCAACCTGAGACTGTCGGGCGGCGCGGTCGCGGCCTTGACGCTCAGCGCCGTGGCGTCGGGACAGGATGAGGCGGCGCAGATCACGGTTCACTGCGAGCGCGCCGCGCTGCGACTCGTTGGCGAGGAGCTGCTCGAGGCCGAGCCGATGAAGCCTTACCGCCGCGTCGCGGGCGGCGATCTGCAGAAACGCACCGGAAACTCGCCCGGCGGCGCGTTCGGAACCGGGACGCTGCTCCTCGGTCAGGCTCTGAAGCGCGCGCTCGACGAGGGCGATCGAAGCGCGCTGGCCGTTGCGGCGACGTTCGAGGACGGCCTCGCGCAGCAGCGCGTACTCGACGCCGCGAGGCGGTCGCACGGCAACGGCGGGCGCTGGGAGCGGGTCACTTCCGCCTGACGTACATGCCGTCGAAGCCGGGGCTCCAACTCTTCTCGCCGTCGGTCGACACCTCGATGAGCTGGCGGACCTTGTCCGGCCCCTCCTTGATGTACGTCATCCGGCTCACACCCTGACCCTGGCCGCGCAGGAAGAACACCATCCGATCGCCCACCAGCGACCCGGTCCAGGTGCGGACCCCGCCGCTCGTGTCGGCGTACTGCTGCTCCCAGCGCTTGTCCATGGCGTCCCACGCGCTGAAGCTCTTTCCGCTGTAGCCGCTGAACGCGTAGTAGTTCTCGAAGACGACGCACTCCTCGAGGATGAGCTGGATGCTGCTGCGCGCGATCTTCTGTCCGGCGCGCTCCACGTCCCACTCCCCCAGCCAGTAATCGAACTGCCTGAACTCCGGCGATGCCGTGCATGGCTTTCCGTTCTGGCGGGCGCGCGTGATGATGGCGCTCCATCGCGCATCGGTGCGGATGGACAGCAGATCGTTCTCGGCGTTCAACTGGTCGGCCTGCTGATAGCCGTTCTGGACGATCTGCTCGAGCGCCTGCAGCGCGTCGGCCGTGCGTCCCGCTTGCGCGTAGGAGCGAGCGAGACGGAGGCCCACCGGGATGGCCAGAGCCGGAGTCGAGCTCCGCGCCTTCTCCAGCGCGGCAATGGCGCCCTGGTAGTCGCCGGCGTCGTGCCGGGCAATGCCCTGCTGCAGCAGTTCCTGACCGGTGGGAGCGGAAGCGGGAGCGGCCTGAAGAGTGAGGAGAAGGATGGCAGCGGTGAGCATGCCGAAAACTAGAACGCCGCCTTGCGGCGGCGTTATCAGGAAATTGCTGGACCGGCCTCGAATCAGACGTTGCCCTGGCCCTGGCCGCCCCCGCGGTGGCCACCCCCGCCTCCACCCTCTCGGCGCGGACCACGGTCGCGATGACCGCCACCGCCGCCGTCGCGGCGCGGACCACGGTCGCGGAATCCGCCGCGGTCGCGATCGCCGCCTTCACGCGGCGGACGCGGCCCACGATCCCTCGATGCCGCCGCGGCCGCCAGCTCCTCCTCGGTTGGAGGGGGAAGGAGCGGCTTGCGCGACAGACGGATCTTGCCGGAGTCCGGCTCGATCCCCACGACCTGCACGTCCAGTTCGTCGCCGAGCTGGAACAGGTCGGTGACCTGACCGACGCGCGAGTGCGCCATCTCGGAAATGTGCAGCAGGCCGTCCTGTCCGGGAAGGATCTCCACGAACGCTCCGTACGGCTCGATGCGCTTGACCGTTCCCTTGTAGGTCTTGTTGACCTCGGCGGATGCGGTGAGCCCCTTGATGATCTCGATGGCGCGCTCTGCCGAGGCCACGTCGGACGAGGCGATGGTCACCTTGCCGTCATCCTCGACGTCGATCTTCGTCCCGGTCTCTTCGACGATCCAGCGGATGGTCTTGCCACCGGAACCGATGACGTCGCGGATGCGGTCCTTCGGAATCTGAATGGTGTAGAGGCGCGGCGCGTACTCGGAGAGCTCGGCCCGTGCCGAAGGCAGCGCCGCGTCCATCTTGTCGAGGATATGGAGCCGCCCTTCCCTGGCCTGCTGCAGCGCCTGGGCCATGACTTCGCGCGGGATGCCGGCGACCTTGATGTCCATCTGCAGCGCGGTGATGCCGGTGCGCGTGCCGGCGACCTTGAAGTCCATGTCGCCTTCGTGGTCTTCCAGGCCGGCGATGTCGGAGAGCACGGCGGTCTTGTCCTTGTCCCTGACCAGACCCATGGCCACGCCGGCGACGGCGGAGCGCAACGGCACGCCGGCGTCCATGAGCGCGAGCGATCCGCCGCAGACCGAGGCCATCGAGGATGAGCCGTTGGATTCGAGGATGTCCGAGACGACGCGGATCGTGTAGGCGAACTCGCTCTCCGGCGGCAGCATCGGCTGCAGGGCGCGACGGGCCAGGTTGCCATGGCCGATCTCGCGGCGCCCCGGTCCGCGCAGGAACTTCACTTCACCGACCGAGAACGGCGGGAAGTTGTAGTGGAGCATGAAGCGCTGGAACGTCTCGCCTTCGAAGTCCTCGATCTTCTGGGCTTCCTGCGGCGTGCCCAGCGTGATGGTGACGAGCGCCTGCGTCTCGCCGCGCGTGAACACCGCCGAGCCGTGTGTGCGCGGCAGCGTCTTCAGATCGATGGTGATCGGACGGATCTCGTTGTACGAGCGGCCATCCATTCGCTTCTGTTCCTGGGTGATCACTTCGCGGAAGATGCGCATCTGCATCGCTTCCGCGGCAGCCTTTACGGCTGCTACCTTCTCGACATCATCGGCCGGAACTTCCCCGACGATCTGTTCGAGGACCGCTTTTCGGGCGTCCCGGCGCGCCTTCTTGCCGGTGGTGAGCATGGCCTCGCGCATCGGCGCGCGAAACCGCCCCATCAGCTCATTGAGCAGGTCGTCGGTGAACTTCGGCTTGTAATCGACCGTGATCTTCTCTTTGCCCGCGTCGCCGCGAAGCTGGCGCTGCAGATCGCAGAGGCGGCGGATCTCGGTGTGCGCGATGTCCAGCGCGTCGAGGACGATCTTCTCGTCGACTTCCCGCGCACCCGCTTCGACCATCACGATGCCCGTCTCGGTGCCGGCCACGACCAGGTCGAGGTCGGAGAGGTCACGCTGCGCATTCGTGGGATTGATGACGATCTCGCCGTCCACATATCCCACGCGCACCGCGCCGATCGGGTTGTGGAACGGGATCTCGGAGATGAAGAGCGCCGCCGATGCGCCGTTGAGCGCCAGGATGTCGGGGTCGTTCTCACCGTCGGCGGAGAGAACCAGACCGATGATCTGCGTCTCGTTCCGGAAGCCTTCCTGGAACGACGGGCGGAGGGGCCGGTCGATCAGGCGGCAGGTCAGGATCTCTTTCTCGGTGGGCCGCCCTTCACGTTTGAAGAAGCCGCCCGGGATGCGTCCGCCCGCGTAGGTGTACTCTTTGTAGTCGACGGTCAGCGGCATGAAGTCGCCGAGGACGGCGCCTTCCTTCCATCCGGCGGTGACGAGCACCACCGTGTCACCGTAACGAACGACGACCGCGCCATGCGCCTGCTTGGCAAGCGTGCCAGTCTCGAGCGACAGAGGTTTGCCGCCGATCTGGATTTCCTTTTTGTAAGCCATGTTTCCCTTCGGTGCGTGAGACCACTCATCACCTCACGCCGCTTTGTTTTTCCGCTGGGGCCGAACGATGGGATCCGGCCGGAGGGGTTTGCAACAAAAAGAACAGGCAGGGCGCCTGTCCTCGAATCGTCTGCGGTTACTTGCGGATGCCGAGTTTGTCGATGATCGTGCGGTAGCGCTCGACATCGGTGCTCTTCAGATAGTCCAGAAGGCGGCGACGGCGGCCGACGAGCTTCAGGAGCCCGCGGCGGCTGTGATGGTCCTTCGCGTGGGACTTGAAGTGCTCGGTCAGGTACGTGATCCGGTTGGAGAGAAGCGCGATCTGCACTTCCGGCGAGCCCGTGTCACCCTCGTGCGTCGCGTACGAGGTGATGAGCTCAGTTTTCTGCTGCTTGGTCGTGGGCAAAATCGTTTCTCCTTAAGCGTTTAACCCGTAAAACGGTATCCGTCTTTATCAAATCGGGACACCATAACAGCGGGTGGGGGCAAAATCAATCCCGCGCGGGGTCATGCCCATCAGCCCGCCAGAACGACCTTCGGCTTGACCTCCACGGGGCCGCCCTCCCGAAGCACATTCACGACCTCGCCGATGGCAACGAGCTGGTCCTCGGGGTTCCCCAGAGCAAGAAGGTCGCCTTTGCTGACGTGAACGGCCGGGGTCATGATCACGCCCTGCCCGTTCATCATCTTCCCCTGCTGGCTCCAGTCGATGCGGAGCCTGGCCAGAGGGAGGTCGATGTCGGAGAGCGACTGAAAGTGCGGCGCGCGGACGATCTCGCTGACCGGCGCACCTTCCAGAGCCTCGTACGTGATGGCATCGGCGACGTTGAAGCGGCCGATGGCCGTGCGGCGCAACGATTTGAGGTGTGCGGGGACTCCGGTCGAGGTGCCGAGGTCGTGGGCGAGCGAGCGCATGTAGGTGCCGGCCGAGGAGCGAACGCGGAAGTCGGCGGTCGAGCCGCTCTTGCGGAGGATCTCGAAGTCGTAGACGGTCACGCGCTTGGGGGTGAGGGCGGGGGTCTCCCCCTTCCGGGCCAGCTCGTAGGCGCGGACGCCGCCGATTTTCTTCGCGGAGAATGCGGGCGGCATCTGCTCGATCTCGCCGATGAATTTCTGGACGTGCGGGGCGAGGTCGATCGCGCTGATGTCGGCTTCGTTGGTTTCGCCAACCGGCTCGCCTTCGGCATCGTACGAGTCGGTGGCCCAGCCGAACTGGACGGTGCCCTCGTAGGTTTTCTCCATGCCCATGAGGTAGTTCTGGAGGCGTGTGGCTTTGCCGATGCAGAGGACGAGGAGGCCGGTGGCGAGGGGGTCGAGGGTGCCGGTGTGGCCGACTTTCTTGACGTTGGCGCGGCGGCGGAACTTCTCGACGACGTCGTGGGAGGTGAGGCCTTGTTTCTTGTCGACGAGGAGGACGCCGTCGAGGCGTGGTTCGGGGCGGTTGCGCATGTCACCGCGCACGATAGTCGAAAAGCGTCTCAGAATCGGAAGACGATTCCGGTCGAGGCCGTGAATTGCGTCAGAGCGTTGCCGCTGGCGAAGCCCACGCAGTCGATCGCGCCCGCGCAGCCGATGTCGAGCCGGTCCGCGCCGAGCGTGGTGTAGAAGCGGCCGTCGAAGCGAATCGCTGTGCGCGGCGTGATGCGGACGTCTGCGCCAATGCCGGCCGCGAACGACAACGCCACGCCGGACCGGTCACGCAGCTCCAGCCAGGTTCCGCCGGCCGTGACCGCGACGTAAGGATCGACACGGTCCTCGGGCCGCCAGTGATAGCGCCCGCCCATGTGCGCATAGGCGATGGTGACGTCCGCGGAGATGGGTGGCTCGAACGGCTCGACGCGTTCCGCGCGCGTGCGCTGCGCGGAGAGAACGAGATCGGCCTTGCGCCCCGCGCCGCGATCCATTGTCAGCATGACACCAAACACGGGCGCGCCGTCGAGGCCGGTGTCTTCCTCGGCGAGAGAGACGGCCCCGCCTTCCTGCCAGCCGAGGAAGGGAGCGACTTCGTAGGTCTGGGCGAGGGCGCTGGGAGGGAGGAGGATGGAGATTATCGATGTGATGAGGAACCGGAGCATGTGGTTCGCACTCTCTAAGACGCGCCTCCGCGCTTGCTTTTCGTTCGCCGAAGTACCCGGATCTTCGAATAATCATCGATGGCTACGCGATAAGCATCGATGTCCACGAAGACATTGCCGCAGGTACAACCGATGTTGTCCCTCGGCAGCGATGGAATCACATCCGAACACCGCAAGCATTCGTAGAACAAATCACTTCCATTCGGAATCGGCACCTTGTCCGACAGTTCGATAGCCATCGGAGTGAAGTCGTATCCCATTATGGTTTGACGATCTCCAGCACGCCGTCTCGCACGAGCTGCTCAATCGGTTTATCGAAGAGGTATTGAATGGCGCCACCGTCGGCTCCGAACTCGGGAACACGAGCCGCCGGTCCTTTGTCGACAGGCACTTCCCTGACCACTCGATATCGGTGGTACTCGAGCGCCTCCGACCCGGGAGGCAGTCCTCTATCGGAGATCGAGGCGCCGGGTGTGCCCGCGTACCGTCCACTGGGCCGGCCATAGCGGTCGATCACCGTACCTGGGCTGAGTACGGCTCTTGACCGTGACGCGAACCCGGCGTTCCCAGGGAAAGGAAGATTACGGCCAGCGACAAATCGCCCGGTCTTGATGTCCCGATAGCGCGTAACGGACGGGTCATACCGAACGGTTGGCGCTGGAGCACCCGAAGCGGCTGCGCCAGTGCCGCCGCCACTGGCAGGCGATCCCGCACCGGTCCGCGGGCCGGATCCGCCAGCAGGCGGCGCACCAGCACCGGACCGAGTACCTGCGGCAGCGGCCGGCGGCGTAGCCGCGGCGGTGCTCGCGGGGGCACTGCGTGCGGCACCGTTGCGACCGGATGGAGTCACAGGTTGACCTCTGACTCTGCTGGCGCTCGTCCGAGCACCAATGATCAGACCGAGTCCCGACGACACACCTTCGGCGAAGCGACCCGTTCCCTCGAGCCATTTGCCTTCGGCGGCCAATTCCGCTCCCTCAGAAATGCCGGTGTGACCGCTCGTCTCCAATGCCCATGTTTTCGTGGCCTCGGAGACGGAGCCACCCTGCTCCATCGTGTCGATCGCCGTGTTGTACCAGCCGAGCGTCACCGCATTGGCGAGGCCAAGTACGTAGGCTTCGCCGACCGACGCCGAACCGGTGAGGTCGCCGCGCTCATACGCCCGCTTCACGCCAGAGTAGCCACCGAGGGTAATGATGTTCGCGCCCACTTCCGCGACACCAGATGCGAAGTCAGGCACAAAGATCTTCGTGAACGTCCACATGTACCGTCGGCACTCTGCCTTTCGCGGGTCGGTGCAGTTGCCGGTTGGATCGATCGCGTTGACCGGGTCGCCGCCTGCGTACGCGTAAAGGTTCGAGCTGTCGATGTAGCCGGAAGGATCAGGCGTGAGCCAGGTTCCCGTCCGAAGGTCGAACCAGCGAGCGCGAACGAAATTCTTCGCAGTCATCGGATCCTGGAATGGATGCGCGTGGAACGCCGATGCGACGATGAGGATCTGTGGGTCGCCGGCCGGGAAGGCCACTTCCGTCTCCAGACGGGGCACGCCCAGGGCGTATAGAGTTGGCACTTCGTACAGAGTGTTCGTCTTTTCGCCGCCTGGCGGTATCGAGGCAAGCCACTGTGCGAGACCGGCCAGTGACTCTCGTACTTCCACCGGGAGTTGAGCGCTCGTGAATACCGGTTTCGTGGAGACCGCCCACGCAGGAGCGGCGAGGAACGTCGCCGACGATGTCCACGTCTCACCGCGCGCGTCTTTGGTCGCAGCGATGGACAACGCGGTACCCGCGGACACGAGTGCATTCCATTCTGACCCGGTGAGTCGCCACGTCACGGTGGATTCGCCATCGAGAGCGGCGACGCCGCCACCCGTGCCGGCCACGGTGCCATCGCTGTTCACGGTCGCCAGACGGAACCCCGAAGCAACGGCCGACTGCGCGACGCGCTCCGTCGACCGCATCAGAATCTCGACAGATACGAGGTTTCCGGAGTCGTCGTTACGTGCCGTGACCTGCACTCTGTCAACGGCCGGTCCGGCCAGGATCGCCTGATCCTCACCATAGGGGCCGGCGATTACGCTCCGCGACACAATCTGGCCGTCATCGTTGAGAATCAATTGGAGAGAGCTGGCGCCGGCCTCGTCATAGATCGGGTAAAGCCGGCTCACTCCGGAAGTCGACGCGACATCGACAGTTGCTATCTCCAGCGGATCGTCGTGACCTACCCCGCCATGAATGATCTGCCGCAACAGCCCGCCGTTGGCATCGATGTCAGGATTCTTGCTTGCTCCGGTCCTGAACAAAGCGACCAGGACATCGGTGATGGGGTCCCATACGAACGTGGTCTCTGCGGGGAGTGCATCGGAGGCCAGAATGTCGGCGCGATCCTCGAGTTTCCATGCATCCTGTTCCGGAGGATCAGTACCCGTCACATTCGCGTACTCGGCTCTCCGCCCGACGAGATGGCCTCCGCCGTCGTATGAGTATTTCACTCGTCGGATGATCGGCCCGCTCGTCTTCTGCGTCACGGAAGCGAGTCGGCCTTTAGCGTCGTACTCGTAGGAGAATCGGCCGTCTTCAATCCGCTCTCCTCCAGTGAACTCGAATTCCTCGACGACTGTGCCACGTCGCATGAGTTTGATCTTGTGTCCACCGGCGGGATCCTCGTCGAAGCCGATCGACGGAGGATCGAAGGGAGTACTCGGCGTTCTCCGGAGGTTCGTCCGGAAATCACCAGCGGTCAATTCCTCACTCTGCGGCGCGGCCTCCCTATCGAGTCCGAGGAGCGATCCCTCGAGGCGGCTCCGTACGTCATACGTCCATGCATTGAAACGAGAGCCGCCGGACAGTCCGAGTAGCCGCGCCCTCGACCGCTGGAGACCATCGAACTCGACCTCGGATCCCGCGACCGTGACGCCGTTGGCCACCACTGCCATCCGCTTGAGCAGATCGTTTGCATCGTTGTATTCGTACTCCCGCAGGATCGTCCTGAGCGCGGGAGTGGTGATGGTGCGACGATCAGGCCGTCCCTTATTCCGATAGTCAGCATCGAGGAAGACACCACCCACTCCGGCATGCAGAGAGCGTTCGATCCTGGTGATGTTGCCGGCGGCGTCGTACGACTGCTGGATGGACTCGGTCCAGGAATTCGAGGAGTCAAAGTCCTCATAGCTGGGCATCGTCCACGACGTGCGCTCGCCATGGACGTTCCACGTGTGATCCTGAGTGTAGGAGTCGATTACCTCGCCATCTCTCAGGCGGGACTGACGCGTACGCCTGGGATGACCTTCAAAGTCGAAATCACTGAATTCGATGATGGCATCGTCGTTCGCCCAACTCGTCACCCGGCCGGCGTCGTCGTACGTGATCTTGTCGAGCAGAGTTCCTGTGGCGCTCTTGATCTCGCTGATCTTTCCTTTGGCGTCATAAGTGAAAGATTGCACGCGACCTTTTCGGTCGGTGATCGACTTCACCCGGCGACCTTCCCATACGATCTCTTCATCGGTGCCGTCTTTGTACACGCGACGTGTCGGGCGACCGATGAGATCGTTGACCGTTTCGGTCACTTCATTCGCCGGATCGGTAAACGTGACGAGTGCACCGGTGGGGTGATACGCGTAATTCTTCGCTCCGCCCCCCGCGATCGTTTCCCTCTTCAGAACACCACGGGAATCGTATTCAAACGTCCGGGCGGCGCGGTTCGGCGCTTGCGCCGCGGTCATGTTGCCGAGTTGATCGAACTCGGTGGTCCACTCCAGATCACCCAGTCGATCGGCGGTGATCTGTCCGAGAGTGTTGTATTCCAGACCGAGCTGATAGGCGGCGCCCGACTTCTCCTTCGCTGCCGCAGTTTGTGGAAGTCTGCCGCTGTGGCCGGAGACCTCGGCTGACAGAAAGGCCGTGGACACGGAAAGAGCGCTGCCACTGCCCGCTTCGATTCCGAGCAAGCGGCTGGCTGAGTCGTACCTGGTTTTGGCAGCACGGCCGGAACTACTGATTCCGGTCGTACGTGATGCGCCGTCCCAGGCGAAGCTGGTAACACGCGACTGCGCCTGATCGACTGTCGTGTTGACAGATCTCAAGCGGCCTGCGGCCGCATACTCGAGTACGGACCGGCTCAGCAGTTTCTCTCCGCTGTCGGCATTCGCAATCTCTGTAGGACGTCCCCATGCATCGTGTGTCGCGGTCGTCCTGCCGCCGTCGAGCCCTTTGACGCCCACCGCGCGGCCGTGAGCGTCATAAGCCACGGCAGTTGCGTCGAACAGATCGGTCGTGAACACGACGTTATCCAACAGGTCATAGGCGAAGTAGTCGGTGATCGGACTTCCGCCGGTCGTCGTCTCACGGGAAACCTTTCGTCCCAACGAATCGAGGCGAAGAGTAGTGACGGCACCGCCTGGATGACGAGTGACGATCGTGCGGCCGGGGATGTTGTACTCGATCGTTCTCGTCAGCATGCCCGAGTCCGCGACGTTATCGAGCGTGAGCCTCGTGGGCCGGCCCATCACATCGTAGTCATACGTCTTCGTGACGTCGGCTTCGCCTTGTTTACGAACATGTTTGACGAGGCGGCCGGTCGCATCGTACTCGAAGCGTTCATCGACGTTGACACCTGTACCGGCGACCGTGATGTGCACCGGCCGATCCCACGTGTCGTAATCGGTGCTGGTAACGACACCCCGACCATCGGTCTCGATGCTTCGGTCAGGGCCCGGATAACTGATTTCGGTGGCGAGGCCGCCTTCGTCGACTTTGGTGATCCGTGCACGCTCGTGTTTCGCGGCCGTCGTACCGGCAAACTCTGCACTGGCCGAGGTACCCGATCCGGCCGAGTCCGTACCGCCAGAGCTGACCAATTCCGTCAGAAGACCGTTGATGTCGAACGTCTCGGTCTCGTTGATACTGTTGTTCGAGGACGCGACATCCAACTGTTTACGGCTGGCCTCCGGAGCCTCCACGGCCAGTCCGTTTGCTGTCATCCCGGACACGAACGTCGAGAGGTTCGGCCCGGACTGATACGTGAGTGCTTCGGTGATCTGCGCGGCGGATCCCGCCAGCGGCTTCTTCGTGGCCGACAACAAAACGAAGCCCGGCGCAGCCCGACGCACGTCTTTGTACGTGTACTCTATCGATCTGACACCGCTGAGCGTCTCCGTGGTGACAAGGCCTTCGGCGTCATAGGCAAACGTCACCGTTCGATCCGTGGAAGTGGTCGCGGGTTGAGCGGCTGTGACGGCGGTCGGTAGTTCACCGAGCGGCGTCGAGCTCACCGTCACGCCGCCTTCGATCGCGGATAGAACGTGTTGCCGGTCGTCAAAGTAGTTCTTGGGCGGTTCGGTGAGCGTGTACTTTCGACTCTGTCCGAAAACGTCAATCGTCGTCACGCTTGTCGGGCTCTCGTACGTGAACGATGCTGACTCGTCCGTACCCCATTGCTGAGCGATGACGCGGTCGCGCAGGAATCCACCGCCGGTCGAGTAAGTGAAACGGACACGGGGTGCACCGCCGGCCGCGACATGTTGCGGATCGCGGATCGACTCGAGATTGCTTCGTAGCTCGAGGCGGTCGCTATAGCTGCTGCCGCCGGCGCTGTATGCGTATTCGACCGTTGGACGGCTTCCGGTCGAGTTCGCGACTTCAGGCAACTTGACGCGAGTCAACGTCCCGGCCGTGGCGTCGTAGTGGAAATTCAGTTTCCGCTCGCGCCAGTCGACGATTTCCTTCAGAACGCCCGGATAGGCGCCCTCGGCTCCTGCCTCCGATTCTTTCCAGTACTGCAATCGCGATGAGCGACGGACGGGATCGACGATCTCTGACAGGAGGCCGGCTTCGTCGTAAACGAAACGGATGATATTGCCCGAGTCAGGAACAGAAGGTTCAAAGAATTCATCCGCGTGCGAAACGATCCGTCCGAGATCGTCGAAATCTGTGACTCGCCAGGACTGATCGACGATCGTCCAGCCATTCGCAGTCCTCGAGAGTTTCAGGAAGAGGCCCTTCGGCGATTCATAACTGCCGTCCTTGATTCTGAAACGCCAAACTTCCGCGCCGTCTCGATATTCGACGTCGCCATTGGGCAACGCGCGGAGACGACGCAATAGTGAGGAGTCCCAGCCCTGTCCAAAGACACTACCGCCGAGCGTCCGGGCGCGATACGTACGATCGAATGTCACATTGAATCCGGCTCGGCCGCCGGCATCGAGATCCACGGTGGTGGCGGACAATTCCCCCGAATGCAGGAACGTCGTCTGCTGCAGCGCACCGTTCGCCACCGGCGCATTCTGCCCCGCCACCAGCACCTCCGTCGGGCGGACCGTGTCCGCCATGATCGTGACGAAGCTTCCCAGCATCCGCTTGTTCTGGCCGAGATACGTGTACTGCGTGCCGTCGAAGATCGTGCCGCCGCCGATCAGCTCCGGACGGACCGTGACGAAACGTCCGTTCGTGTACAGCTCGTAAATGCCGTCCTGCTCGGTCTTCCCCTTCAGATGCTTCGGCCGCTCGCACTGATAGCAGCCTGCTTCCTTCTTTTCCTGAAGCGTCGCTCCTCTCCAGTCGTACTCCTCGCTCGCGCGCGGATCGGCGATGGCCACGATCCACGGCGACACGAACCGGTTGTACCCGCGCTGGTGCCGCAGCGCCCCAGCCAGCGCATCGGGAACGATCCGCTTGAACTTGAAGTTCGACGCCGCCCGCCCCTCCGCCTCGGCCGAGCCGTCGCGACGGGTGCGGCGCAGGTGCGCGCGCGGGAATCCCGCGGGCGTCTGTTCCGTGATCGCCCCGGCCACGCGCTCGCTCTCCAGCGCCAGCCGCAGCTCGTTGCTGGACAACGTGAGCGCGTCCGTCATGTTGCCCGGCAGCGCCACTTCGATCCGGAACACGCCCAGCGATCCGTTGTCCTTGCACGCCAACTCCTGCTCCACGCACGCGGGCGCTGAATCGATGATGTCCTGAATGTTCTGTGGCGGCTCGATGCCCAGCGGCACGATGCCGCCGACGTCGGCCAGACCGGTCTGCTCGCCGAGGTTCACCTTCACGCGAACCTTCGGATCGAGCGCGGCCATCACGCTGACTTTCTGGAAGTTGCCCGCGTACAGCATTCCCGTGTACGGATCGAACACCGGCGGCACCGATCCCCCACCGACGCCCGGCGGCGACTTCCAGAGGATGCGCGGATCGTCCGCACCCGGTCCGTAGGGATCGTTCCCCGGACTGCCCAGCGCCTTCCTGACCGTCGGGAACAGACCGTCGACCCAGTTGCCCTTCTCATCCCAGCGCTCGTCGATCCGCGAGAGGTCGACCACCAGCGCACGGCCGGCCCGGTCCAGCACCACCGCCACGTTCGCGCTCTGGTACACCCGGGCGCTGACCGCTCCACCCGGGATCCAGATCACATCGGCGATGTTCTCGTTCCTGAGCGGGAACGGCGGAATGATCACCGGATTGCTGCCGATGTCGACGACGATCAGACCGAGGCCGTGGCCCGACACGAGCATGTATTCGCGCTGCGCGGCGCGGCCCTGTTCCGTTCCTCGCAGACCCTTCAGATTGTCCGCCGCGCTCACCGACCAGGTGAAGCGCGCCAGGTTCGAGAAGTGAATGATGGGATTGCCGATCGCGCCCCTCAGCGCCACCATCCGCTCGGCCTCGAATCCCGGAGGCGACGTGCGCAACAGCAGGCCGCCGGTATTCGGACTGGGACGCTGCACGCAATCGTCGTCGTATGTGCCGGCGTGGGTGTTGCTCGGGAGCGTGATGTCCAGATCGAGCACGCCGCGGTGAGGATCGGTGGACAGCGCGTAGAGCTTCCCGCTATCGGTTCCGTTCAGCTCGACATCCGTGGGGAGATACCCCTCCACGATGCCGTAGTCCGGCGTGCCGTTCAAACAGTTGCGATCGATCTTGCCGGCCGTCAGAACGAGCTGCTCCTGGATCCGTCCCGGCGACGTCGGACCGAGCCCGAGCTGCCGGTTCGACTCGATGGCGTTCGCGTCGTAGATGCCGACGCCGTATCCGAGGTGCGCGACGATCGCATAGGTCTTGAGGTTCCGGATGAGGCGCATCCGGTCCGTCTTGCGCGCGATGATGTTGCTGATGACGGCCGGGCCGCTGTCGGTGGCGTCGCCCGACCACTTCATGTCCAGCGTCAGGTTCTCCACCGTGATGCGCTGCACCGCGTACTGGGAGTCATTGCCCGTCGTGAAAGTGAGCTGTTGGATGTCATCCGGGAAGAGCGGGCCCGGTGACCCTCCGGCGGCGATGAACTCGTCGCGGTTCTCGAACGTCTCCTCGTCATCCTGCAGGATCACCTTGATGCGCCACGGCAGCGACTCGGGCCGATCCGAGACGACCGTATTGCTCGGCAGTCCGATGCTCTGGCTGTAGCCGATCTTCCAGCTGATGATCGTGGAACCCCAGATCTTGACGTCGCCGCCATCGGCGAAGTCCTCGACGCGGTAGGAGCGGAAGACTCCGGCGATCGGCTGCTGCGCCGTCGAATAGACCCGGTTGTGACGGTCGACGTGAACAGAGAGATGCTCGACCGCCGTGGGCGGTCCGGGCACCATCGCCAGCTGCGGCGGCTGCGCAACCGTGGGGTTGGACATGTCGAAGCCGAGGAGCCCGGCGTTCGTGCCCGCCACGAGGAGGACGTTCCCCGCCAGCTCCATGCCGCGCACGAGACCTACCGACAACGCCGTGAAGGTGTTGAGCACGCCGGCCGGCTTGCGCACGTCGAACTGCAGCACGAGATCGGAGCCACCACCGACAGCGACGCGATTGCCGTTCACCTCGATCGTGCCGGTCCCCAGCTTCAGCCCGGGCCCGTCGGTCGTGATGTCGGTGATGGTGCCCTTCAGCGTGATGCGATAGCGCGCCTCGCTCTGCAGGGCCGACGGCAGTCTGATGTTGACGCGCCGGTCGCCGGAGTCGGTCTCGAAGCGCACCTGCGGGGTGATGTCGCTGAAGTACGGCTCGCCGTTGCCCGGGTTCGGCGCGTGCTCGACCTTGAAGAGGTTGCGGAGGAATTCGTCGACTGCGTCCGGCTCATCCGACTCACCCGTGACGATCGGCTCGTTGAAGACGATGGAGATCGGCGAATCGGGATCGACCTCGTTCTGCTCGATGAGCAGCACGATGCGGTCGCCCAGATCGGCGCCGGTCGTCAGAACCGTTCCGGCATTGCCGCTGACCTTCGTGCCCTTCGACACGTTCAGCAGTTCGATCGCCGTCGTGGGTGGCTCAGCCGGAATGCCCTGCGACACCGTCACCGTACCGTTCTGCAATCTGATGATGAAGTTGCGGATGGAGCGGACGTCCACTTCCTCCACATCGAGGTCCAGCATCTCCACGCGGAACGGACCGCCGAACACCGGATACGGACCGCCGTCGTTCTCCTCCGCGCTGGCGATCGGCGTGACCGTACCGGGCTCACCGAACGGAACAGGATCGTACGTTCGCCTGAACGCCTGCAGTCCCGTTCCCGGATCGATGCCGGTCACGGTGAACGGCCGGCCAGTGATGATCGGCAGTATGGCTCCGCCGCGCTCGTACACCTGGACGTGCGGGATGATGTAGGAGAAGTAGATGTCCCACATCAGGTCGTAGTTCGCCTGCAGGCCTTCCATGACCGCGAAGCCCACCGCGCCGCCGATCCCATATACCTTGATGTCGAGGTACATGTAGGCACCGCTCCGGCGGACGTAGTTCAGGTATTTCACGAACTGGCTGCCCACCAGCGTCTGCGTCGTCCGCTGCTGCAATCCTTTGCCGATGACCACGGCGTTGACGGCGGGCTGGCCATCGGAGACGAACTTCCCGTTCTCCACTTTCAGGAGATCCACCATCACCAGACGCGGACCTACGGACGACATGTACTTCTCGGCCAGGATGAGCGTCCGGCCGGCCGGGTCGAAGCCCGAAGGCACCGGCGCCTCGAACTTGAGCGGCTTCTTCGCTTCGCCCTCGAAGTCGATCTGCACACTGCCGAAGTATTCGTTCTCCTGCTCGAGGGACGGGATGTCGAGGAAGGCCTGCTTCGTCGTGCCGGTCATGCTGATGACCGTGGCCACGTCGAACGCGCCCTCCGGCACTTCCAGCGTGAAACCTTCCGGAGTGGTGAAACGGACAGCGGCGCCCGCGGGCGCGACGAACGACTTCCCGTCTTCGCTGGTGAACGGCGTGAGCGGGAAGATGGCCGCGACGTTGCCGGCGCTGTTGATGACCTGCAGATCGATGAGGTCGGCGATGGTGATGCGGTCGGAGGCCAGCGGGCCGTTGCCGATCATGAACGAGAACGAGCCGTCGTTCGCCGCGGTGGCCTGATACCGCTCGTTGAAATCGATGTTGCGGCGAACCGCCACAGCCTGCCAGCCGGCGGGAAGGGCGCCCGCCACCGCGGTGATGCGGGCAAACCCGTTCGCATCCGGAATGCTGATGCGGATGCGGTCGCGGTTGACCTCGGTATTCAGGATCTGGGTGATCGTGGCGAAGCTGAACGTCGCCGCGCTGGACAGGGTCGTGCCGTTCGCGCCTCGAATCGAGGCCGCGATCTCGACGATGTAGCGTCCGTTCGGCTTGAGGCGCTCCCCTGCCGTGAGCGTCCAGACCACCGCCACCGTTCCGTCGGCCGCTGCGCTGCCGCTCACCCTTGCACCAGTCAGAGCGTCAGTCACGCGGATCGAGTCCGCCGTCACCGACGCCGGATCGATCGCCGGTGTGAACGACGCACGGATATTCGTCGTCAGCGCGACGTCACGCGTCACCGTTCCGGCGCCCAAGGCCGCCTGCGACGGCGGCTCTCCCTTCAGCACGACTACCGATCCGAGAACCGGCGGCTGCGGGACGAGCGCGAGGTCCACGCGCACGACGGCCGCGGGATCCACCTGTGCCGCGTGCGTGTAGGAAGCTCCCTGGCCCGTCGTGGTATGCCTTGGGGTGAGCGTGAACGGAGCAGCCGGGCGCGCCGGCACCGGGATGTTGTAAATGCCGTTCTGGCGCGTGAGCTCGGCCACGCCCAGCACGTTGTCGAGCACGCGCGCGTCTCCGAGCAAACGGCCGTTGGGGCCGAGCAGACGAACGGTGCCGGTGGCGAAGGCGATGGGCGCCTCGGCGGCGAGCAGCGCGTAACGTCCCTCGCGCATCACGCCGTCGACCGGCAGCACCGAGCGGTCGATCGACGCCGTGGTGAATCGGACCTGCGATCCATCCACGAGCACCATCGGGACTGCCAGCCGCATCATCCGGCCATACGGCGTGACATCGAGCAGCTCCGCGAGGATGACCTGCGCGTTTGCGCCGGGCATCTGCGACGCGTCCGCCGTGAATGTGACACGGGCCGGAACGAACAGCTCCGGCGGGCCGAGCGGATCGGGAACACCGTCGCCATCGAAGTCCACCGGCGGCGCTTCCGTGGCGCGCTGCAGCGTCAGATGGAAGCCACCAACGACGCGGAAGCCGGCCACGGTGCCGATCGCTGTGAGATCCGACGCCGTCAGCGCCGTCGCGGTTGCGCGCAGCGGCTCGGGCACGGCGCCCGCCGGAATGTCGACGGAGACCCTGTCGTCCGCGGGGACACGTCCGCCTTCTGAACCGATGAGCGTGCCGCGGTCGAGGCGGCCCGGGTAAGGGAAGACGCGGATGCGTTCGACACCCGTTTCGAGCACGACCTGCGTGGCACGCTCACTCGGCGCGAGATGGAACGCGGCGATGCCGAGCTCTCCATCCAGCGTGCGATAGAGCAGGAGATCGGTCGCGAACGGCGGCTCGAGCAGCCGCGACCCATCGGCGAGCCGCAGCTCTTCATCGATGTAAGCCTGAACGGCGGTGCCGCTCGGGAACTCCGCCGCGCCTTCGATGCGCAGCGTGGCGACAGCGCGGCCGCTCGGCAGCACGATCGGCGGATCGAGCGTGAAATCGCGCTTCACGAGCGCGAGTGCGGCCGGCTCGGGCGCTCGAACGCCGCGCAGCACATCGCCGGCTACAGGCAGCGGCGGCGGCCCGGTCTTGTCCGCGTACACGAGCGCATACGCGCCGCTCATGGTGATGGGAAGCGTGACCCTGCCGTCGGCCGGCACATTCACGACCGGCGTGACGACGGTCCACTCGTCGCGCGCTGCATTGAACTGCACCGCGGTCAGGTTCTGCGCCGCGGCGGTGATGGCGCCGGATGGAACGTTGAACGTGAGCTGGGCGCTGAGCGGCGCGGCCGCGTCGGACGCGTCGATCGCGATCTCCGCCGATCCCAGCGGCGACCATCCGAGGGGCAGGAGACCCATGAGGGCCTGGCCGCCGACCGCGGTCAGCGTGATCGTCCGGCCGCTGTCGAGCTGCGAGACGGAGAGGTCGATGGCGCCCGTGACGGCCGTATCGCCACCATGAGTCAGTGCCATCGGCGAGCCGTTCGAAGTCTGCGCCTCTCCGCGCCGCGTGAGACGGATGTCGATCGGAACGACGCCGGCTCCGGGTGGCACGATGATCTCGCGCCACACCGTCGTGTAGCCCGCCAGCGACGCCTGGATCGTGTGCGCTCCTTCGCGGAGCCTGACCAGGTACCGGCCGCGCGCGTCGGCCGCGGTCGTGACGGGCGATCCCGCGGCGACATCGATATTGATCGCCGCGCCCGGCAGCGGACGGCCAGTCGTCGCGTCATAGACCTCGCCGGAGATGAATCCCGATCCATCCCCCGCCACCGGCTGTTCTCCGCCGACGGCGAAGGCATGGCTGAACGGCGCGACGAGGCGATTGCCGAGGACGTCCTGGATGGCGGTGGTGATGGTGAGCGAGAAGCTCTTCGCGGTCAGATCGACCGCCGGAGTGAGAATGACGACGCTTCCAGAGACCGCCGCGGTCGCCGCGGTGGTGCTGCCGTCGTCCAGCGTGAGGACGATGGCGTTGCCGCTGCCGACGGTGGCCGAGGCCGGGTCGATCGGCTCGGAGAACTGCACAGTCAACTTGTTGACGGTCCTGTCATAGGAGGCGTTCAGCACCTGCGGCCCGCTGCAGTCGATCCGGATCTCCAGCTCCGCGGCCGGAGAGACGCTTCCGTCGGCGCCCACGACACGGACGCGCGCCAGAGCGAAGCCCGACTGACCGCTGATCGGATACGTGAAGCTGAACGCGCCGCTCGCGTCCGCGACGGCGTTGAGAATGAGCGTCCCCGACTCGAGGCGGACGCGCGCAGCGGGAGTCGTGCTTCCGGCGATCGTGATCGACTGGCCGCAGACCGCCGATGACAGCGGCGTGAGCGACGGAGGCGTGGCCGGGGCAGTGCTGGTGACGGTGAAGGCGGCGCTGTACGCGGCGGCGAGCGGTGTCCCCGCCAGATTCGTCGCCGCGGTTCCGACTCTCAGCGTGTACCGCCCGCCCGGCTGAAGCAGCGTGGCCGGCGCGAACGTCAGAACGTCCTTGTCGAGGAACGGCGTACCGGAGACCGGGGCGCCGCTGCCGTCTTCCAGACGGAACGCAGCACCGGCGGTCGCGACATCCATCGGCTGCGAGAACAGAACGAGAACGAGGGCGCCGCTGTCGACCTGTGCCGCGTCGGGCGGCGGGAAGGATTCGATGACGCGCGGCGCGTCGGCGTACTGCGTCACAGCGATGCTGGCCGAAGCGCTCGTACCGGAAGGCTCGGTCACACGCGCCACGATCGGCGTGATGCCACCCGGGAGCGTCGAGAACGGGACCGACGCGCTGTAGCTCGCGCCGGTCAGTTCCGCGGTGACGCCGTTGACGTCGACGATCGAGCCGCTCGCCGCCTGGAAGTTGCCGCTGACCGTGACGCTCGTGGACCCGCCGCCGAACGACGCGTGATTCGCCGGCTGGGAAATGGTGATGCCCGGCGCGCCGCTGACGAGAGTGACGGCGACGGAGGAGGTCGCCATGCGGTTGAGGCGATCGCGTCCCGTGACCGTGATCGTCTGGCTGCCGTTGTTCAGCGGGACGCCATCGGCGACGAAGGTCCCGGCCGTATCGCTGGAGCGCGTGAATTGCACGGGCGCGCCGCTGCCGAGAGCGAGTGTGGCCGGATCGAGGTCCGACCACGTCCCGCTGATGCTGATGCCTGGAGAGCCGGTGGTGGTGTTCGCCGCGGGCGAGGTGATGCTGACTGCCGGCGCATCCTTTATATACAGCCCGCGCCGCGACGCCGTGGCGGCCCGGCCCGCCGCATTGCGTCCGCGAGCGACCAGCACGTTCAGCCCATCGGCCAGACGGACCCCGGCCACGCTGAACGAGCGCGGGACGCTGCTGTCCGCGCCGTTGATCGTCGCGGCAACCCCGTTCACATCAGCGCTGACCACACCCGCCCCGACCGTTCCGGTCACGCCGATCGACTCCTGCCCGGAGACGAAGTCTTCCGCCGGCGTGTCGATCGAAACGGACGGATCGCCTGTGACGCGCTGCATCGTCATCGTCGCCTGCGTGCCGGTCGGATTGCCGTCCCCGTCGGTGCAGACGATGGTGATCAGGTTGGGCCCTTCGGACGACAGCTCCATTGTGGCCAGGAACGCGCCGTCCGCGACCACGGCCGGAACGCCGTTCACTTTCACGCCGATCGCGCCGCCGGAGCGGCCCGTCAGCGTGACCGTATTCGAGAGGACGACCGCGCCGTCGGCAGGATCGAATCCCGTCAGCGCGCAGCCGGCAGCCCCGCCGCCCGCCGTGCCGACGAAGAACGTCCGCTCCGCGCGCGTCTCGTTGCCGGCCAGATCGCGCGCGATGGCGATGGCCGAGTGGCCGCCTGTCGAGGTGACCGTGAACGGAGCCGTGGAGACCGGAGAGCCGTCGATGGTGAGCTCGGTCGTCACAGCTCCCGCCGCATCGGACGCCTGCAGCGAGATCACGGCGCGCTCGGCGAAGCGCGCGCCTTCGGTCAACGGCTGTTCCGACTCGAGAATGGTCAGTGCGGGCGGCGTGAGATCGACCGTGACGCGTGTCGAGGCGGAGGTCTCCCGCCCGTTCGTCGCCGTCGCGGTCGCGGTGATCGTGTTCTCCCCTTCGATCAACTGGTAGGCGTTGAGGCGGAATGCGCCGGTGGAGTCGACGGGCACATCCGTCGTTCCGATGCGGACCACCGTGCCGCGGTTCGGCGTCAGCAACCGGCCGATGACGTCGATGGCAGGCCGGTTGGTGCGCGAGCGGTCCGGCGGATACGTCAGCAGGATGCCGGCGCTGAGGTCGTCGCGCGTGACCACCACGTCGTCGCGGCCGTTGTTGCCGGCGCGATCGCGGCCGGTCGCGGAGATCGTATTCTCCCCGACGTCGAGCAGAACGCTCTCGACGATGAAGCTTCCGTCCGCGGCGAGCGTGACAGGCTGTCCGTTGACCGTGGCCGAAACGGAGTCGCCGGCGTTACCGCGCACTTCGACGCGATCGGCCTGCACGATCCCCGTCGCCGGCGAGGTGATCTTCACGACCGGCGGTGTGCGATCGATTGTGAACGTGGCCTCCGCGGTCCCGATATGCCCGAGGGAGTCGGTGGCGGTGGCGCGGAGGGTGTAGTCGCCGTCGGCTGTGATCGTCGTGCCGGATGGGAACGGCGAGCCGTTGAGAGTCGCGCTCACGGTGGCCTGCAGGTCGACCGCGCGCAGCGTCGGTGTGATGGGTCGGTTGAAGAGCGCGCCTGCCGGGATCTCCAGACCGCTCTCGCGAATCTCGACGATCGGCGCGACCGTCCTGATGGTGACCGTGTACGGCACCGTCGAGCTGTTCCCGGCGCGGTCGGTGGCCACGAGCGTGAATCGATTGAGTCCTTCCGCAAACGGAACGGCCGGAATGGTGAAGCTGCCGTCGGCAGCGGGCGTGGCGCTGAGTGCGGTGTCCGAGACCACGACCGTGGCCACGTCCGGGTCGGTCACCGCCGCCAGCGAGACCGGCATCGTCCCGACGATTCCGCCGTCCGGCGGATTGAAGCTGCGAATGGTGGGAGGCGTCAGGTCGAGCGTGAACTCGACCGACTTCTCGCTGGTGTGCCCGGCGCAGTCGGTGGAAGTCACAGCCACGACGTGCTTCCCTTCGGCCGTCACCGAGGTGCCGGCGACGTACGGCGCTCCGTCGAGCGTGATCGTGGTGGTGACGTTCGGATCGGCATCGGTGGCGGTCACGAACAGCGCCACGGGTCGATTGGTGATGGTAGACGTGAACGCTTGGCCGTTGGCGCGGACTTCGATCGCGGGCGCAGTCCGGTCGATGACCACCGTGCGAGAGGCGGAGATGGAGTGACCGGCCTTGTCGGTGGCCTCGACCGTGATCAGCTTCTTCCCTTCCTCCGGCACCGGGATCGATGCAGTCCAGTTTCCGGTGGCGTCGAAGGTCGCGTCGACCGCCGTGGTGCCGATCGTGACCTTCACGCTGTCGAGGCGCGCATCCGCCGCCGTGCCGGTGACCTGCAGCGTGCTCGTATCGAGGCATGCGGCCGCGTTCGGAGAGGTGAACGCGACGGCAGGGCCGCGCGTGTCGACGATCAGCCGGAGCGTGGCGGTGCCGATGTTGCCGGCGCGATCGACGGCGGTGGCCGCGATCGTGTTCTCGCCTTCGAGGAGAGCGAGCTCCGCCGACGTGAAACCATTCGCGGCCACGACCGCGGCCGCACCGCCGACCGTCATGGTCACGGCGTCGTCGGATCCGCCGGTGAGGGTGGCCCTGGCGATGGAAAGCAGCTGGTCGTTCGCGTGCGAGGTGAACGTGATCACCGGCGCGGTCTTGTCGATCACGAACTCGATCGGGCCTGCCGTCGTCGACCATCCCACCTCGTCCGTCGCCGTGACCGCGATCGAATGATTGCCTTCCGTCGTGATCGCCGTACCGAGCAGGTAAGGAGCGCCGTCGAGCGTCGCCGCGATCGCAGTCTGACTGACGTCGGTGACCAGCGCGCCGGCGATGACGTCGCGATTGAAGTAGAAGCCTGGCGGGAACGGATTCGTCCCCTCCCGAATGAGAACGACGGGAGGTGTCTTGTCGACGAGGAATTTGACCTGCAGCGTGCTGACGTTGCCCGGCCCATCCACGGCCGTGACCAGCAGCGTGTGCCACCCTTCGACAGGGACGGGAGTGAGCGAGGTGTAGGGCAAGCCGTCGAGCGTGGCGGTGTAGGTGAACGCCGACAGATCATCCGTTACCTGAATCTCCGGTACGGCGTCGCGATTGAACTTGCTTCCATCCGGCAGAGGATTGCCCGACTCGAGGAGGGTGATCGTCGGCGGGGTGTGATCGACGGGGGACTTGGCCGCGATGTCGTCGAAGTACGCCTCACCCTTCACCGCGGCCCAGAGTCCGATGCGCCCGCTGCGCAGGCGCGTGGCGCCGTCGTCGACCGCCTCGATGGAGAAGGTCTCCGGCTCGGCCGTTCCATCGGGCCAGAACCGCGCGCGAATGCGTGTCTCGTCGTTGACGTCGTCGACCTGGATGAGGAACCGGTACCAGCGATCCGGATCGATGCTCTGCCCGCTGTCGACGGTCCCGGTGATGGCTCCGGCGCCGAAGCCGAAGAGCTGCATGGTCAGGCCCGTGCCGGAGAGAGGCGACCAGAGACCAACCAGGTAGTACTGATCGAGCTCGGGATACGACGAGAAAAACGAGAGGCCGATGCGCGAGTCGGCGCTCGTGCGGAGAATGCGGCCGCGATACTCAAAGCGCCCCTGTCCGGAAAACGACAGGGTGCTCAACGTCGAGAAGGTGCCGATGCGCGGATTGCGACCCTCGGGCTTGCCGGACGCCTGTTTCGTGCCGTAGACGACATTCACGCCGGCTTTGGCCTCGGTCGGATCGGGCCAGGTCTTGTAGAGCCCAGCGGCCTCGGGGCGGGGATTGCCGACGGAGCTGTCGATCCAGCCGGGCGGGTTCGCCTGCGTTTTGTACGACTGGAAATTCTCGCTGAACGACACCTCCGGCGGTGCCGTCTGCGCGAAGGCGGCTGCGGCGAGCAGCATGAGGCCCGCACTGAATACCACTCGTTTCATCCTGGTCATGTCGGGCGGCGCGAAGACTCGTCTTCGCGCCGCCTCACACGGCCGGGTCGACGAATTCGTCTCACGGTCGCATCACGATGTGGACATGGTTGTCGCCGGCCACATAGATCGCTTTGCCAATGACCTTCACGTCGACGACGTTGCCAGCAACCTTCTGCGATCCGATGATGAGCGGATTGGTCTTGTCCGCGACGTTGACAAACGTAATGCCCGGTCCTCCGGCATCTGCGACGACGATCTCGTCCGGTCCGGAGATGGCTACTCCCCGCGCGACACCCGGCGTGTTGATCACCGATCGCAACACCGGCGCGAGCGGATTGGTGAGATCGATGATCGCCACGCCGCCGTCGCCGCCGGCCACATAGAGCGTCGTCCCGTCGATCACGCCATCGTAGGCATCGAAGTTCGGGATCGGGATCTCCGCGACTTTGACCAGGCTGTTGAGGTTGGTGCGGTCGATCACCATGACGTCGCGGTCGACGCCGCCTGGACGATCGGGAGAGAGGCCGATCAGATAGCTCGTTCCGAGAGCCAGAAGACCATCGAAGTTGAAGCTGGATACGCCGGATACGCCCTGTGATCGGACATACACCGGGGAGTCGGGGTTGCTGATGTTGTAGATGTGGATCCGGCCGTCGTTGAACCAATCCGTTTCGCTGGTGAACGCGTACGACCCGCTGATCGCGACCGCTCCTTCACCGCCCCCCTGATTCGTGTTGGCCAGGTTCGTCGTGAGAGCTGGGTTCGTGAGGTTGATCGTGCCGAGGCGATCGCCGGCAATGTAGAGATAGCCGGAGCTGATCTCCACGTCCTGCACGCCGCCTGCAGTGGTGGTGATGATCTGCGGCGGCTCCGAAGCATCGGGCTGGCGGAACAGGTACATCCGGCTCGACAGGCTTCCCAGTCCGCTGCCGGAGCGCGAGCCGGTCGAGGCGACGCTGACGTTGCCGTCGCTGGCGATGCGGCGCGCGCGATAGCCCGGATCGTTCAGGACGACCTGATTGGCGACGTGGGTCGTGGTCGATCCGAACGCCGGCGGCAGCTTGCGCGTGCTCACGCGGCCGGCCACATCGGTCGCCGCGAGGACGAGCGCTTGTCCGGGTATCGCGGCGACGGTCGCGCTGAATGAGCCATCCGGATTCACCGGCGCCGCGGGTGACGCTGCTCCAGTGGTGACGTTGTCGACTCTCGTTGTGATCGGGGTGATCCCCGTCAGCGCCTGCGCCGCGCCGGTGACGGTCGTGCTTGCGGCCGCCGGTGTCATCGTCAACTTCGACTCGTCGAGCATCGGCGGGAGGGCGACGTTCGCCACGGCCGTCAGGCCGAGCTCGCCGGCCACATACATGGCCCCGCGGCTGAGCGAGACATCCCAGGCCGAACCAGGAATCGGGTGCGCGCCGATGACCTGCAGCGGCGATGTGCCGGCGTCGATGAAGCTGATGCCATTCGTGCCGTTGGCCACGGCCAGCGTCGATCCGGCGATCTCGATCGCACGCGCCGCGCCGGCCGCGGTCACTGTCGAAACCAGTACCGGCGCGGACGGGTTGCTCAGATCGACGATGGCCACGCCGCCGCTGACTCCAGCGACGTAGAGCCTGTTGTCGAGGACGTTCGCACGGAATCCATCGAAGTTCGGGATGTCGAACTGGACGATCTGTTTCATGTTGTAGATGTCGCGGCGATCGATGACCATCACGTCACGTCCGATTCCGGACGGCTTGTCGGAGCTGATTCCGATCAGGTAGTCCGTACCGAAGGCCACCAGGTCCGTGAAGCGGTAGCCGCCGTGGCCTACCATGTTCTGGCTTCTCAGATAGCGCGGCGACGAGGGTACCGACACGTCGTAGATGTGGATCCGGGCGTCGTTGAACCAGTCGTACTCCGATGTGAAGGCGTAGCCACCGGAAATCTCGACAGAGCTCTCCCATCCGCCCTGGTTCGTGTTCGCCAGGTTCGGCGCCGCGGCCGGATTGGAAAGATCGAGCGTTCCCAGACGGTCTGCGGCGAAGTAGGCCCAGCCGTCCTTCACCTTGACGTCGAACAGCCTGCTGGCGGTGGAAGCTACGGTGCGCAGATGTGTGGGGCTTCCCGGTGTAGTGACATCGAAGATGACCAGCTTGTCGGAGTTCGCCGGCGGATAGCTCGTCACGACCACCCGGTCGGCATGGGCGGAGACGACCCGCGCGATGAAGGCGCCGTCGGTCATGTCCGTCGAGATCGGAGCATGATTGGTGACCGAGCCGAACGGCACGGTTCCGAGGCTGAGCGGGCCTGACGCGCGGCCGACCGCGTCCGTCGCCTTGATCGTGAGCAAGTGTCCCGACATGGCAGCGATGTCGGTGTTGAAGCTGCCATTGGAGGCCACTGGAATCCCACCGACACTCGCGCCTGTGGTGGCGTTGCGCAACTCGACCGTGAGCGGACCCAGACCGAGGATCGATGTGGCCGAGCCGGCCACTGTGGCAGTGGTTGCACCATTGCTCGCGGTCGTGATCAGCATCCGATCGATCAGCGGGGGCGTTCCCAGGCCGTCGATGACCACCAGGCCGGACTCATTGGCCAGATAGAGCGTGGCACCGTTGAACGCGGAGTCCCACGCCGAACCGCCGACAGGCTGATTGCCGAGAATGAGCGGCAGCCCGGCCGGCGAGGTGTCGACGAAGGTCGCGCCGGCGCTGCTGTCGGCCACCGCCAGCGTCGTTCCGAGCGCGTCGAGCGCGCGTGGTGCGCCAGGCGTCTTCAGAATCCCCTTCAGCGCCGGAGCGGCCGGATTCGACAGATCGACGACCGCAAGGCCTCCGGCCATACCCGTCACGTACAGATTCGTTCCGACCACCTTGGCCTGGGTTCCGTCGAAGTTCGGGATATCGTACTGGACGACCTGGCGCAGCGCGCTGATGTTGCGGCGGTCGATCACCATCACGTCGCGACCAACTCCCGACGGCTTGTCGGGGCTGATCCCGATGAGGTAGTCCGTTCCGTAAGCAACGAGATCGGTGAACCGGTACCCGCCGTGACCAACCATGTTCTGGCTGCGCAGGTAACGCGGCGCCGACGGAGTGACGACCTCGTAGATGTGAATCCGGGCATCGTTGAACCAGTCGTATTCGGCCGTGAACGCGTACCCGTCGACGATTTCGACCGTGCTCTCCCAACCACCGTGGTTCGTCGCCGAGAAGTTCGGCGTGGCGTTCGGATCGGACAGATTCAGCGTCCCGAAGCGATCGGCCGCGAAATACAACCAGCCGTCCTTCACGACCACGTCGAACACCGTCGACGCTCCCGACGGCACCGTGCGCAGGTGCACCGGGTTCGTGGGCGTGCTTACGTCGAAGATGACCAGCTTGTCGGAGTTCGCAGGTGGATGGCTGGCCACGACAGCACGGTTGCCGTGCGCGGAAACATTTCTGGCCAGGAACGCCGCGTCGGCCATGGCCGGGCTGATCACCATCGTGCGCGCCTGGGCGCCGAACGGCACGGTGCCGATCGACAGTGGTCCGTTCATGCGCAGCAGTGTGTCGGTGGCCTTCACCGTGATCTGATTCGAGGGCGACGCCGGCAGCATGGCGCTGAAGCTGCCATCCGCCTGTACCTGCAGTCCGTCAATGCTCGCCCCCGTGGTCACGTTCGCGACCTCGACGGTAATCGGCATGGTGCCGGTGATCGATTGCGCTGCGCCGCTGACCGTGACCATCGTCCCGCTGAGACTCATGGTGATGCGGGAGAGATCGATCTTCGGCGCGATCCCGGCAGGCACGAGCGCAATGCCAAGCTCGTTCGCGACATATACATACTGGCCGACGGTCGTCGTGTCGAAGGCATTGCCACCCACGGCATTCGCGCCCGACACCGCCGGCGCGCTGGGCGTCGCCACACTCACCGTGACCAGACCCGCCGGTTCCGCCGCCACGAATGCATCGCCGCCGAGGACTGACACGCCCGCCGCTTTCGCCGGAAGCGGCACACGTCCGAGAACCGCCGGTGCGGCCGGATTGGCAAGGCTGACGACGACGAGCTCCGCCATCTGCCGGCTGACCAGATAGAGGTTCGTGCCGATGATCTGGCCGCGGAAGGCATTGAAGTTCGCAACGTCGAGCGTCGTGACGTGCTTCAGGTTGTAGATGTCGCGCCGGTCGATGACCATCACGTCGCGGCCGACGCCGGACGGGAGGTCGTAGCTGAGCCCGATCAGGTAGTCGCTTCCGAATGGAATGAGGTCCGAGAATCGATAGCCGCCGTGGCCGACCATGTTCTGGGAGCGCAGGTAGCGCGGCGAGGACGGCGTCGAGACGTTGTAGATATGGATGCGGGCGTCGTTGAACCAGTCGAACTCCGAGGTGAACGCATACCCGCCGGACAGTGCCACGGAGCTTTCCCACCCTCCCTGGTTCGTGTTCGCGATATTCGGGACGGCCGCCGGATCGTCCAGGTTCAGCGTCGCCAGACGATCACCGGAGATGTAAGCCCATCCATTCGACACGACGACGTCGAAGAGCGAGCTGATGCCGACGTCCAGCGTCCTGACGAAACTCGGATGGGCCGGGTCGGCCACACTGAGGATGGTCATTCTCGGGCTCGCCCCGTTCGTCGCGGGATAGCTCGTCACCGCCAGATGGTTGCCATCGCCGGAGAGAATCCGGGCCAGGAAGGTCGTGTCGGTCGCCCAGTCGGTTTTCGTGATCTGTGACGGCACCGGAGTGCTCGCCTGGAGTGTGCCGACCGGGAACACCGGCGACTCCAGCGGGAAGGCATTGCTGTCCCGGACTTTGAACGTGATCGCATCACCCGCGCTGCCCTGAACGGGAACGGTGAAGCTTCCATTCGCGTTCACCGGGCCTTGATAGACGTTGCCGGTGGCGACGTTCGTGGCGAATGCAACCGCGGGATCGGCATCCGTCACCGCGCCGGCCGTCCCGATGACAGCGGAGCCGGTCGCCGTGCTCTGGAGCGCGACGAGCGAGGCGTTGACGAGCGGAGGCCCCTGGTTGTTGCCCAGCACCGAGGACGAAGCATCCTTGTCGATCGGAGTCGATACCTCGAGCAGATCCTTGATTTCGAGCTTGGCGTTGCGGAGCGTCACGCGGTCGAGTCTGTAGAGGCCGCGCATCGACTGGCCGGCCTGCGCCGTCAGTGACGCACCCGTAACGTCGACGCGAAGCTGCTTGTCGGTGTTTGCCACGATGGGCCAGGTCGTGGACCGGTCGTGGTTCAGGACGAGGCGCGCGCCGCGGAGGTGATCGGGTCCGATGAACTGCGCGGCGGCGTCGGTCACGGAGTCGCTGTCGAAGCTCGATACGGTGGCATAGCCGACGCTCGGTATCGGCGTCGTCTTGGTCGAGTTGCGGCCGACGTTGTCGAGGATCAGCTCGCCGAACGCGTCGGTCGGAGACTTCAGGAAGATCGTGCCCGCAGATCCGATCAACTTCGGATCGGAGTGCGTCCCGCCGGCAGCCGAGATCCGGGAGCGATCGAAGGTCATCGACTCCGAGTAGATCGCGATACGGCCGCCACCGCCCGCGCCCTCGAAGTCGCTGCGGCCGGTGCCGTCGGCGCGCATCAGACCCGCGCCGCTGAATGAGCTCGCGTCAACGCGGATGCTTCCTCCGGCGCCCGAGCCGGTGAACGCGGTCGCTACGCCGTTGACCAGAACCTGACCGTCGAGAACCAGCTTCGTGGCCCGGAGACGCACGACGCCGCCCCCGGCGCCGCATGGGGCGCAGGCTGAGGAACGCGTTGCGCCCGCGCCGCCCGGCGTGTCCGGATCGAAGAGCGACCCGTATGTGCCACCCGAGTCGCCCTGGGCAGCGCCGCTCAGGCCGCCGCCGCGGCCGCCATGGCTGCCGCCGCCACCATTGGTGCTCGGCGTGACGTTCGGCCAGGTCTGCGCGACCTTGGCGCTGTTCGAGCTGTTGAAGCCGCGGCCTGAAGCGTCGATGGCCGCGCTGTCTTCGACGGTCAGCGTTCCGGCGTCGATCGCGATTCGTTGCGGGTTCGGCGCGATCGTCGACGGCGTGAGTCTCGCTCCGCTCTTCACGGTCAACGCATCGGTAGCGGTGACCTCAGGTGCGGCGATGTTGCCGGTCACCGTCACGGTCGTGCCGCTGAACGGATGCGCGAACTCGAGCACCTTGCCGGCCGCAGTGGGTCCGGTGAGCGGCACGATTCCGTTCACGCCGATGCGGATCGGATCGGCGCTGCGGAGCGGCTCACCGTTGTTCGCGCGGACCGTGTCGAATCGATAGACGCCCTGCCACAGATCGCCCGGCTCGACGACGACCGCTTCGCCGCCGTTGGGCTCGAGCGTGACAGTGGCGCCGCTGACCGACGCGATGCGCCACGTGTTCTTCAGGACTCCGGCCGGCGTGCTGATCTCGACCCAGTGTCCTTCGAAGAATGGGAACGAGACGTTCGGCAGAACGAGCGTCGCGCCGCCACTGCCCGCCTGCGCGGTGCCCTTGCCGAGTGAAGGCAGAATCGTGTGCTGGCCGTACACGATGTTGCCGCTGTCGATCACGAGGTCGCCGTATGTGCTGGACGGACCCCTGGTATAGATCGACCCCGGCGCGCCCAGCCCCTTCGGTACGGTGGTCTGAGCGTTGTTCGTGCGTGCGCTCATCGTGACGAAAGAGCTCAGCGCGCTCGTGTACTCGACCGCAATGGCTCCACCGCCGCCGGCGTTCCATCCGCCGCTGCTGCCGTCTGCTTCGATGCGCCCCGCGCCGTGGATCGAATCGGCTGTGATCCAGACCGATCCGCCGGCCGACTCCATCGCCGTCAGACCGTTTGCTCTGATGCCGCCGTCAACGATGAGCGCCGGCGTGATCAGCCGGATGACACCGCCTCCTCCGGCCGGGTATCCGTCGTGCGCAGCGCCGCCGCCCGCTTCGCGCGGGCGGTACACGCTGCCGTACGTCGCGCCCGACGTGCCGCTGTTCTCGCCGCCACGTCCGATGTGACTGCCCGCCGAAATGTTCGTCGACGCCGTGATGCCTGGATAGGAGGCGCGCAGCCCATAGCCCTTGTCCGTCGCGTCAATGGCGCCGTCGCATGCCACGAACGTCGTGCCCGTCACCGTCAGCTCGAGCCGCCCGCCCGCGGCGTGGATGACCCTGCCGCCGACGATGATCAGGTTCTCGAACGTGTGCGGGCCGGTCACCGTGACGTTGCCGCTCTCCACGATCACGGTCTTGCCGTCGTACGTCGTATTCGTCGGAGAGATGGTCGTGTCCGCGGTGATGCGCTCTCCGCTGACGATGGTGAGTATGCTGCTGGCGTTGTCGCTCAGGCCGGCGGTGTTCGTGACCAGGGCGCTGAGCGCGACGCTGCTGCCGGCCACCGCATCCGCCGGGATCGCATACGACGCCTCGAAGTAATCGGTCGTGCCGACGCGCGTGGCCGCGATCGGAGCCGTCGAATCGCCCACGAAGATCTCGACGGTCTGCACGCCGTTCGCGGTGTTGCCGACGTTGTTACCGAGGGCGAAGACGCGCAGCTTGGCATTGAAGCCGGCCGGGTAGAGCGCTCCCTCGGTCGGGCAGGCGAACCGCACAACCGGGCCGTTCGGATCGTTCAACGGCTGGATGAGGATGTTGATCGAGGCCGTGCCGGCGTTTCCTTCGTAGTCCTTCCCCGTCACCGTCAGCGTTCGGGTGACGATGTCGACGCCGTCCACTGAAGGCACCGGAATCGTCGCCACGTAGTCGTTCCCCGACTTCGTCAGATTCACGGCAGCGCCGGTGCCGATACGGACCGTCGCCTCCTTGATGCCGACCTCCGCGTCCACGATCGAGGCGCGCACCTGGATGGTGGCGCCGCTCCCTTCCGCGAACAGCGCGTCGTTGGCAGGCTGCGTGATCGAGACCGCCGGCGCAACCGTATCCAGCAGGATCTGGACGATCTTCGTCTGCGTCACCGGCGCGCGACCCGGGAAGGCGTCTTCGACCGTGACATCGACCGTCATCTGCTGGCCGCCCGGCGTGTCGATGGGAACCGCCGTGGTCACGTTCTGCGTGTAGGTGGGAGTATTCGGAGCGAAGTTCGTCGTCGTCGGTGTGCCGGTTCCGATCCGGCGCACGAAGGAGAGCTTCGTCACTCTCAGGTCGTCGCTTGCCGACGCCGTCGTGACCACGCTCTTGCCCGGATAGAGCGCCTCGGGCACGTTCACGAAGCTTTCGATGACCGGCGGCATGTTCTCGACGATCGCGAAGCTCAGCGCCGGCGCCGTGAAGCTGCGGCCGGCACGATCGGTGGCGGTCAGCAACAGCGTGGCCGGACCCGGAACCGTGGTCGCCGGCACCGTCAGCGACACCGGCGAAGGCGGCGTCGCCGAGAGCGGGACGTTCACGTAGACGTCGTTGCGCGGCGTCGCGATCGGCGAGAAGTTCAGAATGACGTTGCCCACACCGGCGGCGGACGTGGCGGTGTAGTTGACGACCAGCGCGCCGGCCTGAACGATGCTGCTGTCCGGAACCGGCGTCGTCGTCGTCGCGATCGCGGGCAGCTCGCCGTTCAGAATCAGAACCGCCGTGGCATCGATGGTGGCCGCGGCCTTGTCGTCGATCACGCCGCCGATGTCGAGGCTGGCATCGGCTCTCGCCAGCGCGCGCGGACCGAGAGCGACGCGGTCGAATTGCAGCGTGCCGGAGAGCGGCGTCGGGCGGTTCAGGTGGATCGACTGCGGGAACCGCTCGTCGAGACCGCCTACGAAGAGCTCACCGAGTGTCTGGCCCGGACGGCGCACAAAGACCGTTCCCGCGCCGCCATCGAGGAAGCTCCTGGCCTCCGACGTCGTGATGTTGCGTCCGCCCCGGGCCTGCACCTGCACTCCGAACGTCTCGACCTCGAGCCGGTCGGTCGCGGTGATGGCGATTCGTCCGCCGCCCGCGCCGCGCGAGCTGTTCGACGATCCGTCGTCGTCTCCGCCGTTCGCGCGGATGCGCGCCGACGGTCCGGCCATGAACTGCGAAGCGAGGATGTTGATGCTGCCGCCGGCGCCGGCGTTGCCGTCGCCCACCCGATCGCCGCCGCTGGCGTTGATCGAGCCCGCCACCGCGACGATCGGCGCCTGCAGGCTCACCACGCCGCCTCCGGACGCGCCGGCATTGCCGGTGGAGACGCCGCCGCCGCCGCCCGACCCGAGATCGGTCGGATTGCTGATCGATCCGTACACGGCGTTGGTGACACCGGTGTTGATCTCACCGCCGATACCGGCGTGCGACGCCGACGCAAAGGTCGACGCTCCACCCTCGGACGTATTGCCAACGGTGCGGCCGCGCGGATCGCTGTTCGTGCCGCTGCCGTCGAAGCTCGCGGCGCGGCCGCCCAGGTAGCCCTTGCTGCTGACGTCGATGGAGGAGGCGCAGTCGACGTAGAGCCGATCGGTGATGGTGAGGTCGAGACGCTGCTCGACCGTTGTTGTAGTCGGGAGCGTCTCCACGCGCGCGCCGTCGAGCACGATGAGGTTCTTCAGCGTCAGCGGAACGTGCGGGATGAACCGGCCCGCCGCGCCGCGCACGACGATGCTCTTGTTCATGTACGAAGCCGCCAGCGCGGGCGTGACGGCCTGAATGCGGTCGTCGATCGTCTCGTCGACTTCCACCGCGTCGATGAGGACCGGCAGCGTGATGTCGTGCGTGTCGTTGGCGTCGCTGATGGTGACGAGGAGCGTCAGCGACTCCCCTGCCGCCGGCATCGTGACCGTCGTCAGGGCCTCGTACACATCGGTCGTTCCGACGCGCGTCGCCGCGATCGGATCGGCGATTCCAGGCACGGTGAACTTCACCGCGGTGATCGCGATGTCATCCGTCGCCCGCGCCTGCAGCTTCATCGCCACCGCCGCGCCGGCCGGATAGACCGCCTTCTCCACCGGGCAGAGCCACGCGCCCTTCGGCACGGTCGGATCGTTCACGCCGACGTAGACGACCTCCGTGGTGCGGCTGACGAGGTTGCCGTTGTAGTCCTTCGCCGTGACCGTGATCGGGATCGTCGTGTCGACGTTCTTCGCAGGAACCGTGATCTCCCCGGAGCTGAAGACCCACGTCCCGGGCTGGCCGCCGGCCACGACCCTGGTGCTTGGCCGCGTCACCTTGATGCTCTGGTTATCGAACGCGAACACGACCTCGAGCGCACCGGTCTCGAGGTCCTTCACCACCGCGCTGATCTGGAACTTCTGTCCGATGTTGTAGCGGGTCTGGGCGGCCGGCGAGATGGAGAGAATCTCCGGCGCGATGTCATCGACGGTGAGCGCCAGCGAATTCGAGCCGGTGCCCTTCAGTCCGCGAACATCGGTGACCGTGGCGGTGAACTCGGCGTTCGTCCCCTGCTTCAGAGTGCCCGGCAGGTCGAAGTTGAAGTTCGCGGCCGGCCACGGTGCGTTGACCGCGTCCCGCGTCAGCGACTTCACCTGCGATGTCTTGAACTCGCTGCCGTCGGTATGGATCGCTTCCGCCTCGACCTGCACGGTGGCGAGCACGCCCTCGTCCTCGAATGTCACCGACGCGAACGCCGGATTGCCGGGGTAGATCGACGTCGGTGGCGTCAGCCCGACAGTCACGTTCTGCGGCGCCGCATTGGGCTTGACCGGCCACGTGAAGTCGGCCGGGTCGCTCACGTTCGTGGAGAGATCGGTGGCCACCGCGCGAAGCGTCAGCGTCGAGCCCGTGGGCGGCGCGTCCGGTCCGACGAAGCGATAGGTCCACGGCGACGCAGTGGCGGTGAAGAGGTACGACGCGACGCCGCCGTCCACGCGGAAATAGTCCACCTTGGCGATGTCCGAGGCGACCGGCCCGCCCTCGCCGTTCCGCAGGTCGACGCCCAGCGTGTATTCCACGCCCGAGATCAGCGCGAAGTCCGCCGGCACCGGCGAGACGATCGTGACGAACGGCTTGATGAGGTCGTAGGAGAAGAAGTGGAACGTCTGCTGGGCGAGCGAGTTCCCCTGCAGGTCGCGCACGCCGGAGAAGACGACGCGGTAGAACGATTCCTGCTCGATCGGATCGTCCGGCGCGAAGAACAGCGAGAGGCTGGAGGCCGGATCGATGAACGCGCGCCCGGGCTTCTCGGCCACGATCGACCCGCCCGGTCCCGGCGCGTTGATCTTGTAGAGATGGAACTGGCCGTTCCCGCCCGGCTGCCAGGGCAGCGGGTCGATGGGCTCGTTGAATCGGAACTCGAACGTCGTGGCCGGCAGAAGGGCAGCCGTCTCCGGCGGCAGGACCTTGAGGACCTTCGGCTCGGCGTAGTCCGAGGTGATGAAGCTGGCACCGCGAGGCGCGGGCATCTTGTTGCCGGTGAGATCGCGGACTTCGCCGGACACGATGATTCGGTACAGCGAGTTGCTCTTCAGCGGGAAGAGCTGTCCGGGCGGGGCCGCGGGCGGCGTCATCCGCACCTCGAACGTTCCGTCCCCAAGCGTGACCGAGCTGAACGACGTTGCCACCGGCGTCGAGCTGTCGGCCGGCAGCAGCTGGAAGTGCGCCGTGTTGACGTAGATCGCCTGGACCGGCTCGGTGAAGACGATCCGCAGCGTCGAGTCGGGCGAGACGTTGTTCGATCCGTCCGCCGGGAAGAAGCTCAGCACCTGCGGCGGAGTGCCGTCCAGACGAACCGCCGGAACCTCGATGACCTGCGACGCCGCGCCGGCGCCGACGTTCACCGTCTGGCGGGCGCCGACCGTCACGTCGTTCGGGCCGAGATAGGTCAGGCTGACCGTCGACCCGGTCGGGATGCCCTGGAACGTGAAGCGGCCGTTCGAGTCGGTCAGCATCTCCAGAATGCGGCTGAACGAAGCGACGACGCGCGTGCCCACCGAGGGGCCGCCGGTTTCTGCTTCGACCAGACCGCTGATGCCGGCGAATGCGCCGAGCGTGATCTGCGCGAGAGCGGCAACGGACTGGCTCGTCACCGTGACATTCGTCGATCCGGAGAACGCTTTGTCGCTGGAGACGACCTGCACGAACGCGCTGCCGAGCGGAATCCCGTTCGCCAGCGCGATGCCGGCCTCGTCGGTGTAGACGACGAAGGTCTTCCCGCCGCCCGTCACCGTCACCTTCGCGTTCGCCGCGGGGGAGGAGGCCTGCACGACGCGCGTCTCCACCGAGCCGTACGCCTGCAACACGACGTTGAGCGGATTCGCCGACGAGCCCTTCGGGAACTCGTCGGTGATGGTGAGCTGACGCGAGGAGCCGCCGAGCTCCTGGATCTTGATCGTGTACCGCTCGTTCTCCAGAAGCCCCGGCATCTGGAACGAGTTGCCCTGCAGCGAGCGCTTGAAGTCGTTGTTCCGCTGGGTGACCTCGATGTTCACCAGCGGGGCCAGCGTGTTCGAGTTGCCGCCGGTATCATTGGGCAGGTACACGTTGAGGTACAGCGTCTCGGTCGGCTCGAGCTGGAGCGGCACGACCAGATGCGGATTGGCCTGGGTGAGATCTCTCGACGCCGTGGCGCGCCGGTTCGTCAGGGTGTCCTTCGCCTCGAGCTTGAACAGCCCCTCCCGCACGCCGTCGAAAAGGAACGCGCCCGCCGCGTCGGTGCTCGCGCGCGTCAGGAACGACTGCGCGTTGAGCGTGACCGGCGCGCCGGGGACTCCGGCGCCGGCGGCCTCGGGATCGGTCAGCGTTCCTTCGACCTTGCCGCTGAACTCGAGCACGATCGTCTGCTCGACCGTCGTGTTCGGAGCGACGGTGAAGCTGCCGCTGCCGCCCGACTTGCCGAGAGTCTTCGAATACGCGTTGACACGGTAGGTGCCCGTGGCCGGGACCTGCTCGAATTGCACGCGGCCGGCCAGGTCGGTGCTGCCCAGGTCGAACTGCGCGTTGTTCCGGAGCAGCAGCACCTCGGCATTGAGGACCGGGGCGTTCTGCGCGTTCGGATCGAGCACGCGGATGCTGATCGTGCCGATGCCGTCGTCGCCGATCGTCACGATCGCGCTCACCTCTTCGCCTTCGGTCGTGATCGATCCGGTCCACGTGCCGCGGATCTCCTGGTTGCCCGGATCGAACGCGGTGATGCGCAGCGGTCCGGTGAAGACATTGTTGAATGAGAAGCGGCCCGCCGCGTCGGCGGATGAGGGATCCGCGGTCGTGCCGAAGCTGCGGTACGGGAAGTCGAGCTCGCGCAGGATGAAGTTCGCCAGCGGCACCGGCGCGTTGTCGGTGAAGTCGCCGGGAGTGTCGTCGAGGATGTTGTTGGCCGGGTTCTGCGGGTCGAAGACCTTGTAGCCGTGATAGACGATGCGGCCGCTGAGCGAGCCCTGCGTGCGCATCACCACCGTCACGCCGTCGACCGGTCCGCCGTTGTTCGGCGTGCGGCCGGAGGCCACGCCGGTGCGATACGTGCCGTCCTGGGTGACGTCGGCGATGACGCGGAACGACGTCGCGGCCGGAACGTTGAAGAACTGGAAGCTGCCGTCCGGCTGCGTGAAGAACACACCCTGGTTCTGGCGCCCGTCCTCGATGCGGATGGCGGCGCCGGCGATCGGCGTCCTGCCGTCGATCGCGTAGACGACGCCCCGGACCGTGGACAGCCTGTCCAGCTGCAGCGTCAGCGACTGGACGTCACCGTCGAATCCGATCTTGCCGCTCTTGGACGCATATCCGTGAACGGGGTGCAGGCTCTCCACGGTGAAGTTCAGACTGGCCGGGATGTTCGGGAACGTTGCGAAGCCGGGCAGACCGTTCTCGGACGAGTTGCGGACGACCTCTTTCGGCGCCAGGTCCATGTCCGCCTCTTCCCAGGCCGGATACGTCAGCTTCACGTCGCCGATCAGGTCGATGTCGGCGGTGAGCTTCGTGCGCACGGTGCCCTGTCCCGGGAGCCGCAGGTTCAGGGCGGCCACATGGCCGTTGAATTCGACCTTCACCGATCCCGTCGCGGTCTGGTCGAAGTACGGCGAGCCGCCGTCGCCTACAGCCCAGATCTTCACGATCGCGCCGACCGGAACGTCCGCCATCTCGTACACGCCGTTCGGCTTGGCCTCCAGCGGCGTGGTGCCGAGGGGCGGGAAGCCCGGCTCGAACACGCGGTATCCGCTCACCGGGAAGCCGGCGGCGTTGAGCAGCCGCACGCGAATCGTTCCCTCGCCGTAGCCGTTCGCCGTGTCGATGAAGATCGGCAGGACGTTGGCTTTGGAGGGATCGAGCTGCGGGACGTTCGTCGTGGCCGTCCGCTTGGTGAGCGGGTCGTACGCCTGAATCTTCTTGCCCGTGAACGACACGGGAATGGATGAGAAGACGTAACGGCCGTCCGCATCGGCGGTGACCGCCTGGGCCTTGTCGATCTTCACCAGCGCGCCGGCCACAGGCTGGTAGAACGCCGGGTTGCCGGGGTGCAGCGGATCTTCGCGCGTGACAGTCCCTTCCAGAGTCACGAGCGCTTCGGCCGGCTTCACGTTCAGCGTGAGGGTGACTTCCTTGACTTCATTCGCCGCGAGGTCGAAGTCGATGGCGGCGTTCTCTCGCGACAGCGTCCACTCCGCGGCGAGCACGGTGATGAATCCGACCGGCACGCGATAGGAGAAACGCCCCGCCACATCGGTGAAGCCGTCGAACAGGCCGTAACCCTGGCTGTAGACACCGATCTCCGCGAACGGCACGGCCGCGCCCGTGTCACTGCGCCGCACCACACCGTGAACGGTGCCGCTTCCGGGGAACGGCCGGCGGAAGATCGACAGATCCTGCTGCACGACCTGGCCCGCGGTCCGGATCTCCGATGCGGCGTACGTGATGTTGCCGTCTTTGTCCGTGGCCGTGAACGTCAGGGGCCCGACCGGCAGGTCTTCGATCGAGTAGCGGCCGTCCACGCCGGTCACGCCGGTGCGGAACTGGCCGAACATCGTGCTGCCCACGACCACCGTCGCTTCGGCCACGACCTGACCGTTGTCGTAGCGCACGATCCCTTCCGCCCCGCCGCGGCCGAGGAACACGAGGTTCACCAGGTGGACGCGTCCGGGGAGACGGACCGAGCCGTCCACGGACGTGGTCTTCCCATCCTCGGTCGTCGCCTCCAGCCTGTAGCTTCCCGGCAGGCCGTTGTCGACGTCGCGAGGAACGAACTCGAAGAGGAATGCCCCGTCGCTGCTGCGCGACAGATCCCATTGCGGCGGTCCGGCGCCGATCGTGGCAAGGGAGAGTCGCACCTCCGCGTTCGCGATCGCCGTGTTGTCGCCCTTCAGGACGTGTCCGAAGATGATGCCGCCCGGCGCGTCGTTGTCGATGACCGGGACGACCGGATTGTTGAACGTGACCGGCGCGCCCGTCAGCGGATCGAGCAGCGGTCCGACGGTCATCGAATACTCGGCGTTCTTCGAGAGCGCGTGGTCGAAGGTGACGTTGGCGACCCGGCTCCCCTCCTGCAGTGCCGCAGCGGACATTGGCCGCGGTCCGCGGAAGTCGATGCCGTCGCGGTTCAACACGACCTCGGCGGCGAACTTGGCGAGAAGGTCGTCACCGGCGGCGACCGCAACCGGCCGGTTCCAGAGCACCGAGACTTTGTGGCCACCCGGATCGAGGTTCAGGTCCTGGCGCGCGCCGATGATGCGAAGCGACTCAGGCGATACCGTCTGCGTGGACGCCTGCGCCGCGATGCCTCCGAGACTGTCGCGCAGCTCGAGCGTCGACGAGCCGCGCTTGACCAGCACCGTCAGCTTCTTCCCCGCCGTGCCGGCGGCCTGCAACTGCGCGTGCAGGACAGAGCCGGGCTCGGCGGCGGGCAGGATCAGGTCGAGCGAGAAGGGACCGTCGGCCTGCGGCGTGACGCTGACCTCGTAATCGCCGGTGAAGCGGCCTACCATGGCGAGCTCGCCGTCGCGGAACGTCGTCAGCTCGCCGTAAGGCACCTGGCGGACCCAGCCCTGGCTGGCCTCGCTGGCCACGTCCATGCGCGCGTTCGACGCAACACTCCGGACCGAGACGTTGCCGCGGCTCGACAACGCGAAGAGGTACGGCTCGCGCCAGGCCGTGGCGGTCGCGAAACGCGACGCGAAGGAGTCGATGGATCCACCGCCCAGAGCTGTCTCCATCTCACGAGCAATGGACGCGGCACCACTGCGCCCGCTCTTCTCGCGCCGCCGCAGCTCGTCCCACTCGGCCAGCTCGCGCGAGTTGCCGAGGAGATCGAGCGACATGTGCACCAGCGCGTCGCGCATGTCTTCGCCGAGGAAAACGCGCTGGCCGGCGCGGGCGATGTCGGTGGCGCGCTGGAAAACGTCGGTCTTGATGATGTGCGGATGCTTGGCCAGCGCGGGAGTGAGCGGAGCCGTGGCCAGGCTGTAGCCGAGCCCGAGGAGCTGGAGGTTCGCGGAGACCATGGGCTGGCTGACGAAGCGCGAGTAATACGGCATCACCAGCGTGGCCGGCGAGAGCGGGACCCCGCTCTCGCTGACACCCATGTGCAGCTGCACGGCGGCGGTGATGTTCTCGTCGCTGACGCTTCCGGCCGTGGCGAAGACATGACCGGTGATCCCCGGCTTGAGCTTGTATTCGATGGAGCGCATCTCGCCGGCCGGAATCTCCAGGTCGTGCGTGGCCGGAGTGCCGTCGACACGGCAGACGTTCGCGCCCGGCGCTTCCGCGCACCCCGGCACGCCGTTCGTCACCTTGATGTTCTGCGCCGCGCCGCTCATGTTGGTGATGAAGGAGTACGTGGAGTACTCGATGTCTTTGCGCACCGTGTCCGGGTGCGAGAACGTCACATTGAAACGCGGGTCGTGAACGACGACCGACGCGCGCACGCTGCCTCTCATCGGGAAGTCGGGCTGGCCGGGCGACTTGTACGTCGCGCGCACTTCCACCTCGACGGTATGCGTCCCCGGCTGCAGCCCCTCCATCGTCCAGTCCACCTCCCCCTTCGCCTCGGCCACCAGGAACGTCACGCCGGTCGTGGCGTCAACGATCGGGACGGGCTGGTTGAACGAGACGGACGGATTCGACTTGACGGTGCGGAGAGACGCGGGCGGCTTGATCTGGCCCGTGACCGCGTCGAGCGTGACGTTGCTGCCGCTGGGCGCACCGTTCGTCACCATCAGCGTGACGGCGAAGAACTGGTGAAGGACGGCCAGGTTGTTCGGAATGATCAGCGCGGCCGGAATGGCCGGCCGGCCCGTGCCGGTGCGGCGCACCGGATCGTCCACCGGTTCCGGCTGCTCATCGCCCGCATACAGCTCGAACGTGGAGATGTCCGGCGGATGCCAGCGCGGCGGCAGCACCTGGCTGACCGGCGGCAGACGGTACGGCGTCTCCTCGACGATCGGCCGCGCCTCGTGCGTGCGCGGATCGATGACCACCGGAAACGGCACTTCCACGATCTGTCCGTTGACCAGGAACGAGAACGTGTACTCGTAGACCTCGTAGTTGCGTGGATCGATCGAGATCCCGCGCGCGCGAATCTCCTCGGCCGAGAGCTGGCGCACGCGCACGCTCGTCTGCAGGAGGTTCGAGACCGTGATCGTGGCCACGGCCGGCGTTGCCGACTGGAGGAAGTCATCGCCTTTCATCAGGCGGATGTTCTGGAGGAAGTAGACGCCTTCGCGGGAGAGACCGGGGATCTGGAACTTGTGGCCCGGCGCGGTCTCGAGCCGGATGGGAGCGTCGATGCCCGGACCGCTCAGCTCTCCGACGGCCAGAAGCCCTTCCACCACCTGCGCCTCTTCGTTCTGCTTCCCGCCGAACTCCGTCTGGATGACGGCGGGGATGTCGAGCCCCGTGGACGCGGAGATCGTGATGACACGGAGTCCCACGCCCTGAATCTGGAGATCGGCCGACGCGATCTCGTCAGCTTCCACACTCCCGATGGCCAGAAGGCCCACACACAGAACGAGGAGGCGTGCCGTGGCTCTCAAGGGTTGGTCACTTCACTCCTCGGGTTTTCCATGAAGTCGAGCTCACGGGTCATGGCGGAGATTCGTGATTCGACCTGGCGGGCCCCCGCCGGAATGCCGACGGCATCGGCGGGCGGAGGCTCGATGCCGACTCGAATGACGCTGCTGCGGAGCTCGAGCGTCTGGCCCTCGATCTCATAGGTGACGACCTGCTCGATGGGAAGCGCGTACGTCGCCTCGACCGCCGCCGATCCCGCCGACTGCCCCGAAACCGGAAGACGATTCGACGCCGCCGCGGAGAGGATCACCTCGTGCTCGGCCTGAAGCGTGCCGGGGTACGCGGAGCCGATGAGCACCTCCAGCGCCTGGCGCGAGAGCCTCACGCTGCGATCGACGCCGACGGAGATGCGCTGCCTCGAAGCCGGCCCTTCGACACTCGCTTCGAAGAACTCCGCGGCCCGGCCGCTCTTCGTTGCAGCCGGAGCGGCGTTGCGCAGCTCGGGCTTGTTCTTCAGCGCAGCGGTCCTGGCGGGTGAGGAAGGGCTCCGCGCGGCGAGCTTCGCCACCAGGTCGAACCGCGTGATGCTGTAGGTGCCGGCATCGCGATCGATCTCGATCAGCTCATTCTTCTCGTAGTCCGCAATGGCCGTGCTGTTGTCGCGGACCGTGATGAGCCGGTTTCCGTAGCCGTACTCGTGGAGGACGGTCGTCTTGCCGCTGATGGGATCCTGGATCTGGCGGGTGATGTGGAGGGGCGACGGGAACAGCGGAGGAGCCCCGCTCGAAGGAAGAGACACCGCCAGCGCGAAAAGCGCTGCGAAGGCCACTCGCGGCACAGAGAGGGAGATCGTTGTGAGCCCTTCCGAAACGAATTGGACGATGAACTTGACGGAAAAAAAGCTGGATGGCACAGTACGACGGCGGTAGCGGAAATGCAACGAAAAGGTAAACGCTCGCGGCCGCTAGAGTTCCGTCGGTTGAATGGAGCGGTGGTGTCCTCACCGCCGCCCCCGAGTAGTCCTTAGTCCTTAGTCCTTGGTCCTTAGGAGAAGCGCGTTCTCCTAAGGACTACGGACCAAGGACTAAGGACTAAGGACTAAGGACTAAGGACGCTACGCTCGGGATGACACCATCTCGTCCACCACCGGCCAGGCGCTGGCGCGCCACTGCTCCGACATGAGCAGGCCGGCCGACGCGAGGTACAGCGCGATGTCGCGGCGGTCGAAGCGGCCGTCCATCTCGCGGACGGCG
>DATKCA010000206.1:0-52301 GCA_035544675.1 Thermoanaerobaculia bacterium | reverse complement strand
GGGAGCCCGCTCCACCGAAGCCGGCCGCTGCTCCCACGCCTGCTGGAGCGCCGGTGTCCTCACCAGCCCCGGCTGTCGTCGCCGAGGACAGCGGCGCCGCACCCGTTCCGCAGGCTGAGATTCAGCAGGCGGCGGCGCCCGCGGTCATTCCGGGTGACACCGCCGACGGCGCGTCACCGGCAGTTCCGTTCCACCAGGAGGGCCTCACTCTCCCGGAACGGATGGCCATGGCTGATGAGATGGGCGGCAAATGGGAGACCAAGCTGTTCGCCGCGATGGCGCAGACCGACTGCGGCGCCTGCGGCTGGGACTGCGAAGGCTATGCGAACGCGATCGCCAGCGGCGAGACGAAGGACATCTCGCTGTGCGTGCCCGGGGAAGCCGAGACGCTGGACGAGCTGAAGAAGCTCATGGAAGAAAAAGGACGGGAGTACGAAGGCGCCTGATGTCAGACGGAACCCCGACCACGCCGCCCGCGAAGCCCGCCGCGCCTGCCGCCCCTCCGGCGCCTGCCGCCCCTCCGGCGCCCGCCGCCCCTCCGGCGCCTGCCGCGCCTGCCGCCCCTCCGGCGCGGACGGCGAATGACATCAAGCGCGACCCGCTCGTGGTGATCCCGGTGTCGCGGGCGTGGGACGCCGTGGTCGACGCGAAGGAGTTCGCGAACGAGATCACGCTGGTCGTGGACGGCGCGAAGATCGTCGAGGTGGCCAGCGAGTTCAAGGAAGACGGGTTCAGCTATCTCGTCGATCTCTCCGGCGTCGATTACTCGAAGTATCCCGGCCACACCGGCAAGCGCTTCGGAGTCGCGTACACCTTGTATTCGTTCCGCAAGAACGCGCGCGTGCGTCTCCGCGTCTTCACCGACGAGGCTGTGCCTTCCGTCACAGGGATCTGGAAGACCGCCAACTGGCACGAGCGCGAGACGTACGACATGCTCGGCATCCGCTTCGACGGTCATCCCAACCTGGAGCGGATCCTCATGTGGGAAGGCTTCAACGGACATCCGTTGCGCAAGGACTTTCCCGTGCGCGGCATCGACACCGGCGCGCGGATCTACCCGGAAGTGTTTCCGGCCGGCGGTGGTCCGAAACCCGGCTCGACCGGCAAGGACGCGAAGGACGTGAATCTCTACGAGGGACCCTGGACCAAGTACGGCTTCTCGCCCGTGGCACAGATCGCCGGCCAGCGTGCCGCGGCCAGGACCAAGCAACCGCCCGCGCCGGAGCTCGGCGGCGTCGTCGCGGAGACGGCAAAGCCGACCGAAGAGGCACCGTGGCACAACCCCGAGCTTCCGCTCCCTCAGCGGATGGAGATGGCCAAGGACAAGACTCTCAAGGACAAACTCTTCGCGGCGATGGCGCAGACCGACTGCACCGCCTGCGGCTGGGACTGTGAAGGCTACGCGGAAGCGATTGCCAAAGGCGAGACGAAAGACCTCACGCTGTGTGTGCCCGGTGAGGAGGAGACGGAAAGTATGCTCAAGCAACTGATGGCGGGAAAAACATAGGCCTTAGGCCTTGGGAGAACGGTTCTCCTAAGGCCTAACGCCTTCGTACTATGTTTGACGTTCATGAAATGGAAGTGAACTTCGGTCCCCAGCACCCGTCTACCCACGGCGTGCTGCGGGTACTGCTGCGGGTCGACGGTGAGCGGATCATCGACGCCAAGCCGATCATCGGCTACCTCCACCGCGGCACGGAGAAGCTCTTCGAGCACATGGCGTATCCGCAATGCGTGCCGCACACCGACCGCATGGACTACGTCGCCTCGGCCACCAACAACCTCGGGTTCGTCGAGACGGTCGAGAAGCTGATGGGCATCGCCCACATGATTCCGAAGCGCGTCCAGTTCATGCGCGTGATGCTTTCGGAGCTGCAGCGCATCTCGTCACATCTGCTGTGGCTGGCCACGCACGCGATCGACATCGGTGCGATGACGCCGTTCTTCTACACCTTCCGTGAGCGCGAAGAAGTCCTCGATCTGTTCGAGGCTTATTGCGGCGCGCGTCTCACGCTGAACTGCATGCGGATCGGCGGCATGCCGGATGATCTCCCGCCCGGCTGGCTCGACGACACCGAACGCTTCGTGAACAAGTTCGACGCGGCCATCGACGAGTACGAGTCGCTGCTCACGAACAATCGGATCTGGAAGAGGCGGACCGTCGGCATCGGCGTGCTGTCGCCCGAAGATGCGATCGACTGGGGGATCACCGGCCCGCCCCTTCGCGGCTCGGGCGTGAGCTGGGACCTCCGCAGGGCGTTGCCGTACGAGTGCTATCCCGAGCTGAAGTTCGAGATCCCGGTCGGCAGGAACGGCGACACTTACGATCGCTACCTGGTCCGCATGGAGGAGATGCGGCAGTCGAACTCGATCCTCCGCCAGTGCATCCCGATGATCAAAACCACGCCGGCAGGGGAGATCAAGGCCAAGATCTCCCGTGTCATCCGGCCGCCCGAAGGCGAGGTGTACCACTCCATCGAGTCGCCGAAAGGTGAGCTGGGGTATCACATCGTCTCCGACGGCAAGAGTCAGAACCCGTACCGGTGCCACGTGCGCCCGCCGTCGTTCGTGAACCTGCAGGCACTGCCCGCGCTGGCCAAGGGGCACCTGGTCTCGGACCTGGTGGCCCTGATCGGGACGATCGACATCGTCCTGGGCGAGGTTGACCGATGAACGAAGTGAACCCCTGGATGCAGTACCTGATCTGGCCGGTGGTCAAATTCCTGATCGCGTTCGGCATCGTGCAGGGGGTCGTGGCGGGGATGACCTGGATCGAGCGCCGGCTCCTTGGCTTCATGCAGGCCCGCCTGGGGCCGAATCGAGTCGGGCCGCAAGGGCTGTTTCAGATCATCGCCGACCCGGTGAAGCTCATGCTGAAGGAAGACATCATCCCCTCCAGCGCTGAAAGGATCGCGTACTTTCTCGGGCCGATGCTGCCGCTTCTGCCGGCGTTCATCGTGTTCACGCTCATTCCCTATGGTCCGCCGCCGGCATTCGCGGTCACGCGCGTCAATGTCGGCGTGCTCCTCATTCTGGCAATCACTTCCACGGCCGTGTACGGGATCATCCTGGGCGGATGGGCGTCGAACAACAAGTACTCGCTGATGGGCGGTCTCCGCTCGGCGGCGCAGATGGTGTCGTACGAGGTTCCGTTCGGTCTGTCGATCGTCGGGGTGCTGATGCTCGCCGGCTCGTTCGACCTGGTGCGCATCGTCCAGTACCAGGAGCGGCATGTCTGGAACTTCCTGCCGCAGCTGGTGGCGTGCTTCATCTTCTTCGTGGCCATGAGTGCGGAGAACAACCGCACTCCGTTCGATCTGCCCGAGGCGGAGTCGGAGCTCGTGGGGGGGTATCACACCGAGTATTCGGGGATGAAGTTCGCGTTCTTCATGCTCGGCGAGTACTCCATGATGCTCGTCAACAGCTGCCTCATGGTGAGCCTCTACTTCGGCGGCTGGACGCTGGCCATGGGCAACATCGGTCTGACCACCGCGGTGCTGCGGGGATGGGGATTCGCCGGCGGGATGGTGGGGCTGCTCATCTTCGTCTCCAAGGTGATGCTGTTCATGCTGTTCTACATCTGGATGCGCGCGACGTTCCCGCGCTTCCGTTTCGACCAGCTCATGGACCTGGGCTGGAAGTGGCTGATTCCTCTCGCGCTGGTCAACATCTTCGTCACCGGCGTCATCGTCCTGGCGGGGGGCGAGAAGTTCCTGCCCCTCATCGGCGCGGCAATCATCATCGCTACGATCGTGCTCTCGCGGCGCCCGAAAGCGCAGCGCAAGGTGGCTCATGCAAGTCCAGTATCCGAAGGCTAGTTGGACGGACAGGTTCCTCCTCCTCGACATGCTCGAGGGGCTGAAGACCACGTTTCGTCAGCTCTTCAAGCCCAAGGTGACGATCCGTTATCCGGAAGAGCGGATGGAGCCGGCGGACCGCTTCCGCGGGATGTTCCGCTTTTCGTTCGACCGCTGCATCGCGTGCAAGCTGTGTGCGATCGCCTGCCCCATCGACATCATCTACATCGACGTCCACGACGAGACCCGCGAGGTCGACGGCAAGAGCAAGAAGATCAAGGTCCTCGACCGCTACGACATCGACGTGAAGCGCTGCATGTTCTGCTCGCTCTGCGAAGAAGCATGCCCGACGAAGCCGAAGTCGATCTGGCTCACCTCGAAGACGTACGAGCTGGCCACGTACGACCGCAACGATCTCTACTTCAACATGCAGGAGCTGGAGTACTGGGACGACCGGCCGCGTTACACGGGGCTGCCCGAAGACGATGCCGCACAGGTCGGCGGCGCTCCACCGAAGCAGATCCCGGGAGGAAGCGAGTAGATGGAGCAGATCACCGCCGGGATGCCCCTGCTCGTCTTCATGATCGTCGGCACGGTGGCCGTCTCGGCGTCGATCCTCGTCGTAGCCATGCGCAACCCGGTGCACTCGGCGCTGTTTCTTCTGCTGACGTTTCTCTGCGTGGCAGTGCTCTTCGTCATCAAGTCGGCCGAGTTCGTCGCCGCCGTGCAGGTGCTGGTCTACGCCGGCGGGATCATGGTGCTGTTCCTCTTCGTGGTCATGCTCATCAACGTCCGTCATCTTCCCGAGGAGCGGGTGCTCTCGCAGTTCTGGAAGGCCGGCCTCGCCGTCGGCCTCGGTGTCCTGCTGCTGTTCGCCACGATCGTGCGCAGCGGCGCGTACGCCGATGAGGTCACCGACACCCGGGAGCTGCGGACTTACCGCACGTACCAGATGCGCAACGTGAAGAAAGCGGACGGGACCGTCGAGCGGCGGCAGGTGGCCCGCCGTCACGTGGCGGGAAACTCCGAAGCAGTGGGGATGGCTCTGTATCGCGACTATCTCGTGCCGTTCGAGGTCGCGTCGCTGTTCCTCCTCGTGGCCATGATCGGCGCGATCGTCATCGGCAAGCGCGAGATCGGCGCAGAGGAAGAGGAGACCACGCCGCGGTTCATCCTGGACCGGTCGGAGACCGAGCATGAGATCAAGGGGAAGTTCAGTGCCTAGCACGCAGGCTTTTCTCATGCTCTCCGCGACGCTGTTCGCCGTCGGCCTGGTCGGCGTCGTCATCCGCCGCAACATGATCACGGTGCTGATGTGCATCGAGCTGATGCTGAACGCGGTCAACATCAACCTCGTGGCGTTCTCGCACCGTCTGGCCGACCTGGAAGGTCAGATCTTCGCGATCTTCGTGATCACCGTCGCCGCGGGCGAGGCCGCGGTGGGGCTGGCCATCATCATTCAGCTGTACCGCCTGAAGAGCACGATCAACGTGGACGAGGCGAGGACGCTGCATGGTTAGGCCTCGGGCCTCGGGCTTCGCTCGGGAGCATCGATGAGCTCGACTCTTCTTCTGCTCGCGCTGCTCCTCCCGCTGTTCGGCGCGCTCATCAACGGCACGCGCGCGTTCTGGTGGCCGCTCACGCCGAAGAACCGTGCCGTGACCAACGCGGTGGCGCTGGGATCGACGGCGCTCTCCGCGCTCATAGCCACGTTCGGCGTGGTGATGCCGTACCTGAGCCACGGCACCGCCACCGCGTTCCAGCACTCGTACTACACCTGGATCCCCTCCGGCATGGGACAGGTAGCCGGCGGGTTCCTCTCCGACTTCGCGGTCGACTTCGCCCTGCGCGTCGATCCGCTCTCGTGCACGATGCTGATGGTCGTCACGTGGGTCGGCTTGCTGATCCACGTCTACGCCACCGGCTACATGGCGCATGAAGAGGGGTACACGAGGTTCTTCACGTACCTGAACCTCTTCATGTTCATGATGCTGCTGCTGGTTCTCGGCGCGAACTACATGGTGATGTTCGTCGGGTGGGAGGGAGTGGGCCTCTGCTCGTATCTTCTGATCGGCTTCTATTACGACAAGAACTTCGCGGCCGACGCGGGGAAGAAGGCGTTCATTGCCAATCGCATCGGCGACTTCGGCTTCCTTCTCGGGATCTTCCTGATCTTCAACACGTTCGGCACGTCCGACTACGGGACGGTGTTCGCGCTGGCGGCAGAGGGTGGTATGGAGAAGTACGGCGCGATGGCCACGGTCATCTGCCTGCTGCTTTTCGTCGGCGCGTGCGGCAAGTCCGCCCAGATTCCGCTCCACGTCTGGCTCCCTGACGCGATGGCCGGGCCCACGCCCGTGTCCGCGCTCATTCACGCGGCCACGATGGTGACGGCCGGCGTCTACATGGTGGTGCGGTCGAACGTTCTGTTCCGGCTCTCGCCGACGGCGATGGCGGTCGTGGCGATCATCGGCGCGCTCACGGCGATTTTCGCGGCCACGATCGGCCTGGCTCAGAACGACATCAAGAAGGTCCTGGCCTACTCGACGGTCTCGCAGCTCGGTTACATGTTCCTGGCCGCAGGCGTGGGCGCATTCACCGCCGCGATCTTCCACGTCATGACCCATGCCTTCTTCAAGGCCTGTCTCTTCCTCGGCGCCGGCTCGGTCATCCATGGCTGCGGCGGTGAGCAGGACATGCGCAAGATGGGCGGGCTTCGCAAGTACATGCCCCATACGCATGCGACGATGCTCATCGCCACGGTGGCCATCGCCGGCGCGCCGCTGCTGGCCGGCTTCTTCTCGAAGGATGAGATCCTGGCGGCCTCGTTCGCATATTCCCCGCTCCTCTGGATCGTCGGCGCCATCACGGCCGGCCTGACCGCGTTCTACATGTTCCGGCTCTACTTCATGACGTTCCAGGGCACTTACCGCGGAGCGGCGGTGGAGGGCATCGAGCAGTCGGAGCCCGAGCACGCCGGACACGATCTGATTCCGGACCGCCGCCAGCTCGATGAAGGCGGCGAGCACACGGACAAGGCGCGCGGCCGTCACGTGCACGCGCATGAGCCGCACGAGTCGCCGTGGAGCATGACCGGCGTCCTCTGGATCCTGGCGATCCTGTCGATCGTGGGCGGCTACGTGGGGTGGCCGGCGATCTGGGGCGGCTCGGCGCCCACGCCGTTCCAGCGTTGGCTCGAGCCGGTCCTGCTGCAGATCGGCGGTGAGCATTTCCACTTCCCGCACCTCTCGCACACGGTGGAGTGGATCCTGATGGCGCTGTCGGTCGCCATCGCCGGTCTCGGGTTCCTGCTGGCGTATCGCTTCTACATGGGCGACGCCGCGTGGTCCGTGCCGAAGCGGCTGGCTGCGCGATTCGCGCTGCTGCACCGGCTGCTCGAGAACAAGTACTTCGTCGACGAGGTGTACGACGCGACGGCCATCCGCGGAACGATCCTCATCAGCCGCTTCCTTTCATGGTTCGACGCGAACGTCATCGACGGTCTCGTCAACCTGACCCGGCACGTGACGGTCTACGTGCTCGGCATGGGCTCGAACATCTTCGACAAGCACGTCGTCGACGGCGCGGTGAACGGCATGGCCTGGACCGCGGACCGGGGATCGCTGATGGTGCGCCGCGCTCAGAGCGGCCTCGTGCAGAACTACGCAGCAGTGATGGGCGGCGGCATCATTCTCCTCGTCGTCGTCTACCTATTCTTCAAACCGTGAGGGTTGAGAGCTAACGAATGAGCATTCACGACTTCCCGATCCTGTCGGTGATCACCTACGTGCCGCTGGCGGGCGCGATCCTGCTGATGTTCTTCTTCAGCAAGGAGAATCCCACGCGGATCAAGCGATTCGCTCTCGGCGTGGCCATCTTCGACTTCATCATCTCCATTCCCCTGTGGTTCTATTTCGACAGGGCCGGGACGGGGGCGGGGCTCTTCCAGTTCCGCGAGCGGTTCGAATGGATTCCGTCCCTGGGGGTCGAATACAACTTCGGCATCGACGGCATCGCTCTGCTGCTGATCCTGCTGACCACTCTGACCGGCGTCATCGCCATCTACTCGTCCTTCAGCGCCATCGACTTCCGGCAGAAGGAGTACTACGTCCTTCTGCTCATGCTGCAGACCGGCATGCTGGGCACGTTCTGCGCGCTCGACTTCTTCCTCTTCTACGTCTTCTGGGAAGTCATGCTCGTGCCCATGTACTTCATCATCGGGATCTGGGGCGGACCGCGGAGGCTCTACGCGGCGATCAAGTTCTTCCTCTACACGCTGACCGGCTCGGTGCTGATGCTGCTCTCGATCCTGGCGCTGTACTTCTTCAACGACGGCGGCATCCCGTTCCTCAACATCCGCGGGCTCGAAGCCGGCCTCACGTTCGATGTGCTGCGCTATCACGACATCGGCTACCTCATTCCGCCCAATCTCCAGTTCTGGATTTTCCTGGGCTTCTTCTTCAGCTTCGCCATCAAGGTTCCGATGTTCCCCTTCCACACCTGGCTGCCGGATGCGCACGTGGAAGCGCCGACGGCCGGATCGGTGATCCTCGCCGCGGTGCTGCTGAAGATGGGGACTTACGGGTTCGTGAGGTTCGCGCTGCCCATCCTTCCGGATGCGACGCAGCGGATGGTCACGCCGATGGTCATCCTGTCCATCATCGGCATCATCTACGGCGCGCTCGTCTCGCTGGTGCAGAAGGACATGAAGAAACTGGTGGCCTATTCGTCCGTCTCCCACCTCGGCTTCGTGATGCTGGGGATGTTCGCGCTCAATCCGATGGGCATCCAGGGCTCGGTCCTGCAGATGATCAACCACGGCATCTCGACGGGGGCCCTCTTCCTTCTCGTCGGAATCATCTACGAGCGGCGGCACACGCGGCTCATCTCCGAGTATGGCGGGCTGGCCAAGCAGATGCCGATGTACGCGACGCTGTTCCTCATCGCCGCGCTCTCGTCGATGGGACTGCCGGGTCTGAACGGCTTCATCGGTGAGTTCACGATCCTGCTCGGCGCGGCGAACCGCAGCATTACCTGGGCGGTGTTCGCCGCCATCGGCATCGTCCTGGGCGCCGCGTACCTGCTCTGGCTGTACCAGCGGGTGTTCTGGGGCCCGCTCGACAACCCTGCCAACAAGAACCTAGCCGACGTGAATCGCCGGGAGTTCCTCACGCTGATCCCCCTGATTGCCTGCATGGTCTGGATCGGTATCGCGCCGCGCATCTTCTTCGAGACCATCGAGAAGCCGGTCGAGTACATCGTGAGGAAGGTCGATCCGCAGTACTACGCGCGGCCGCCGCTGCCGCGCCCGGCCGCCCCGCCGGCCTCACAAGACGAGGTAGCCGAGGCCGCTCGATGATCTGGTCCGACGCGATCTTCCTTCTTCCGGAGATCGTTCTCGCTCTCGGTGCCTCGCTGCTTCTGCTCGCGCCCTTTCTCGGCGCGTGGATGAGCCGCTCATCGCCCAAGGTCTGGATGCTCGGAGTCCTCACGGTCGCCGCGATCACACTGATCGTATGCTCGAGCATCGTCGAAGACATCCAGCCGACAGCGACGATGTCGGCGATGTTCGCGCTCGATCCCTTCGCGATCTTCTTCAAACTTCTCTTCATCATTGCGCTGGCCCTCATCACGCTTCTGTCGGAGGAGTTCCTGCGCGGCTCGCGGTACTCGGAGTGGGAGTACTACTCGCTGCTGGCATTCGCTCTGTGCGGCATGTTCTTCATGGCGTCCGGCGTTCACCTGGTGTCGATCTACATCGGTCTGGAGCTGATGTCGCTCTCCAGCTACATCCTGGCCGGCTACTTCAAGAACGAGCAGAAGTCGACCGAGGCGGCCATGAAGTACTTCATCCTCGGGACGGTGAGCTCGGCGATCCTGCTGTACGGGATCAGCCTCATCTACGGCGTGTGCGGGTCCCTGAACCTGCTGGACATCGATCGGGCCATGTCCACGCTCATCACCAACGACGCGTTGATGATCGGCATCATGCTGCTGGGCTGCGGTCTCTGCTTCAAGATCGCTGCGGCGCCCTTTCACGTCTGGACGCCCGACGTTTACGAAGGCTCGCCGACGCCGATCGCGGCGTTCCTGTCGACGGCGTCGAAAGCTGCGGCGTTTGCGATCTTCGCGCGCATCTTCTACATCGGATTCAACCACTTCCGCCTGGACTGGGCCACGGTTCTGGCCACGGTGGCGGCTTTGTCGATGGTCATCGGCAACATCGCCGCGATCACGCAGCAGAACATCAAGCGCATGCTGGCGTACTCGTCGATCGGACACGCCGGCTACGCGCTGCTCGGCATCATCGCGCTCAGCGAGTACGGCATCCACGGCGTCCTTCTCTACACGCTGGTCTACGTGTTCGCGAACCTCGGGATCTGGGCGACGGTGCTGATGATGCGGCGCCACGAGTATGCCGGCGAGCAGATCGACGACTTCGACGGGCTGCACCGGCGCGCGCCGTTCTGGGCCTTCGCGATGGTGGTCTTCCTGCTCTCCCTCGGCGGGATTCCTCCCACCGCCGGTTTCATCGGCAAGTACTATCTCTTCGCTGCGGCGGTGCAGGCCGGCTTCGGCTGGCTGGCCATCATCGCCGTGCTGATGTCCGCAGTGTCGATGTTCTACTACCTCCGTGTGGTCGTGGCCATGTACCTGCGCGACGGCCACGAGGCGGAGGTGGAGACGTCCGGCGGCGTGCGATTCGTGGCGGCTGTATGCCTGGTCGTGACGATGGTCCTGGGTGTGCTGCCCGCGCCGCTGATCAAGCAGGTCACCACCTCGAGTGACTGGATCGTGCGCCGCGTGGCCGCCGATGGACGATAACAGCCGCCAGGAGCTGAAGAAGCTGTTCGAAGCCTCGGCCATCGGATGGATGTTCCCGATCGCCATCGGCCTCGGCGCCTTGTGGGGCTACGGGATGGACAAGCTGTTCGGAAGCTGGCCGTGGCTGACCGGCATCTTCACGGTCTTCGGCATCATTGCCGCGTTCCTCAATCTTTTCCGGATGGCCGGACGGGATGCCGGTTGAGATCTCCCCGGAAGACGAGCCGTCCGCCGACGTCATCCGCCGGGTCCGGAGGATCAGCGCGGGAGCCTATGTGGCGTTCGCCATTTTCACGATTCTGTCGAGCGGTTTCCGGGCCTTTGTCGGATTGACTTGCAGTGCAGCCGTGACTATGATCGCGTTCCTTTGGTTGGAGGAAATCGCAGAGATGCTCCTCCATCCGGCGGCTCACCTGCAAGCTCGGAGATTGATGTTGCGTACCCTGGCGCGCTTCGCTCTCCTCGGTCTGGCGCTCGCGGTCACAATCTTCGTAGCTCGTTTCGATGCGTTAAGTGTGTTGCTGGGATTCTCGATCGTGGTGGTGGGAATCATGGGTGAAGCCGTGTATATGGTCTATCGGATTTACGCGCGCTAAATGGAACACGAACACTCAATACTCTACGAGCCGTTCAACAGGATCTGGCGGCACGCCTTTGGCTTCGACGTCCCCGACCACGTCATCATGGCGCTTCTGGTGCTGGTCGTCTGCTCGATCGTCTTCCCGCTGGCCGGACGCCGCCTCAGCAAGGACAATCCGGGGAACTTCCAGCACTTCCTGGAGATGATCGTGGGCGGTCTGCGCGATCTCCTGCGCGACGTCGTCGGGCCTCACTCCGAACGATTCCTCCCCATCATCGGCGGCTTCGCCGTGTTCATCTTCATCTCGAACATCTTCGGTCTGTTTTTTTTCCTTCAGCCGCCGACGGGCAACATCAACACCACCGTCGCGCTGGCGCTGACCGCGTTCCTCTACTACAACTGGCAGGGGATCCGGACACAGGGCGTGGGCCATTACCTCGCGCATTTCGGCGGTCCGGTCTGGTGGCTGGCGCCGTTCATGTTCATCATCGAAGTGATCGGTCACTTCGCCCGCATTCTCTCGCTGGCCATGCGTCTGTTCGGTAATATCTTCGGCGAGCACACGGCCACCGGCATCTTCATGGGCATGCTGCCGTTCGTCATTCCCTGGCCCATGATGGGCCTGGGGATCTTCGGCGCAGTCCTTCAGACATTCGTATTCATCATGCTGACGATGGTCTACATCGGTGGCGCCGTCTCGGCTGAGGAACACTGATTCAGACTCAATTAAAGGAGGATTTCAGTTTGAACAAGAAACTGGTCATGATGTTCATCCTGGCGCTGACGGCCATCCCGGCCCTCGCCCAGCAGGCAGGAGAAGGCGGCTCCACCGCCGGTGGCGTGGCGTGGGGCGCCATCTCGGCCGCGTTCGTGCTCGGCATCGCGGCGGCCGCCGGCGCCATCGGTCAGTCGCGCGCCATTGCCGCGGCCGTCGAAGGCATCGCCCGCAATCCGGGCGCAGCCGGCCCGATCCGCCTGGCCATGATCATCGGTCTGGCGCTCATCGAGTCGCTCGTCATCTACGCGCTCGTCATCGCCTTCATCATTCAGGGTAAGTAGAAGCCCCCGGGAAGTTGGCCCGGCCCGGCTGCAAAGCCGGGCTTTTTCTTTGACGGGCACTTCTATTGCTGAGGTGGCATGACGGAGGTCTTGCTGCCGTGAACTGGTTCAATCTCTCGCTAGTCGGCTGGGTGATCGTGATCGTGGCCGTCGGCATCGCCGCTTACCGATTCGGCGCCGATCCCATCTGGATCGCGATCGGAGCGCTGCTGCTCCTCGGGCTCGGTGTGATCACCTCGGTCAAACACTCCAAACCCCGGATATGAAGAGAGCCGGCCCTGCGGCCGGCTCTCGGAGTTTGATGCTGGAGTCGGGTTTTACTCGCCGGCGACCATCTTGCGGAGCGCGCCAACGGCTGCTTCCGAGGTGATCTTCTCGCTGAGAGCCAGATTTCGCTCGTTCGACCATCCGCCGTTCTTGTAGAGGACGAACGAGAGGGCATCCTCCGCAGTGGTGTAGAACGCGATGCGATCTCCCTCGATCACGGCGTGGATCGAGTTGACCCCGGCGTCGAGGGAAGGACGCCCGACCTGCTCGTCGCGGATGCCGATGGGGATCCGCAGGCGGCCGTCGTTGGTCGGCTTGAGGCGCACGCGATGAAGCGAGTCGGTCTGCGTGTGGCCGAAAACGATGTCGACTGCGTCGCGGCCCGGCGTGGCCGCGACGGCGGGGTGGCGAAGGACCTCATGCGGCGACATCGAGCGCAGCGGCGTCCGGTTGATGGTCAGCCCGGCAAACTCGGGAAGCGACCGGAGTTGGATGTCCACGACTGCGCCGCGATCGATGGTGATCATCGCATAGCGTGCCCACTCGCCCATTCCGCTCTCCTGCCACCACACCGCGTGGACCGTGAGCTGCGGGACGAGGATGCGCTTTCCAGCCGCGTCGCCCGCCTCGATGAAGCGGGTCACCGCGATTTTGAGATTTCGGTGCAGGTCCCAGTCGACGCTGTCGAGTGTGGTCGCATCGCTCCAGCTGCCCTTGTGGTAGGAGGAGAAGAGAAGCCGGCTGGAAAGGCCGCCATTCTCGGCCTGCTGCCAGAAGAGGAAGAGCGTGTCTGACTCGGCGTCGTAGCCAAGTGCCGGATTGCTGTGTGCCCCACCGGCCAGAGAGCCCGGGACGGGTGTGCTCGTCCGGCGCGTGCCGGTCTGCGTGGTCAGGATCAGGTACCAGGAAGACTGGTCGTTGGTCGCCGTCGTGTTGCTCGCGATCTCGACCGTGTACAACGTGCCGTCGCTCGTCAGCAACACATCACGGTCGCGCGGATCGGCGACCGCCATGGTTGCGGCGAGGCAGAGGGCCAGTGAAAGCAGGACTCGTTTGATCATAGTTTGAGGTTCACCATCCCTCTCAGATCGATCGCGTACAGCAGGCTCTTGAGGTTCTTGAAGTTCGGATAGAAGCGGGCCAGGCAATCGAAGTGGTAGTCGGCGCTCTCGGAGTCTCCGCGCTTGCACGCCACTTCTCCGAGCAGGTAATGAGCATTGCGGGTCTGGCGATCCTCAACGGCCAGGCGAAGCCCGGCCTTGCCGTAGAACAGCGCGTGGTCGAGATCGCTCATCTCGAGATATCCGTAGCAGAGATCGACATACGCCTCGGCGCGGCCCACCTGATCGTCGAGGTAGGGGAGCGCCTCGAGGATCAGGCTGATTCCCGGCTCGATCTCGTCGTTCAGCAGCCGGCAGTACCCGAGGTTCTCCAGCGTGTATCCACGGTTGCGGCTGTGGGTCTCCTGATCTTTCGGGATGAGCTCCAGCGCGGCTTCGAAGCACTCGATCGCCTTTGGAATCTCGGAGTCCATCTCGTAGACGTTGCCGAGGTCGACGAGCACGGCGCGCTTGTAGGCGAGGTCGTGGAGCTCTTCGGCGGCCTGCAGCGCGAGCTGCCCGTAGAAGAGCGCCCGCTTGAAATCCTGCTCCACGCGATGCTTGTACTGGAGTGCATACGCGGCCAGACAGACGTGGCGGGCGTTCCGGCGGCGCATGATGATGCGCGCCAGCTGCTGGACTTCCGGGCCCTGCCGCTCCAGGGCGATCAGGGCGTCGGCCTTGTTGATCGTGATCAGGTCGATCGTTTCATCGTCGGCCGCGAGCGAGAGCGCCTCGTCGTACAACGGCAGCGCCGCTTCCAGCTCGTGTTCGCGAACGGCGGCCAGGCCGGCCTGCCGCAGTTCCTCCACTCGTTTCTTCATCGCCTCACTCATCGACACCCTCGCTCCCGTCCTCGTCCCAGCCGCCGTCTTCCTGGCGCCGCTTGAACTCGATGAAGTCTTCTACCTCTTTCTGAGCCGAAACGCTCAGGGAATTCAGCTTTTGAACGACGGTCTGTGCGCGGTCGTTCTCCTCGAAAAAGTCTCCGATGCTGAGATCGAACGTCTGCAGGACGCGCAGCAGCGTGTCGAGACCGACTTTGTACTCTCCCTGTTCCATCCGGGAGAGGTCGCTCTGATGGATGCCGATTTTCTGGGCAAGCTCCACCTGCGTGAGCTTTCGCTGGCGACGCAATTGCCGGATTTTTCTTCCGACGAGCTCAACCTGAAACGTACGTGTCATGGCGGGTTCCGTTGACTTTTATGGTATTAAACTATACGATCCACTGCGATTTCAAGGGAAATCACCGGCTCTGCCCGGCTCCCGCCTGGCAGGTTATCCACTCACAGGTTACACCGTTCGCCCGAGGCTCGCCAGGTTGCGAAATCTGCATCTATTGAGAAAGCTCGTCGGGCGCGACCTCACTGCCCGGTTCATGGGGTCGACTCTCGGGCTGGCCTGGGCCGTTCTCCAGCCGCTGGCTCTGGTTGCCCTCTACTGGTTCGTGTTCACCACGATGTTCACCACGCGCGTCGGCGGCGGCGGCGCGCACTACGCCGAGTTCCTGGTGGCAGGCCTTCTGCCGTGGTTTGCGTTCAACGAGGGGCTGATCCGATCGACGACGGCGATGCTCGATAACGCACCGCTGGTCAGGAAACTCCCTCTCGACTTCGACGTGCTCGTCCTGGTGCCGAATCTCTCGGCCCTGATCTTCGAGTGCATCGGTCTGGCGATCTTCGTGGCCTTTCTGACCTGGCGCGGGAACTTTCCAGGCTCGATCTGGCTGCTTCCGGTCGCGCTGGCCATCCAGTTCACGCTCCAGGCCGGCATCGGGCTCTTTCTCGCCGCGACCCAGGTCTTCTTCCGGGACCTCACGCACATCGTGGGCTTCGTGCTTTCCATCGTTTTCTACCTCAGTCCGATCCTCTATCCGGTGGGGGGGCGCTTCGAGAAGTTCTTTGCGTGGAATCCACTCACGCCACTCCTCGGTTTGTACCGCCGCGCTCTACTGTCTGGAATTCCGGAAGCGGGCGCGGCGGCGGCGTTACCTGAGCCGCGCTCGATCGTACTAGTGACGGTGGTCGCTCTCGCGGTGTTCGCGGTCGGAAGGACCGTGATGCATCGCTCGCACGGCGACCTCGTCGATCTCATTTGACCCGTCAGGAGAATTGTAAGGATGTCGATTCGTATCGTGGTCGCCTGTTTGATCTCTGCCGTTCTCGCAACGTCGCTTTCCGCTCAGCCCTCTTCCGTCGAGCGGGAGATGGCCCGAGAGGCCGCCGCAAAAGAGGGTCCGATCCCGAAATACATCAGGGATGAGACTCCCGAGCAGCGGAAAGCCCGGCTCGCGACGACCGAGGATCCTGGCCTCGATCCGGATCCCGAGAGGATATGGTGGCGGCTCGGTCACGCCTACAAGATCGAAAAGTACGACAGGCATTGGGCCGCGTACGACCGCGAGGTCGGCTACGTCCGCCCGCTGGCGATGGCCAACTTCGCCTTCGAGATCTACCAGCAGAACGACAAGTTCGTCTGGGTGTGGATGCCCCAGCTGCCGGAGCCGGGCTCGGCCAACGCCATGACCGGCGATGCTCCGGCGGAGAGGGTCACGCCGTATACGCCGCCTCAGATCGCCTATCTGAAGATGATCGTCCCCGAGTACGAGCCGCTCTCGGTTCCCGCTGCCGGAAAGAAGATCACCTTCCGCCCCTCGTCCAACGGCCTGCCTCAGACGGGATCCTGGCGTAACTCGCTGGACGTCGCCGACATGAACGGCGACGGTCATCTCGACATCATCACTCCTCCGCAGCGCGGAGGCGCCGGCACGATCCCGGCGATCTTCCTCGGCGACGGCAAGGGGAACTGGACGCCCTGGGACTCGGTGATCTGGCCGTACGAGATTCAGTACGGCAGCGTGGCCGCGGGCGATTTCAACAACGACAAGAAGATGGATCTCGTCTTCGGGATTCACCTGGTCGGCCTGCGCGTATTCCTCGGCGACGGCAAGGGCAACTTCGTCGATGGCAGCGCAGGCCTCGAGGCCGGCGACTTCACGACGCGCCGCGTGACGACCGCGGATGTCGATCGCGACGGCAACCTCGACATCGTGACGATCTACGAGGGTCCTGCGCCGGGACGGCAGGCAAAGTTCCGCGGGGGGAAGCTCCGCGTCTACCTCAATGAGAACAAAGGGACCCGATGGCGGGCCGTGGACGTGGCCGGCCCGACGGACTACGTCGGCGGCGACTGGGTGGCCGTGGGGAAGTTCAACGACGACAAGTACCCCGACTTCGTGGGGTCGAGTAATTTCTTCCAGGGGACCGATCTGCTGTACCGCAGCAAGGGCCGCGAGAAGTGGGACAAGGTCGATGGTCGCGACGGCGAGTTGATCCCGTTCCTCTCGATCTACACGGCGGTCACTGCGGCGCGGCTCTCGTCGAAACGCTACGACGACGCCGTGATCTCGTATCAGCGCTCCTGGCCGGACAACATCGATCCCTCGATCGTTCCCACGCCGTCGCTCTCGATGGTGACAGGCATCGATCGGATCGCGTTCGATGGGAAGGCGCCCCGCCGCGTTCCGATCGTGCGCCATGACAGCCGCGGGCAGATCACCGGTCTGGCTTCGGCCGATTTCGACGGCGACGGGAATCAGGATCTCATCTACATGAAGTCCGATCCGCGCGAGTTCGTGATCCTGCTCGGCGACGGCAAGGGTGGCTTCAAGCAGGCTGCCATCGAGGGGCTGAACGCCGAGATGAAGCCGAGCTACGACATCAAGGTGGCCGACGTCAATCAGGATGGCCGTCCCGACGTCCTGGTGATGTACGAGTCGACGGCCATGTCGAGCCTTGGACTGCAGGACGGATCGATCCAGGTGTTCCTCAACCAGGGCGTGTCAGCAGAGAAAGAGATGACGGCCGCTGCGAAGTGATTGCAGCGTGTGATGAGTCGAGGCCTCCGGTGACGGAGGCCTTTTTTTGTGCCAGATTCGGCCTGGCCGTGGCAGAATGCGCGCTCCACGAGCCGGCATGCCTGAACCTGGCATGACCGGGCACTATGCTTGAAAGCCACGGGGCGGGGGGCTGGGAGGGGTGGCGGTCTCAGGCGGCCGGTTCCGGCGTATGCGGAAACATCATATTAAGTATTGACTCGACCTGGCATTGGGCCATAAAGTAACGCGCAGCTACGAATCACCGTTTTGTGAAATCTGGATCGGGAGGTGGTCATATCGCCGACGAAAGGTGAGAAGACGTTGTACCGATACCACTCGAAAACATGTGTAGGAGATATGGAATGAAAAGAGCTTTAGTCCTTGCGATGGCGGTAACCCTTCTTCTGACGGGTTCGCTCTTCGCGCAGGGTCGCCTGGTGGCAGAGCCGAACGCGACGTTCACGCCGGGAGTCGGCGGAGCGGCGTCGGCGCCGATCAGCACCAACAACGACGACACCTGCGATATCGGCACTGCGCCGGCAGCCACACTGCTGCTGCCGTACTTTGCCGTGAGAGCGGATCGTTCAGTCAACACGATCTTCTCGCTGGTCAACGTTTCCGATGCGCCGCAGATCGCCCACATCACGATCTGGACCGACTGGTCTTTCCCGGTCATCGACTTCAACGTTTACCTGACGGGATATGACGTGCAGTCGCTCAGCCTGCACGACATCATCTTCAACGCCTCGATCGCGCCGACCGCGACGGGCGGCGTCGGCGGCACGGCTGCCGGCGGCAGCACGACCTCCGGCACGGGCATCTCGCCGGTTGGTCCGCTGTCGAACAACACCAACCCGAACTTCGCGGCTCCGATCGGCTGCGGCAGCCCGACCAACCCGCTGCCTGGCCAGATCAACCCCTCGATCGCCACTGCCATGCAGACCGCGCTGATCAACGGCACGTATGTCATTCCTGGCACGACCGCGAGCTGCGGTACGAACCAGGTCGGCAGCGCCGCCTCGGCCGCCGCTGGCGCGCTTCATCCGGCGAACACCGCGATCGGTTACGTGACGATTGACGTCGCGTCGAACTGCTCGCTCCGACTCCCGACCGATCCGGCGTACTTCCGCAACGACATCCTGTTCGACAACGTCCTCACGGGCGACTATGCGACCTTCGATGCGTCGCCGGCTTCGAACTCGGCAGGCGGCAGCCCGCTCGTTCACATCCGTGCAGTCCCTGAGGGTGGTGCTTCGGGCACAGCGCTTGTTGGCAACCAGACCAACCTGCCGTACACCTTCTACAGCCGCTACATCAACAACCAGACGGTGTCGGGATTCTTGTTCAGCGGCGCGACGGCCAACTATGACCGCCGCCAGCCGCTCCCGGCGACCTTCGCTGCCCGCTACATTTCGGGTGGCGTCGGCTCGCTCAACACGAACCTCCGCATCTGGCGTGAGGGCGTGACGGGACCGACCGGCTGCTCCGGCGCAAACGCGGCTTCTCTGAACTCGGCGCTGCCGATCGCAGAGATCGTTCGCTTCGACGAGCGTGAGAACTTCACGATCTACAACATCCAGACCGGCGTTTCGCCGGCCACCCCGACGACGGTCACGCTGCCCGAGGCGGCCAGCGTTCCTGTCGCCCCCTCGGGTGGATTCTTCCCGCCGCAGCCGACCCTTGGTGGTCAGGATGTCGGCGGCTGGATGTACCTGAACCTCGACCTCGGCACCGCCAACCCGGCTGGCATCACCGGTCTCCCGACCGCTGTGACGGATCGTCCGTCCCAGAACTGGGTCGTGGTGTCGCAGAGCGGTTCGGGTGCAGCAGCGGGTGCGCTCGCGGTCGACTTCGACGCGACGTGGCTCGGCAATGGCTGCTCCGGTATCGTCGCAGTGACTGAGGCCAATGCGGCCGGTGGCCCTGCCATCGGACCGGCTGGCTCGGTTACGTCGACCCCCCAGTCTGGGACGACCCCAGGGCAGAACGGTACGCTGACGTCTCCCGACTGCGCCTACACGGCGGCGGGTTGCGCGGTTCCGCGTCCGGCCGATAACTGGACCCCGTAGTCGTATCGACCTAAGCTGTACGCGAAAGCGGGCCGGGAAACCGGCCCGCTTTTTTTTGCCTTGGGAGGTTGCGCGGGAAGATGTGGCAGCGGCAGAATGGTTCCTGTGGCCGGAGCGACGACTCCCCGCAGCCGGGGAATGCCACGAATTTTCTTTCGAAAGCCGCGATTTCTGCGCTTATAATAATTTCTGTTTGCTCCAATCCACCGTCAGAGACTCCTGGGAGGGTGAAGTGAAGAGATTCTTCTACGTAGCGGCTGCCGTGATTGCGATCACCGGAATGGCCGGAAGCATGTTTGCTCAGGGGTTTCCGTTGCCCACTCCGCCCGGTGGAGCGATGGTCTCGTGCCCCGGATGTCCGTCCGCCCGCACCAGCTACGATCAGACGACGAACGAGCCGGTCCTCGGCGATCCTCCCTACTTCTACTCGGATCCGATCGTCGCCTTCACCGGCCGCTATGCCGATTCAGTTTTCACCCGCGACTGGCAGCAGACGTTTCGCACTGCGCGTGTGTACGGTTTAACGCTGAATCCCGAGAAAAACCGAATCTACATCGCCCTGGGCAGCTCCGTGGCGGCACACAACCTCGACACGTTTTTCACCCGGCTGGAGACGCGCGAGGTGCTCACCAACTCGCAACAGATCGGGATCCCCGGAAACCAGCATCCCGGCGGCGAGGCGGAGTACTTCCTCAAGTGGAACAAGTTCTTCTACGCTGAGAACACGCCGACCTCTCCCGTGAAATGGATCACTCCCATCATCGACGGCCAGGAACGCCTTCTCGGCTTCGAGTTTGACGATCGCGGCTATATCTACATGGCGTATTCGTACTTCAGCTGGGGCATCGCCCGCGATGACTATTCGTCGGACGGCGGCCTGATGGCCAGCATTTTCCAGGAGCAGAAGTCGTCCACCGAGCCGGGCGACTTCGCCGACATCATCATCCCCTTCCAGACCAGTGCGGGGCGGTACTACGTGCTCGTCGGTGCGTCCTCGTCGCCGGCGATGCGGATTATTGACGTCACGAATCCGGCCGCGCCGGCACCGGCCGGTCAATTCGGCCGCTACCTCAACAAGTACGCGCGCACGAAGACAGCGCTGGCGGGTCTTCAGCACGGGGTCCTCTACATCTACAACCACGACTCGATTGCGACCGGCGGCGGGCCGCAGCAGACGTTCGCCCTCGGGGGAACAGGCCGGTACTCGGCGATCACCACCGACGGAACAAACTTTTATGCCGCGGGAAAAAATTCGAACGGGCGGATGATCCTCAGCACGTTCACGCGCACCACGAGCGGAACCTTCACCGAGAGTCAGACGCAGACGTCGTATGAGTTCGAGCCCTACAACATGCGCTGGGGCGGAGACCACCTTTCCGTCCTGGGGATGCAGCTTCCCGTCGGCGAGAACGTCCAGCTCTACAAGCTCGTCAACGGCATCCCCGAGGAGATCCCTCTCAACAACTATTTCAACAAGCATTACAACGTGCAGCAGACCGGCCACTCGAAACCGCAGCGCAGCGGCGTCGTCGGCACAGCGCCTTATCGCGTGGGATCGAAGCTGTACCTCATCATCGCCGCGTACGGTCTGGGCGACGTCTACCAGATCAAATCCGAGGATGCGATCAATGTCTCGATTCAGGGGACGGTGGGGGGAGTGAATCCGAGCGCGCCGCTCCGCGCGAACGGCGACATCTTCTACGGCGACGACGTCGCGGTCGTTGCAACGACAAGTGGTCAGCCGAAGTCGGTCAGCTGGAACTTCGGCAATCCGGAGGCCGCACCGGGAGCCGAGCCGAACACCGATCCAAACGGGTTTACCGGCCAGGTCGCCTCTCACCAGTACTCCGGACTCACACCTTCGTCGCCTCACGGAGTTCGCACGATCACCGGAACGGCGCCGGCCGCGAGCTCGAGCGCCACGTTCACGCTGAAGCCGCCGGTGGCGCGGTTTGGTGTCACCGGCATCAATTTCCTGTTCACGCAGGCGAACGCCAGCTCGCCGGCTCCGATCGTCGTGGGAGACTCGTTCTTCGACGCCTCGGACGGCGACGTCGCCGGCCACTACGTGCAGTGGGGATTCGAGACCGGAACCGTGAACACGGCGCCGACAACGACTATCCCCATCGGCGACTGCGGCGCGAACACGCTGAACTTCGCGGCCCACTACGGCCCCTATGTCACGCCGGGTTCGACCATCGGCACTCTCTACCCGGTCGGGCTGACTCCGGCCTCGAACGGCTCGACCGGTTTCCGGTTCGGAGCCTGGCCGTTTGCGGCCGCCATCGGAACGCCGGCGGTGATAGGCAGCACTCTGACCTTCACGAGTACCTCACGCGTCACATCACAACCGATCGTCGCGCCGCTCACGTCGTTCTCGCATCAGTGGGAGCTGCTCGATGCCAATGGCCAGGTTGTCAGTACGCCGGGCGTCGCGAGCGGATTCCCCATCGGCTCATTCTCAGTATCGACCGACAGTCTTCTGACCCAGGGCTACCGCGTTCGTCTAACGATCAATTCTCCTCCGACGACCGGAAGCGCCGCCTGTACCGGCTTCACGCAGAGCATCGCCGTCACCGAGCCTCTGAACTTCCCTGACCCGCTCATCGTCGGCGGCTGCACCAACGGCGGACCTCCGTGCAACTTCTCAGCGGTGTCCCAGACCGGCGCGAGCACGACAGGTTGGACGTACGCCTGGACCGCCACGGGTGGCACAGTCAACAACGGCACCGGCACCGGACCGACGTTCTCACCGATCTTCACTCAGGCTCCGGTGACGTACACCGTCACGGTCACTGCCACTCGCGAGGGACTCAGCAAGTCGTATTCAGTGCAGGTTCCGGTTACAAGCGCCGGGACCACCTGCATCCAGATGAGCCCCGCGGACCTGTTCATCTCCTTCTCCGGTCCGTCCTCGGGATGTCATCCCACGAACCCGACGTGCCACGCCGGCGAAAACATTCCGTTCTCCGTGCAGAAGTTCCTGTCCTACGACTTCGGCTGTGCGCCGCACACGTTCTCCTGGAACTACGGCGATAACTCCACCGGCAGCGGCAAAGACGCTCCTCACGCGTACGGCACGACCGGCAGCTACACCGTCAACGTCGCCGTGTTTAACGGCGCGCAGACGCTGACGCTCTCACAGCCGGTCACCATCACCACGGGCGGTGGTGGTGGTGGCGGCGGCGGCGGTGGTGGCGGCGGCGGATGCCCGCAGATGGACTCGACGAACGTCTTCATCGGCTTCCAGGGCAGCTCGAGCAATTGCAACGCGCTCGGCGGATCCTGCAGTGTCGGCGAGACCGTCACGTTCACCGCAACCGGGTTCAACTACTTCTTCAACTGCGGAAACCACAGCTTCAACTGGTCGATCAATGGCCAGCAGAGAACCGGTCAGCAGGTGACGGCGTCGTTCCCGTCGACCGGCACGTTCCCCGTCACTGTCACGATCAACAACGGCCAGCAGACCTTCACCGCGCAGACGAACGTCACCGTGGGTGGCGGCGGCGGCAACCAGAGCTGCAGCCAGATGAACAGCAGCAGCGTGTTCCTGACCTACAGTGGAGCATCGTGCGGAAGCTTTAACGGGAACCCGTGCGGTGTCAGCGAGAACATCTCGTTCAATGTCTCGACCAACGGCTACAACCTGAGCTGCGCCAGCCACACGTACACCTGGAACTTCGCCGGCTCGACGCAGGTCGGCGGATCGTCGATGCAACGGTCCTTCGGGTCCGCGGGCACCTATCCGGTCTCGGTGACCATCACCAACGGCTCGCAGTCCTTCACCACGCAGGCCGTCAACGTTCCGGTCGCCGCGAGCACGGGTAGTGGCAACTGCCCGCAGATGAGCGGCCTCAACGTGTTCATCGGGTACCGCAACTCCTCGAACAGCTGCAACCAGTTCGGCGGCGGCGCCTGCTCCACGAACGAGGCCATCACCTTCGAGGCCATGGGCTTCAACTACGACTTCGGGTGCGGCAACCATTCGTTCACGTGGGACATCGCCGGCGTTCAGAAAACGGGTAAGACCGTGCAGCATGTCTTCTCAGGCGCAGGCACCTTCCCGGTGAAGCTGACGGTCAACAACGGCCAGAATCTGGTGCTCGACCAGACCATCACGATCGGCGGCAGCGGGAATCCGATCCTTCCCGAAATCGACCTCGACTTCAGCAGCATGGTGATTCCCGGCGTGGCCAACGGCTATGTCTTCATTCCGGAGGCGTCGCCCATCGAGCTCGTCTCACGCTGGGTATGGGATTTCGGCGACGGCAAGGGCGATACGATCGACGGGCCGAACGGCATGACCTCGCACATCTACGCACAGGATGGCGACTACACCGTGACGTTGACCGTCTACGACAACCTCGGCCGCGCGCTGAAGAGCCACAGCGAGAAGCCGGGCCAGATCGACAAGCCGGCCCGACGCCGCGGCGTCAGGCACTGACGAGCAGTCCATTGAATCCGTATCAGGTGGCGGGCCTCCGGGCCCGCCACTTCTGTTTTGCGTAGAATCTGGCCGATGGACATCGCCGTCAGCGCTGAGGGCCTCTCCAAGTACTACCGCGTCTACCGGCGGCCTGCGGACCGGCTGATCGAGCTGGTGACGCGCCGCGCCCGGCACAGCAGGCTGGCCGCCCTCGACGACGTCTCCTTCGATGTGCAGCGCGGAGAGACCGTCGGCGTCGTCGGTCAGAACGGTGCGGGCAAGAGCACGCTGCTGAAGCTCCTCTCCGGTGTGGCCCGGCCCAGCAGCGGGACGCTGATGACGGACGGCTCCATCGCGTCAATCCTCGAGCTGGGAACGGGTTTTCATCCCGAGTTCAGCGGGCGCGACAACGCCGCTCTCAACGCCACGATCCTCGGGCTCTCCTCGGAGGAGGTGAATAGGCGTCTGCCTGCCATCCTCGACTTCTCGGAGCTCGGCAGCTTTGTCGATCAACCGGTGAAGACGTACTCGTCGGGGATGTACATGCGTCTGGCGTTTTCCGTCGCCGTGAACGTCGATCCGGACATCCTGATCATCGACGAAGCGCTGGCCGTCGGCGACGGCCACTTCCAGAAGAAGTGCACGGACAAGATCCGGGAGTTCCAGGAGCGCGGCAAGACGATTCTTTTCTGCTCGCACGCGCTCTACTACATCAGCACGATCTGCCGCCGAGCGCTCTGGCTGGACCGCGGGCGCGCCGTCCGCTTCGGGCCCGCGCTCGACGTCGTCCACGAATACGAGACCTTTCTGCTCGAGCGCGACCGCATGCATCCGGGCACCGACGAGAGCGGCATGCGCCGCGAATCGACTCCGGTGCGCATCCGGGAAATGGTGGTCTGCGACCGCTCCGGCAGCGTCCGGACGACCTTTCACCGTGGTGATGACGTCATCGTACGGATGCGGATCGAGGCCGACGATCCCACGCAGCCCATCCACGTTCTCGTGGGCGTTCATCGCTCCGCCGACGACCTCCAGTGCTTTGCCGTGGCCACTCACGATGACAAAGTCCCGCCACTGGTCGGGCGCACCCAATACGACCTTCAGCTGCAGCTCATGGACATGCCTCTGACGCGCGGCGACTACTCGCTGATCGCATATGCCGGCGACGAGAATGCGATCACGGTGTTCGACCGCCGTGATCTACGTCCAGGCTTCTCCATGAGCGGCGAGCGCTTCGAAGTCGGTCTCATCGGCGTGCGCCATCGCTGGGACGAGGTCGGGGCGGAAACGCCAGCCCCACAGCCGGCCGCCGGCCGATGATCTCGCTTCTCCTCATCAACTACCGCTCGTCGATCCTGGCCGTGCAGGCCATTCGTTCCGCGCGTGCGGCCACCGCGGGCGACCTGGAGGTCGTCGTCGTCGACAACAGCTGCGACGCCGCCGAGGCAGAGTCGCTCGAAGGGCATGCCGACACCGTCCTCGTCGCGGAGCGCAACCTCGGATACGCGGCCGGCATCAATCGCGGCCGCCCGGCATGCCGCGGCGAGGTCCTCGTCATCGCGAATCCCGACGTCGTCTTCGGGCCTCGGGCCATCGACGAACTGGCCGCGGCCCTGGCAGCATCCGGAGCGGCTGTGGCGGGGCCGGCGCTCTCCTGGGACACGCGCGGGGAGTGGATGCTGCCGCCTGCCGACCTCGTCACCGCAGCGGAGAAGCTCGATGAGGCGCTGAGCAGCCGCGTGTCGCTCTGGTCCGCCTGGCGGGACAGGAGGCGTTTCCGATCGCGACTGCGCTTCTGGTTGCTGAGCGAGACAACGGCCGTCCGGGCCATTTCCGGCGCGGTGATGGCCATTCGGGCGGGCATTTTCGATTCGCTGGGCGGCTTCGACGAGCGCTTCCCGCTCTACTTCGAGGAGACCGACTTCCTCCGGCGGGTTGCAGGACGCGGCGGGAGGATCGTCTATGTTCCCTCGGCGCGCTGCCGCCACCTCTTCAATCAAAGCGCCGGCGGAGAGCCTTCGCGCAGCGCGTCTCTGTTCGTCGAGTCTGAGCGGCGTTACCTCGAGAAGTGGAGCGGCGTGGCGATGGCGCGCCTGCTGAAGTCGATCGAGCGCCCGCCGCGGACGCTCCCGCCCCTCGAGTTGTCCGGACCGGTCGAGCTCGACTCAGGCGATCTCGTCGTCGAGGCGTCTCCGCTGCCCTCCTTCACGACCGCGGCCGGCCATTTTCCGGCATCGAACGCCGTGACCCTTCCCGACGAGGTCTGGAGCACCTATCGTGGCGACCGGCTGTTTCTCCGCGTGGTCGACAGGCACACCGGCCGCGTGCGGGGGACCTATGTGCGGCGGCGGAGTTGATTAGAATCTCGGTATGACGGGCCCTCCGGCCAGCGTTTCGGTGGTGGTGCCGCTGGCCGGCGCCCGCGCTGCCGTGGAAGCGGCCCGCCGTCGCATCGCCGAGTATCTGGAGACGACCGGGTTGCCGTTCGAGATCCTCACGCCCGAGGGGGCGACATACGGCGCTGCGGTTCGAAAAGGGGCGGCTGATGCGACCGGCAGCGTGATCGTCATCGCAGACGCTGCGCTTCCGTACGCCGTCAGCGCAATCGGTGATTTCGCAGCCCTCATCGAGTCGGGCGGTACCGACATCGTGTTCGCGAAGACATCGAGATCCAGAGGTTCGGAACACGCACCCGATCCATCGCTGCGGCTGAAGGCGCTGGCCGCAGCGGCCGCGAAGCTGGTGATCAACGAGACGAAGCTCCTCGACCAGTCGTGCGACCTCGAGATCGCATTCCTGGCCGGAAAGTACGGTTTCCGGATCGAGCGTCTGACCGTCGATGCGCCTTCCGTGCGGCCGGCTTTCGGTCCGATCGAGGCTCTCGTCGCATCGATCCGCATCCGGTTGAACGACCGGCGCGGCGCTTACAGAACGGCGCGGCGCTGCCCGGTGTGCTTCTCGTCCGAAGTGTGGACGTGCGCGCAGATTCCGGGGAACGTGGTCCGAGCCTGCCGCCGATGTAAGTGCAGGTACCTCAACCAGTTCGCCGAGGAAGAGGGGACGCATCCGGTTCGCCGAGTCCTCCGTCCACATCTGCCGGTGACTGATGGAGTGGAGCATCCTCACTCCGAATCGGCTCGAACGCTAACGAGCGTGCGCCGCGTCTCCGTGCTGCGAAAGCAGCTCACGGCGCGCGCGCGCGTCCTGGAGATCGGCGTGCGAGACGGGAGCTTCGGCAGCGCCGCCGCCCAGGAGTTCGAGTACGTGGCCATCGATCGCGCGCCGACGGTGGCGCGACACGCGCGATCGCGCGGGCTGGAGGTTTACTGCTCGACGCTGCAGAACTTCGTGAACACCGGGCCGGCATTCGACGCCATCGCTCTTTTCCACGTCTTCGAGAACATGGCCGATCCTCACGACGCTCTCGGCAGGATGAAGGACCTTCTCAAGCCGGGCGGGATCCTGTTCCTCACCACGTTCGACACGGAAGGGCTGCTCTATCTGCTGACGGAGCGAAAACGAATGCCGCAGAACTTCCGCACGCACCTGATACTCTACTCGCGCTCGGCGCTGATCGAGCTGCTGGAGCATTCCGGATTCGAGATCGACGCGATCGGTCCCGACTTCGAATATCGCGATCACAAGTTCCTGCGCCATCTGGCGGCGAACCGCTGGCCGGTGATCGCGCCGCTCGTCCGCGGTCTGCTGCGTCTCGTGCCCGACCCCCTCCTGGTCAGTTCAGGCTCGATCCGAATCGTGGCCAAGCGCCGGGCCGGCCCGCCGGTGAATATCAGGGCTATCCGGTCCGTCGAGCCCACGCATGCCCGCTGAAGCCGTCGACCGCTTCGTCATTCGCCAGTATCGCCCCGGTGACGAGACGCCGATTCTGGAGCTGTTCGCCCGTTCCTTTCACCAGCCGCGGAGGCCTGAGGAATGGCGCTGGAAGTACGAGCGGAACCCGTACGGCTTGCATCGCATCAGCGTGGCGTGCATCGAGCCGGACATGCTCGTCGGACACTATGCCGGATACCCGGTTCGGTTCTGCGCGTTCGGACGGACCATCGAGGCGAATCAGATCGGCGACACGATGACGGCTCCGTCGGTCCGGCACATCGGACGCGGTCCGAGCAGCGTCCTGGGCCGCACGGCCGGACATTTCTACGAGACGTTCTGCGAAGGGCGCGTCGCATTCAACTACGGATTCAACGTCTCGAACATCCAGCGCTTCTCGCTCCGCTTTCTGAGGAGCGCGCGCGTGGAGCCGGTCGCCTACCGGGTGGCTCAAAAAGCCCGGCTCAGGCCGATCGGCAGGCTCGAGCGATGGGCGCGCGGCCTTCAGTTCGTTCTCACCACCACCGTCGACGCGGAATGGGATGCGCTCTTCGCCCGGCTTGCTCCGCATTACAGGTTCCTGCTCGAGCGGGACGCGCGGTACGTGACGTGGCGGTATCTGTCCCCGCCGCAGACGCCGTACGTGGTGGTGGCCATCCGGAAATGGCGGACGCTCGTTGGCTGGCTGGTTTTTCGGATCCGCGACAAACGAATGAGCATCGGCGACCTGCTGCTCGATCCGGCGCACGGCGATGCGCTGGAGGCGGCCCTGCGTCATCTTGCGCAGGTCTACCCGGTAGAGTCGATCGATGGATGGTTTCCGCCGCGCCCGGCATGGCTCGACGACGCTCTCGTCGCGTCCGGATTGGAGCGGCGTCCAGAGCCGCAGGATCTGTCGCTCATGTGTGTCCCGTTCACCTGGCCGGACGCGGCAGCGGAAATGGCGCGGTCGCTTTACTACACTATGGGAGACGGCGATCTGTTCTGAGGGGGAGGTGGTTCGCCTCCTGCATTGACGTTCTCGGCAGTGAGTCATCACGATCATGTCTGAACTGCAGCAGCGAAAGAGTGGTCGCTCCAAGCGAATCGCCGACGTCGACCGCAAGCGCGTCCTGGTGATCGACGACGACCTGCCCCTGCGCGGGATGCTGGCCGCGGCCTTGAGGCGCCACGGCTTCCAGGTGCTTCTGGCCGGCGACGGTGGAGAAGGGCAGCGCGCGCTCACGATTCATCACCCTCACGTGATCCTGCTCGATCTGGCCATGCCGGAGGTCAACGGCTGGGACTTCCTTCAGCGCCTCCAGCAGACCGGCCACCTCGGCAAGGTCCCCATCATCGTCGTGTCCGCGCACCTGCACGTCGATCCGCAGGCGGTGCTGCAGATGGGAGTCTCGGCCATTCTTCCGAAGCCGTTCAATCTGCCCGAGCTGATCGACCTCATCGAACATCTCTCGCCGTGACGCGCGACGAGGTCACGGCACGGATCGCAGCCCGGTTCGGCGGGCCCTTCGTCCGCGGGTATGTCGCGTCGAAGCTGCGCCATGATCCCGTCTATCGCGCGGCGCTGGAGGTGCTTCAACCGGCTCGCGGTCCATTGTTCGACATCGGCTGCGGCGTCGGCCTCCTCGGGTTCTACCTTCGCGAACACGGGTTCAACGAGCCTGTCATCGGGATCGATCACGACCAGGGGAAGATCGCCATGGCCGGAGAGATCGCGGCGCAGTACAGCGGTCTCGATTTCAGAAGGGGAGACGTCAGGGAACCGTTCCCGGCCGGCAGCAACATCGCCGCGCTCGACGTCCTGCATTACTTTCGAACGGAGGAGCAGGACGACATCCTGCGGCGGATGGCCGCTGCGGTTCCGCCTGGAGGAGTGGCCGTGGTCCGTGATGCCGTGCGCGACGGTTCCCTCCGTTACCGGCTCACGGCGGCGCAGGAGGCGTTCTCACGCGGCATCCGCTGGCTGAAGGCGGAGCGGCTGCACTTTCCGACCGCGGAGCAGATCGTCGCCCCATTCCGCTCGGCTGGTTTCTCGGCGGAGGTTCGTCCCCTGTGGGGCCGCACGCCTTTCAACAACTATCTGTTCGTCTTCAGGCGTCCGGCGTCAGGAACGACGAACGAGTAGCCGAGCTTCTGCAGCTCGATGACCGTTCTCTCGATGATTCGGGCCGACGATGCGCGGCCCTGATGGAGAAGGACGATTGCGCCGGGACGAACGTCGGGAAGGACTCGCCGCAGGACGACTTCCGGATCGTCGGTCGTGCTGTCGAAGCCGCGCGCGCTCCAGCCAACCAGCGTCATTCCGTGGCGCTTCAGCACCGGATGAACGGCGGGGTTCTTCATGCCCACCGGCGCGCGGAAACAGCGCGGCGCGCTCGACGTGATTGCGGCGATGGCGTCGTTGCAGCGTTCGACCTGGCGACGGACGGCGGACGGCAGGAGGCACCAGAACGTGGCGCTGGGATGCGACCAGGAGTGGTTGCCCAGTGTGTGACCGCGCCGTACGATCTCGCGGGCGAAGTCGGCGCGCTTCTCCGTGAGGATGCCCTTCACGAAGAAGGTCGCCTGGACACCGAGCCGTTCCAGGACATCGAGCACGACGGGTGTGTCGTCGGCGGGCCCGTCATCGATCGTGAGCCAGAGCTCGCGCTGGCCGGTCTCGAACCGGGTCATCACCGGACCGAGCCACTGCGCATTGGCGACGAGCGTCGGATAGAGCAGCAGTGCGTGTGACAGCATCAGGATGCCGAGGGCGGCCACCGCGGATGTGGACCAGAGGAGCAGTGTGATGAGCGGCGCAACGGCTGCAAAAAGGAGAATGGCCCGCCTCAATCGGTCACCCCGCGGGCGCGGTCGGCTGCCGCCATCCGCGCTCTCAGCAGCCGCGCCGGCACTGCCGCGATGGCGTTGAGCGCCACGATGGCGATGAACAGCATGCCGACGTACCGCGACCACAGCGTCGTCGACGCGATCCATGCGGACACCGCCACCAGGGACGTCATCAACAGAACTGAATTGAGGCGGGTATGGTCGTGGCGGATGGCGGGAAGGACGAAGAGACCTCCCGCGACGATGGCGGCCTGACAGAGCACCAGGACGGCCGGAAGCGCCACGATCGCCGCCGCGATCCATCCCAGGGGCGCGGCCAGCAAGGACGCTGCATAGGCAGTCAGGCTGGCCACCACCCAGATCGAGACCGCATAGCTCTCCGCGGCGTTCTGGTTCCGGTCGATGACGAGCACTTCGCCGCGACGATGTTCGACCACCGCCCGCGATGCCACCACCAGCGCGGCCAGCCGGAAGATCGCGAAGTTGAAGCGGGACGGCGCCCATCGCGTGTCGGCGCGGCCTCTCACGGCTCTCATGCAGGGAGCTCCTTCGAGTAGGGCTCGAACATGAACCACTGGTACCAGCCGGCTTCGATGACCGTTTCGAGGTGTTTGGTCCAGGCGGCGACGGCGTCGCGCAGATCGTCGTCGCGCCGCGCCCGCGTGCGCAGAACGACGATCGGCTCGCAGGTCTGCAGCCGGTATCGCCGCCGTCCCGCGCGGATGACGAATAGCGGATAGATCGGAACGCGGGCGGCCAGTGCCAGCGCGAACGGCCCGGAAGGGATCTGGACCGGCTTGCTGAACAGTTGCGCCGGGAATGTGGCGATGCCCGGAGTGACCCGATCGCCCTGGATGGCCACGAGCTCTCCGCGCTGAATGGCCTCCAGAAGATCCAGCGCGAGATCGGACGACTTCGTGTTGAACTCGACCGTCAGGCCGTCGCTGCCCGTGCGACCCTCCTGCTGCTGTTCGAACTCCTGAGTCTGCGGATCGATCTCCGGGGCACGGACCATGTACATCCGCCTCCCGGTCAGCTCCGAGAAGAGCTGGGCGGCGAGATCGTAGCTGCCCATGTGCGCGGTGAGAATGATCGCGCCGCCAGGCTCGGACTGGAGCTTCTCGAAGTGGTCGAGGCCGACGAACTCCCAGTCCGGAATGATGCGCAGCTCCTTGAACCGCATGTTGTCGGTCATGGTCCAGCCGAAGTTCCAGAACACGCGATAGGCCCGGAAGAAGTTCACGAATGCCCACGAGCGGGGCTTGATCGCCGCCAGGTTCCGCATCACCCCGCGGCGACCGGCCCCCCACATCAGGAAGAAGCCGGACCAGAACGCCATGACCACAGGCTCCATCCAGACAGGCAGGCAGAGCGCGCCGAACCGGGCCATCTGGCGCCAGAAGACCCCCCGGGGAAGAAATCGGCGCCACCAGCTCACGTTGCGATGATATCGCCCAGCTTCCGATCGGCCGAAGGAGTGCGTGGTCGCAGCAGCCGGAACAGAGCGCCGGCCATCAGAGCGTCGTCGCCGGGATAGGTGGGAACGAAGTGAAGCGGAAAGCGCGAGAAGATATCCTCGTCGCTCCGTTTGCGCCTGCTCTGCACGAGCTCGCGTTTGGCGGCGATGCGGCTCTCGTTTCGAACGATCCACTCGAATGCGCGGAACTGCATGGCGGTCAGCGGGTCCTCGATCTTCGCGATGGTGCGCGGGACCAGCCGCCGCCAGAGACGGCTGAGCATGCCGGAGGACACCGTGGCGCTCTCACCCTCGAACGGAGCGCGTGTCAGTCCCTCCGCCCCGTTTCGCGTCGTGGTGTAGTGGTGGAGACGATGAAGGTAGGTGAGAAAGATTGCTCCCGCCGCCTCGCGAAGCATCTCCTCGTCGTAATTCTTGATCACGGTCTGCAGGGCATTGCGCTCAAAGAGGACGCCGCGCTCGAAGTTCCCGAGACGGTCGCTGGTGGCGGAGGAGGCGTGGCGGACGAGCGCGGCCGGCTCGTAGAGAACTCGATGTCCGGACAGCCAGGCCCGCCACCCGAGGTCGACGTCTTCCAGATACGCGAAGTAGTCGTCGTCGAAGGCGCCCAGCTCCTCGAGCGCGGCGCGGCGCGAGATCATGTTCCCGCCGCACGCAAAGAGAATCTCGCCGCCCGCCTTCGGTTCCTCGTGTGATCCGAGCGGGTGGCGGAAGCCGGTCTGGAAGCCGTGACCGTCGAACGTCATCACGCCGCCGATGAAGTCGATGAGCTTCCCGGACAGGTCGGTGATTCTCCCGCCGATCGAGATCACGTCGGCCGGCGCCGACTCCATGGCGCCGACCAGAGCGGGGAGCCAGCCCTCCTGCGGAACGGCGTCGTTGTTCAGAAAGACGACGTAGTCCGCCCCTGATCCGGCCATCGCCGCGGCGATGCCGCCCGTGAACCCGCGGTTCGCCGGGAGCGCGAAGAGCTTCACTTCCGGGAAGCGTGCCGCGACGGCGCCGGCGCTGCCATCCGTCGACCCGTTGTCCACCACGGTGATCGAAGCATTCCCGGTCTCGCCGAGCTGCCCGTCGACAGCGCTCACGCAGTCGAGCGTGTGCTGGCGGCTGTTCCAGTTGACGATGATGACCTCGACGCTGGGTGACGTCAGAACGCGCCTCCGATCCGGCGCCTGAGCCGGTCGAGGATGGATCGGGGAGCCTCGGCTGCGTTCATGCGGACGGTGAAGTCTTCCTTCCGTGGATCGATGCGGGGAGAGCGGCAAAAGTCGCGCAGCGGCGCGAGCACCTTCGGCCACTGATGCTCGGAGACGAAGCGACGCGACCCCGAGACCATCGACGCGTAACGCGATTCGCTGCTCAGGATGGCCACGATCTCCTTCGCGAACCCGTCCGCGGAAAGATCGCCCACGACCGATCCGGCGCCGTATCGCTCCAGCAGCTCGTCCGTTCCCGGCGCGGAGCTCGTCACGATCGGAAGTCCGCCCCACAGGTAGTCGTACACTCGCGTGCGCATGGACAAATCCGTCTCGATCGACTGAGAAAACGTGATCAGGGCAAGAGCAAACCGGTCGAAGAAGTCGCCGCGTCTGTCGTAGGCGAACCACGGCTCGAAGCGGACGAACCCGCCGTACCCGCGGCGCCTCACGTGCTCCACCGCCTCGGCCGCTTTCCCCTGCGGCGTCAGCTCGGGATTGGGATGGCGTGTGAACGTGACGGCGAGCGCCGGAATGGACTTGCGCGCCGCCGCGACGGCATCGATCGCCAGGACCGGGTCGTACCAGTCGTAGATCCCGCCGAAGAGGATCGAGTGCCTGTCGCGCTCTGCGATCGGTCTCTCCGGCTGCACGCCGAACGGAGCGATCCGGATCAGCGACTCCAGCTGTGGGTCGGCCTCGAACAGGTGCGGGTTCAGCCGCCCCACGGCCAGTAGCGCGCCGAGGTAGAAGAGGCGCTGAGAGGTGGAGGCGGCGAGAAACAGGTCGCCCTGCATCATGGAGCGCAGCAGCGTGGCGTGATCGTGCGCGAACACTTCGCCTCCCCGCTCCGCGAAGTAGTGCAGATTCTCGATGATGAAGGGATCGTAGAGATCGACGACCGTCGGGACGATCTCTCCGTGGGCGAACAGGCTGTTCGCGGCGTGCCCCTGCACGACCGCAACGTCCGCCCATTTCGTGTCCCTGGCGATGCTCTCCGGTGTGAGCGCATCCGAGCGGCAGCCGGCGATGGCCCCGCCCCCCGGGCTGAGCACCGTGATCTCGTGCTCATCCCCCTGCAGCACACGGGCGAACTCGAGGAACCGGATCCCGATGCCGGCGGGCTGCCCGTGACCGAGCGGCTCGGGGCAGACCAGCAGGACGCGACTCATCCGCGTCCCCGCATCTTCTCCAGGAGTGTGTGCAGCTTCCACGTGCGCGACTTGAAGATCATGTCCAGCAGGCCCTGCAGGCGCTCGATCTCGGAGTACGTGGCTCGCAGCGCGGACGTCGCGCCGGCCAGCTCCTTTTGAGCGCCCAGGACTTCGGCGGCCCGCCGCCCGACCTCCGCGGCCTGCCTCCCGGCCTCCGCCTCCGCATTCTGCAGCGAGTCTTCGAGCGCTCTGATCCGTTCCTCCAGCCTGGCACCGAGGTCGTGGAGCTCGCCGACCAGGCGTTTTTGCTCGCGCTCTCCCCGGTGGATGTCGATCTCGAGATGGCTGGAACGACCCTTTGCATCCACGAGCTGGCTTCCCAGCTCGTTCAGCCGGGCCTTCTGTCTTTCGAACACATCCGCGAAAATGCCGGTGCTCATCAGGCTCGCGTGTTTCCTCCACACGGCGAGCTTGGCCTCCCGGAACGGAGAGGAGCCTTCGGGCTTGTCGAGGATGATCGAGCCGCCCCCTGCGAAATGCCGTATTTCGCAAGTGATGCGGGGCACGCGCTGGAAGTCGCCGCGCTGCGACAGGCGGATGAGAAAGTCCCAGTCTTCGAAGAGGTCGAAGGCGGCATCGAAGCCGCCGGCGGCCAGATACTGTTCGCGCTCCACGAGGAGGGTCGGAAGCGGGATGTAGTTGTCGACCAGGAGCAGCGCGCGGTCGAAGTCGCTCGCAAAGAGACGCAGCCGCGATTCCCGTTCGTAGGATCCGCTGGGGCCAATGCGGAGAAAGACCGACAGCGCGTCCGTGTACCACGCTGCCCGCTTTGGGGCCGCTGAAACGGCTGCGCCGAGAGCCGGCAGATGCTCGGGGTAGAAGAGGTCGTCGTCATCGAGAAAGGCGATGAACCTTGTCCTGGCCGCGCGTACTCCGCTGTTCATCGCCTCCGATCGTCCGCGTGGCGACCCGTGATCGACGACCGTGACGCCATCGCCCGGGTCAGGCGGCGATCCTCCGTCGTTCACCACGACGACTTCCGCAGGATACTGGCCGGCCGCGATGGAGCCGAGTGCCTCGCGCAACAGAGCGGGACGGTCCTTCGTCCTGACCACGACCGTGACCGGAATGGTCTCCCGGACGATCTCGGCGTGCGCCCAGGCCCCGACGGCGCGCCGCAGGTCGCCGAATGAAGTGCGGTGCAGCTCCGGCAGAGCGGTGACCCAGTACCCTTCCGCGAACCTGGTGGCCGGCGGCAGAGTCATGGCCCTGTAGGCATTGAGACCGCGCGCGTACGCGACATAGTCCTTGAGCTCGATCTGCGACTGGTGAGCGGCGATGGCGGCGTACTTCGTCTCCGCCACGTCGGTGATGTCGACGAGCGTGTTCGGCCGGATGGGATGGCTGATCTCGTAGAACGCCACGCGGGTCATGGCCAGCTCAGCGAACAGCGACTCATCGCGCTGAATCAGAAGACAGAATGCGCGCGAGAGCGCGATGTGATCGGGGTGAATCTCCATCGGGCTGGGAAGACAGACGACGTCGGGTCTGAACTGGAGAAGACGCTCCCTCAGGGCGGCGGCGACGGAGTCGTCGAGACCGCGGTCGGGGAAGCGCAGAAAGTCGACTCCTGCGCCTTCCCCCAGAGCATCCAGCCCTCGCCGCGATTCGGCCTCCCGTAACTGGCGGTAGGTGCCGGCGTCCACGCTGGCGCCTGTGGCCTTCGTCCCGTCGGTGGCGACGACGATGAACACGGCGCGCTTCTCGCGGAGGTGAAGGGCCAGCAGGCCACCGCAGCCGATGACCTCGTCGTCGGGGTGCGGCGCGAGGACGAGCAGCCGTTCGCCGCGGAGCGGCGCCGGATCGTACGGGATCGCCTCCGCCTCGATCAGCATGGTTGTCCTCCTCGATTATATGATTCGGCTCCCGACCGTGACCGCCTCCAGCGAGCAGTTGACGACTCTGTTGAACCTCATCCAGCAGATGACCGCCCGCAGCATGCAGAGCGGGACCCCGTCTGACCTCGTCGAAAGCGCCCTGAAAACACTGTTCGAGACCGTTCCATTCGACCTGGCCGTTGCTGTTCTCGTCGAGCAGAACCTCGACCTGTACATCGCTTCCCGGCCCGGGATCCACGTCGAGGAGCGCCTGATCGACCGCATCCGCCACCTGATGCAGTCGGAAGTGCCCGGCGCGCCGTCCGGAGCGGATCTGGTCGTGCGAAGCGAGGTGACTGCCCTGCCGGCCCGGGCCGGCGACACGGCCGGCGAGCCACAGCAGGCCTGGGCCGTTCTGAGGAGAAACAACCGGCCGGCCGGGCTGGCTCTCATCGAGCGCCGGGAGGCCTTTCCGGGCGACGAAGCGCGCATGGTGGAGATCTTCGCCGCCCAGCTCTCCATCCTTCTCGACAATCTCGCCGCCCGCACCAGGATCACCAGCCTGCTCGAGACGGACGACCTCACGGGCGTTCCGAACCGGCGTCACTTCAAGAAGCAGCTGGCCAGCGAGATCGATCGCGCCCGTGTGTACAACCTGCCGCTCTCGATCATGATCATCGACCTCGATGAGCTTCGTCGAGTCAACGACACGTTCGGGACCGTCACCGGCGATGTTCTGTTGTCCGAACTGTGCGGAACGATCCGTGACAGCCTGCGGCCGGCCGATGCCGTGGCCAGATATGGCGAAGATGAGTTCACCGTCACGCTGCCGCACACGGACCTGCCCGGCGCGGCGGCCGTGGCCGATCGGATCCTCAGTCGTGTTCGTGCCTTCCGGGTTGCGCTGGACGGCGAGAATTCGATCGGTTGCACGGTGTCCATCGGAATCGCGCAGATGCAGATGGACGACGCCAGCGCGCGTGAGATGATCCAGCGGGCCGACGAGCGGCTGTTCGAAGCGAAGAGGCAGGGAAAGAACCGCTCCGCGTTCTGAACGACAGGGACAATGCCACGCCACTACGTCATCGCCAACTGGAAGATGAACCTCCCTCCCGAGGGCATCGATGCGTACCTGCACGTGGTGGGATCGGGAGAGCCGGCCGGAACGAGCTTCATCGTGGCGCCGCCGTTTCCCTACCTCCGCGATGTCGCCCGAGGAGCCGGCACGGTTCTCGACGTGGCCGGACAGAATTGCGCCGATCACCAGAGCGGCCCGTTCACCGGCGAAGTCTCCGCACAGATGCTCCTGGACGCCGGCGCGCGCTACGTGATCCTCGGCCACTCCGAGCGCAGGAGCCTCTACGGTGAGACCGACGCGCTCATCGCGCGCAAGCTCGCCGTCGCCCACGCCGCCGGCCTCGTTCCCGTCCTCTGCATCGGTGAGGACCTTCGCACGCGTGAGATGGGGCAGGTGGCCAGGTTTCTGGCCGATCAGGTGCGCGCCGCTTCGGCCGCGGACTTCGAGAAGGCCTCCGAGGTCATCATCGCCTATGAGCCGATCTGGGCGATCGGAACGGGCCGCAACGCCAGCGGTCTCATGGTCGCCGAGACCGTTGCTCAGATCCGCGAGGCCCTCCGCCGTTTCTGGCCGCCTCGGTTCGAGAGCGAGACGTCGATCCTCTACGGCGGAAGCGTGACCCCTGAAAATGTGCGCGACCTGGTCGCTCACGGTCACATCGACGGGTTCCTGGTGGGAGGGGCCAGTCTCGATTCCGGGAAGTTCCTGGCCATTTACGGCAGCCTGAGCTCGCCTTGACGCGGAGCGGTCGTTCCGGGAAGAATTCCGCGGCTCAGCAGGTTAGCAGCGCCGAACCGGAGAGAACTCAATGCTCACTGTTTTACTCGTCATTCTGCACGTCGTCATCAGCATCTTCCTGGTCCTGTTCATCATGGTCCAGCAGGGGAAAGGTGCGGATCTGGCGGGAGCATTCGGTGGCGGTGGCTCGCAGACGGCGTTCGGCGCTCGCGGCGCCACCACGCTTCTGCACAAGCTGACGACGGTATTCTTCATCCTGTTCGTCATCACGTCGATGTCGCTGGCGATTCTGCAGGCCCGCCCGCGGTCGTCGGTGATGACCGGCCAGCCTGCGGCGGCTCCGGTTACCCCGGCTCCGGCTGCTCCCTCGCAGTAACGAAGCTCTTTGCTGTGCAAGCCCAAGTGGCGGAATTGGTAGACGCGCACGTTTGAGGGGCGTGTGGAGAAATCCGTGCCGGTTCGAGTCCGGCCTTGGGCACCATGAGATCGTAGACGGTGGATCTACGATCTACGATCCACTCACCTGTCGGCGATCCGCCTCTCGTACTCCGCCGCCCGATCCAGAAAACTCTCGATGTTCCTTCCGAGGGCCAGCTTCTCGGTGAGCTCCGCGGACTTGTCGAAGTCGTTGCGCAGGCGCTGCGCCTCGGCCAGGTAGTAGTCTCGCAACCCCACTTCGATCGAGAACTCGGGATACTTCTCGGCGAGAGTACGCATCCACTCTTCGACCTGCCGGCGCCGGTCTTTGTCACCGGTGCCGCTCTTCAGATCATCGAGCAGGGTCTTCACCACACCCGCGAGAATCTGCTGCTTGTGCTGATTGACGGGCTCGTCGGCCATGGCGCCGCATCCTATCTCAGATGGATACAATGCCCGCCGTGAAAGTGCTGATCGCGAACCGCGGCGAGATCGCCGTGCGGGTCATTCGTGCCTGCAGGGAGCTCGGCTACCGCACCGTCGCTGTCTACTCCGAGGTGGATCGGGCCGCGCTCCATGTGTTGTACGCCGATGAGGCGATCGCGATCGGCGCCGCGCCGTCGCGAGAGAGTTACCTGCGGATCGATCGCATCATCGAAGCGGCGAAGAAGTCGGGCGCGGAGGCGGTGCATCCCGGCTACGGCTTTCTCGCCGAGAACGCCGATTTCGCGCGCGCCTGCCGTGACGCCGGCCTGATTTTCGTCGGCCCTTCGCCCGAGTCGATCGACGCGATGGGCTCGAAGATCGAAAGCCGGCGGCGGATGATGGCCGCCGGTGTGCCGGTCGTTCCAGGGCTCACCGAGCCGGTGGAGTCGTTCGAGGGGATTGCATCGTTTGCCCGTTCGGCGGGGTTGCCGATCATGATCAAGGCCAGCGCCGGTGGTGGCGGCAAGGGTCTTCGCCTGGTGGAGCGGGAGGAAGATCTGCGGCCGGCTTTCGACCGTGTCCGCAGTGAAGCCGAGTCGTTCTTCGGCGACGGGGCGCTCTACGCCGAGAAGTTCATCGCATCACCCCGTCACATCGAAGTCCAGATTCTCGGCGACCAGCACGGCAATCTCATCCACCTCGGCGAGCGCGAGTGCACGCTGCAGCGGCGCCATCAGAAGGTCCTCGAGGAGTGCCCGTCTCCGGCGGTCGATCGTGTGCTCCGCGCGGAGCTGGGCGCGATGGCGATTCGCGCGGCGGCCGCCGTCGGCTACTACTCGGCCGGCACCATCGAGTGCCTGATGGGGCCCGACCGGCAGTTCTACTTCCTGGAGATGAACACCCGTCTCCAGGTCGAGCATCCCGTCACGGAGTTGGTCTGGAACATCGACTTCGTGAAGGAGCAGCTCCGGATCGCGCGCGGCGAGAAGCTGCCGTACGCGCAGCGCGACGTTGCTCCGCAGGGACACGCGATCGAGTGCCGCATCTACGCCGAGGATCCTTCGCGAAAGTTCGCGCCCTCGCCAGGTCTGATCCGGTACCTCAATCTGCCGCAGGGGCCGGGCATTCGCAACGACAACGGCGTTTACGCCGGATACACGGTTCCGCTGGACTACGACCCCATGCTGTCCAAGCTGATCTGCCACGGGACCTCGCGCGAGGAAGCCATCGCCAGGATGCGCCGTGCTCTGATCGAGTATCGCGTCGAAGGAATCGAGACGACCATCCCGTTTTTCACATTCCTCATGAGCCATCCCGACTTTCAGGCCGGACGATTCGACACCGGGTTCATCGACCGGCTCCTGCCGGAGATCGACTTCAGCCAGATCCGCAACGACCCCGCGGCGCTCGAAGCCGCGATCACGGCCGCCGCCATCATGGCGTTCGAGGATTCTCAGCGTGTGCAGCTTCCGGAAGACCGGCCCTCGGCGTGGCGGCAGGCCGGGCGGGAGGAAGGGCTTCGGGGACGCCTGTGAAGCTCATCGCGAGACACGGCGAAAACCATCACCAGGTCGAAGTCCACCGACAGGGAACCGGCTACCGGGTCCGCATCGGGGAGAAGTGGGTGACGGCGGATCTGATCGAAGCCGGCCCTTACGTTCGCTCGCTGCAACTCGAGGACGGGCGGCAGTACTCGCTCATCCATCACCGTGACGGAAACCTTCATCAGATCTCGCTGGGAGGCGCTACGGTCGATGTCGAGATCTTCGACCCGCTCGCGCTGAAACGCCGGCGACGGGACGACGAGATCAGCAGCGGCGGCGTGGTCAAGGCCCTGATGCCCGGACGGGTCGTTCGCATTCTGGTGAGCAAGGGCGACGTTGTCCGGAAGGGCGCCGGACTGCTCATCCTCGAGGCGATGAAGATGGAGAACGAGATCACGGCACCCGTGGACGGGACGGTCGACGTGATCTTCGTCGAGCCCGGCGCGACCGTGGACGGGGGTGCGGATCTCGTTCAGATCGGAAACCGGTAGCCGTGACGGAAACCGGAAACCGGAAACCGGAAACCGGTGACCGGTGACCGGTGACCGGTGACCGGATGGGGCGGGTTCGGTCTGCCGGTCATCTGGTCATGCAGATCGGTGCATCTATAATCCAGTCATGTCCACGGTCGAGTCTGTCGGGCCATACCGGCTTGGCGAGCGAGTCGGCTCTTCGGTCTGGAAGGCGGAGGACACGAGGAGCGGCAAAGCCGTCGCCCTGAAGATCCTCACCAAGCAATTGCCGAAGGACGCGGCCCGGCGCGAGGCGATGATCCGCCAAGTGCGCGTGGCGGCCGCGCTCTACCACGCCTTCGTCGTCCCCATTCAGGAGATCGTCGCAGCCGGTGACAACCTCCTCATGATCATGGATCGTCTCGACGCGCAATCGTTCTCGCGTCGCATCAACGGAACGGCGCTGAACCGCGCCGAGTTCTTCAAATTCGCGTATCAGCTGGCGGATGCCATCCGCTACCTGCACTCCAAGAGCGTCGTGCACGGCAACATCAACACCGATTCGGTGATGATCACGTCATCCGGCCAGGTGAAGCTGGGCGGACTGAATCTCATCAACCTCCTGCCGAAGCCGGACAGCCCGGTGGTCCTGTACAAGCAGAAGAGCGCAGACGCGCGCAGCGTCGCGTACATGGCGCCGGAACAGATCACCGGCACGTCCGTCGACGGGCGCGTAGACATCTACTCGCTCGGTATCGTCCTGTACGAGATGAGCACCGGCCGGCTGCCGTATGGTGCGTCGAACGCCAGCGATTTCGCGCGCGCCATCGTCGAGTCGCAGCCGCAGTCTCCCAAGGCGCTGAATCCGTCGATCGATCCAGCAGTCTTGAACCTGCTGGGCCATTGCCTGTTCAAGGACCCTTTCCGAAGGCACAAGGAAGCAAAGCTCATCGTCGAGGAGATCGCCAGGGCTGCGCCGGATGCGGCGAAGGTTGCAACCGAGCTCTCGTCGCGTGTCGCCGCTGCCGCGGCGGCGCCCGTGGCCACTCGCGACGCGATCCTCTTCGTGGCCGACGTCGCCAGTTACGGAGAGGTCGCTGCCTCGCAGCCGGACGCCGAGGCTCGCGCCGCCTCCCACATGCAACAGCTCCTCGGCGAGGCTGTGTACCTGTTCGACGGTCAGATCGCCGACCCGTTCAGCAAGGTGATGGTGGCCGAGCTGCCGAGCGCTCAAAGCGCGCTGGAGGCGGCCCGGAAAGGGGAGTTCGACTTCTCGCCCGACCAGCAGGGTGACAATCCGATCTTCGTCCGCCTGCTGCTGCACGCCGGCCCGGTGCTGAAGAAAGAGGGATCACTCTCCGGCGACGCAGTGACGAAGGCAACCGCCGTGCTCGAGCATCTGACGCCCGCGCAGCTTTATCTGAGCGAAGAGTTCGTGAAGCGCGCGAAGGGCATCGTCAGGACGCGTGATGCCGGCGCCCGCGGCGGTGTGAAGTTGTACACGATCGTTCCCCAGGCCGCGGAGGCGGGGAGCGGCCCGATCGGGGAATCATCGTCCGAGGTCGAGGAGCTCGCGGAAGAGCAGCTCATCGAGGCCGCTCCGCCGCAGAGAAAGAAGAAGAACCTGATGCCGCTGGCCATCGCGGGCATCGTCGTCCTCGTCGCCGGTCTATCCGCCGTTTTCATGATGATGCGATCGCGCGGAGGGGACTCGCCGCAGCAGACGCCAGCCGATCCTGTGGCCGTGACGGCGGCGCAGGCCGGGCCGCGCATCCTGATTCCGCCGTTCGCGGTGGACGGTACAGACGCGGCGCTCATGCAGCGGGCGAACACCATCCGCCTCACCGCTCTCGAGATCCTGAAGACCCTGCCGGGCGTCGAGCTCGCGGATGGTCCGTCGCCTGAAGTGTTCGCGTTCGGCGCGACCGTTCGCCAGGGGGCGGCCGGACCGGAGATGCTCGCCGCACCGAACGGAGTTCCGGCGGCGGCTCCGGTCGCGCTGCCCGACGCTGCGGCGGGCATCAGGCCGATCGTCGAGTGGGCCGCTGCGCAAGCCAGGGTCCCCCTGCGCGGGATGTCCGCTTCGACTGAGGCACTCAATGCGTTCGCCACGGCCGTGACGGCCAGCGCGGCCAACGACACGATGGCCGTCGACGCGCCGCTTCGAGCCTCCGTCGCCGCCGATCCGAGCTTCCTGGCCGCGCAGGTGCTCGCCATGCGGTACTACGCCGGCATCGGCAAGATCAAGGAAGCCGTCGACGCCGCGAAACAGGTGGTGGCGCTGAACCCGAACGACCTGGGCGCGGCAAGGACTCTGGCCAGGCTGTCGTTATCCACCGGCGACGTTCAGGTTGCGTTTGGGGCCTACAACACGATTCTCGGGAAGAACCCCACCGATCAGGAGGCGCTCACCCACATCGCCCGATATGCAGCTTCGGTGGGAGACGCCGCCCGGTTCAACCGCGCGCTGGAGCGGCTACGGTCGTTGCCGCCGGGCAGTGTGCCCGTTCACCCTCCGGACCTGCTCGTGGCCGCGGGCAGGATGGGGGCGGCACTCGACCGGTACTACGAGATCGAATCGAGCATCCCCACGAATGCGGCTCTCTCGCTGAAGATCGGCCGGATCTCGGTTCTTCGCCGCTCGATGCCGATCGCGGAGCTGGAGCTGAAGAAGCTCGAGCAGACCGATCCGATCTACGGTTATCACCTGCTCAAGGCGTACATTGCCGCGCAGCAGGGATCGCGCGAGCTTGCGGAGAACGAGCTGAAGATCGCGGGGGCCGCTTCGACGCCGGGCGACGACTACTGGACCAGCTCGGCCGAAATCTATGCCATGGTGGCCGACAATTCCAGGCTGCTCGATGCGCTGGAGCGGGCGGCCGCGCGGAAAGAGCCGACTGCCTCGTACATCATGACCAATCCGCTGTTCGGCTATCTCCAGAGCGACCCGAAATATCAGGAGATTCAGAGCGCGCTGACGATTCAGCAGAAGGACATCCGCGCCGCGCTGGCGCAGATTGCGCTTTAATCTCGGCATGATTGTTTCCGCCCGCCTGACATTCGCCGCCGCTCACCGCCTTCACAATCCCGACCGGGATCCGGCGTGGAATCGCCGGATCTACGACAAGTGCGACAACCCGGCCGGACACGGGCACAACTACGTCGTTCACGTTCGCGTGATGGGAAAGGTCGACCCCGAGACCGGAATGGTCATCGATCTGAAGAAGCTCAAGGACATCGTCCGCGAGCGCGTCATCGATCGAGTGGACCATACCCACCTGAACGAGGACGTCGACTTCCTGCGCGGCGTCATCCCCACCGCGGAGAACCTGGCGCGCTGCTTCTGGCAGCAGCTGGCACCGGCCATCGACGAGGGAACGCTCTACGAGATCGTGCTGGAAGAGACGGAGAAGAACTCGGTCGTGTACCGCGGAGAAGACGAGTCATGAACTACGACCTGGCCATGATGGCGCTTGAAGGAATGACCCGCGCGCCGATGAGTGTGCGGATCGAGAACGGCGATGTCGTGGTGGAAGGAAGCGGTGCCTCCTTCAAGGAACTGGCCCGCCTCTGTCTGCTCCTCGGCGGCGCCGCGACGGAAGACGACGGATTCGATCTTCAGCCGGCCGTTCACGTGACCGGCGGCTCGAACCGTCTGCGTCTGCGGCTCGTTCAGCTCTCGTAGTCGGGGCTGTACGTCACGAGCTCCTTGAGGAACGTGACGCGCTTGCGGTTCAGCGTGTCGTCGACCTCCAGGAGGTCTCGAATCGAGATCATGCCGACCAGGTTGCCGTCGTCCACGATGGGAAGGTGACGGCAGCCGACGGCGTGCATCTTCTGCAGGGCCGCGTCCACGTCGTCGCGTGGCGCACCGACGACCAGGTCCCTGGTCATGACCTTGGCGATGGGTGTGTCGTCCGGGTTCAGGCCGGGGACGACCACGCGGGCCAACACATCGCGCTCGGAGAAGATCCCGACCAGCTTGCCGCCATCGAGGACGGCTACGGCGCCGATGTTCTCCTTCGACATCCGCCTGGCGACATCGCGGACCTTCTCGGACGACTCGGCGAAAACCAGGGGATGACCCTCGATCAGCTCGGCAATCTGCGTCATGTCAGCTCCTTGGCGCGCAACCGGGCCGCGCGCCTCGTCTGCCGGCGCGCGACATTTCCCAACCCGTCATACGCCGCGTATTTGTAAGCCTCGCCCAGAGTCGGGAAGTTGAAGACACTGTCGATGAAAGCATTGATCGTACCGTTGAACTGCATGACGACCATCCCGATGTGCAACAGCTCCGACGCATTTTCCCCGATGATGTGCACGCCCAGGAGGCGGAGATCGCCGGGCTCGAAGACGAGCTTGATCATGCCACACTCGTCGCCGATGATCTGGCCGCGCGCGTTACTGCGGAACCAGGCCCGCCCCACCGCGAACGCCTGTCCCTTCTGGCGGCAGTAATCCTCCGTGAAGCCGATCATCGACACCTCGGGGATCGTGTAGATCCCGTACGGCAGCGTCGCCGCCACCCGTGTCTTGTACTTGAGGTCGAAGGCGTGGACCATCGCCACCCGAGCCTGCTCCATCGACGTCGAGGCCAGGGCGGGAAAGCCGATCACGTCGCCGGCGGCGTAGATGTTCGGACAGCTCGTCTGGTAGCGGTCGTTGACGGTCAGGAGCCCGCGCGCTCCGGTTTCGACACCGGCTGACTCGAGGTTGAGCTCCGCCGTGTTGCTGACGCGGCCGGCGGCATACAGAAGCGTGTCGACAGTCAGCTCGAAGCCGTCCTTCAGCTTCACTCTGACTCCCTCCTTCCCGCGCGAGATCGACGCCACGTCGCAACCCAGGTGCATCGTCACCTTGAGCCGGTTCTGGAGCTCGCCGACCAGAACGTCCACGATCTCCCGATCGACGTGAGGCAGAAGCGAAGTGCGCCCGTCGATGAGGTGCACTTCCACTCCGAGCGCGCCGAAGATCGACGCGTATTCGCACCCGATCACCCCGGCGCCGACTACGGCCATGGACCGGGGGATGTGATGGATGTTCAGGATCGTGTCGCTGTCACAGACCACATCATCGTCGAAGGGAACGTCGGCCGGCCGGTACGGCGATGATCCGGTGGCGATGAGGATGATGTCCGTATCGAGAACCGTCGATCGCCCCTCGTGGCGGATTTCCACGCGGTCCGCCGAGACCAGGCGCGCCGTCCCGCGATACCGGTCCACGTTGTGCCGTTCCAGGTTCTCGTCGATCTGCTTCCACTCGTTCTCGACGACGATCTGTTTCCGGTACATGAGGTCGGCGACCGTGACGTCCTTGCCCATCATGTCGTCCACCGCGTCGCGGAAACCGCGCTGCCGGAAGCCCGACAGGTGCAGCGCCGACTCCCGGAGCGTCTTGGAAGGCACGGTGCCGGTGTTCACGCACGCGCCTCCCGGAACCGGCTCGCGCTCCACAAGAGCGACACGCCGGCCGAAGTAGGCGGCCTGGGCGGCTCCCTTCTCGCCCGCCGGACCCGATCCGATGACGACGAGGTCGTACATTCGCGGTTGTGCGTCGTAGTCTATTACTTCGGTCGTGCCAGCGGCAGCCCGAGCCCCAATCCCCCCGAGCCCTCTGCCCTGAGCCCTGAGCCCTAGTACTGAATCAGCGTGTGGACGTCCACGCCTTCGAGCTTTTTCCGCGGTTCGAGGAAGGCCAGCTCGATCACGGTCGCCAGCCCGACCAGGGTGGCGTTGAAACCGTGCACGAGGGCCGCGGCCGCCGCCGCCGTGCCGCCGGTCGCGAGCACGTCGTCGATGATCACGACCTTGTCGCGTTCCGTGAGCGCGTCATCGTGGATCTCCAGCGCGTCGGTGCCGTACTCCAGGATGTACTCGTTGCGCCGGCGCGTCCAGGGCAGCTTTCCCGGCTTGCGGATGGGGATGAACCCGGCGTTGAGAATGCTGGCCACGCAGCCGCCGAAGATGAATCCCCGCGACTCGATCGCGACCACCGCGGTGATGCCGGCGTCCCGGAATGGATCGGCGAGCGCTTCGACGCTTCGCCGGAGCGCGGTGGGCGACTTCAAGAGCGGGGTGATGTCCTTGAACATGATCCCCGGTTTCGGAAAGTCGGGGACATCGCGGATGAAGGAGCGGAGGTCGGCGGCGACAGTCATCATCAGAACTTCACGTCGAAATCGGGGAGGCGGCCGGAGAACTCTCTGGTTTGCTGATCGATCTTCGTGACCTCGGCGTAGCGCGGCCCCTCACGCAGTTCCTCGATCCACTGGTCGATGGCCTTCTTCTCTCCCTCCACCTCGGCGCGAACGCTGCCGTCACGCTGATTCTCGATCGAGCCTTTGAGGCCGAGGCGTCGCGCCACGCGTGTGGCAAAGAAGCGGTACCCCACGCCCTGCACTTTTCCGTGGATGTGGAGGATGCGCAACTCTTTCATGGCGGCCGCGATTCTATCGTTTCCTTTTGGTCGTGGTCTTCTTCTTCGGGGTGGTTTTCTTCTTGGCCGTGGTGGTGGTCTTCTTCGGCGTGGTCTTCTTCCCGGCCGTGGTGGTGGACTTCTTCGGCGCCGGCGCCGAAGTGGTCACGACCTTCGGCGGCGCTTTGGCGACTGCATCGACCGTCCTTCTCACGTCCGCCAGCTCCTCTTCGTACTCTTCGCGGAGCCGGACGACCTCGCTCTGGAGTCTGGCGCGGTCCTGATCGCCGAGCCTGATCAGCGCGAGCGTCGCCGCGGCCGCGGCGTCGGTGCGAGGGTATTGCTGGATGATGCGGGAGAGTGACTCACGTGCCGCGGCGGTGTTGCCTTTTTCGATGTCCTGGCGCGCGTTCTTCAGCACCTGGTCCGCCTTCAGGTCGTTCGGAACGCTGAGGGCGAGATACACGGCGAGACCACCGAGGATCGAGGAGACGATGGCGGTGAGCCAGATGAGCGCACGGAGCTTCAAGCACTATTCCTTGAAGCCGAAGCGGCCCACGAGCGGAACGAACTCGGCGCTGCCGCAGTCCTCGATCTGCACGCCCGTGCCGACGCGAGTCACTCGTGCCAGGCGCTGACTTCCTCCCGATCCGATGGGGATGATCATCCTGCCGGTGCGCGCCAGCTGCTGCACCAGCGGCTCGGGAACCGACGGCGCCGCCGCGGCCACGATGATCCGGTCGAACGGGGCCTGGTCCGACCAGCCATAGGTTCCGTCGAAGACTTTCACTGAGGCGTTGTGGATGCGCAGCTTCCGCACGAGCTCCGAGGCTCGGAGCGCGAGCTCGTTGATCCGCTCGATGGAGAAGACCCTGGCGCAGAGCCTGGAGAGCACAACGGCCTGATATCCGGTTCCCGTGCCAACCTCCAGGACCTTCTCGGTGCCGCGCAGGTCCAGCAGCTCGATCATCTTCGCCACGATCCAGGGCTGTGAGATCGTCTGCTTCGAGCCGATGGGCAAGGCACCGGGGCCGTAGGCCTTCGAAGCCATCACAAGGGGCACGAACAGGTGACGGGGCACCTCCCGCATGGCCTGCAGAATCCGTTCGTCCCTGATGCCGCGGGCGGCCACGTACCGCTCGACCATGAGCGCGCGGAGATGGGCGAGCTCGCGCTCCTGCGCGACCGGGTCATCTCGCTTTCGCGACGTTGCCAAGGATCTCCTCGAGTGGCTTCAGGCGCGCCATGGACGCGTGATGCGTCAGGTCGAGATGGAGCGGCGTGATGGAGACGAAGCCGTTCTGCACCGCTTCGAAGTCGGTCCCCTCGCCGGGCTGCCATGTCGGCTGTTCGCCGCCGATCCAGTAGTACTTCCGGCCGCGCGGATCGAGGCGCTCGATGACGCCTTCCGAGTAGATCCGTTTCCCGAGGCGAGTCACTCTCACCCCCGCGAAGGGTCCGGTGGGGAAGTTGACGTTGAGGACGATGCCCGCATCGCGCTCGCCTTCCAGGACGATCCGGGTCAGCTCGGCGGCGAATGCGGCACAGGGATCGAACGAGAAGTGTTCGCCGACGAGCGCGGAGAAGGCGATGGAGGGGATGTTGAGAAGCGCGCCTTCGAACGCGGCCGAGATCGTGCCTGAATACGTGACGTCGTCGCCGAGGTTCGGCCCGAAGTTGATCCCGGAGACGACGATGTCCGGGCGGCTCCCCTTGAAGAGGTTGAGGACGGCCAGGTTCACGCAGTCGGTGGGCGTGCCGTCGACGATGAACTCGTTCTCCTCGAGCTTGAGGATCCGCAGAGGCCGGTTCAGAGTCAGGGCGTGCGACGCCGCGCTCTGTTCACGGTCCGGCGCCACGATGACCACATCGCCGACCGCCCGGAGCGCGTCGGCGAGCTTCCGGATGCCCTCGCTGTAGATGCCGTCGTCATTCGTGACGAGGATGCGCGCCATCGCCGGGCATCGTAGCAGGTCGTCAGGGAGTGCTACCGCTCGTGGCGGCCGCCGGCGGCCTGCCGCCCTGCATCTCGACGAGGCGCCGCTGGAGACTGGCCAGGAGGATGAAGAAGCCGAGCAGCATGAGGATGCCGAGCACTCTGACGATCCAGATCCAGCGGGTCATGCTTTCCAGCGCTCCGCGTATTTCGCGGCCCACTCGATGGCATAGCGCATCGGCTCAGGGTCGGCTGCGTCCTTTCCGGCGATGTCGAACGCCGTGCCGTGATCGACGCTGCAGCGCAGGTAAGGGAGGCCGAGCGTCACGTTGACCGCGCGGTTGAACTCGAGGGTCTTCACCGCGATGAGCCCTTGATCGTGATACATGGACACGATCACATCGTACGTTCCGGCACGGGCCGCCAGAAAAAGCGTGTCGGCGGCGAATGGTCCGGCCACGTCGAGGCCGCGCTCTCTGGCCATGGCCACGCCGCGCGCGATGACCTCTTCCTCCGCGCCGAATCGCCCCCCCTCTCCGGCGTGCGGATTGATCCCGGCCACCGCCATCCGCGGCGAGGCGCCGTAGAGCCGGCGATATTCGCGATTCGTCAGTGCTGCCAGTGCGGCGATCGCCGAGGCATCCACGGCGTCGATCGCCGCGCGAAGGGGAAGGTGGACGGTGAGCAGGACGGTCCTGATGGACGGCGAGTCGAGGTACATCGCGTAGTCGTAGGCGTAACGGCGAAGTCCGGCCCGCGCCGCGAGGAGCTCGGTGTGCCCCGGGAACTCGGATCCGGCCGCAGCAATGGACTGCTTGTGAATCGGCGAGGTCACCAGAGCGCTGCACTGGCCTAGCCGGACGGCTTCGACCGCCGCGTCGATGGAGCGGAGCGCGATGCGACCGTACTCCGCGTCGATCTCACCGAAGCGGATGTTCCCCGCGCTCTCTCCGACGTCGACGAACGTCGCTCCCCGAGGCAGAGATCGCGATTGCGAGGCGTAATTCCGGTCGCCGAAGAGCACGACCGCGACGTCCACCGCGGCGATGGCTTTGAGGACGACTTCGGCACCGATTCCCGCCGGATCACCCAGCGTGATCGCGAGAGGCTTCATGCCGCCAGTATAGGAGCGCTCTCCAGAGCGCGCTTTACAGCTCGTCCTGTTTGAACAGGTACTTGATGCAGCGCTTCTGGATGAGCAGGTTCGGTGCGCCCTCGCGGTTCACCTTGAGACAGGTCTTGTCGTACCACTCGATGGAGCCGCGAATCTCTTCGCCGTCGGTCATCACGATGACCATCGGCGTCCGGGAGTGCATCTGCTTGAGGTAGTAGAAGTTCTCCGCGTTGGTGGTCTCAGGCGGGGCCGGCCTGTTCTGCCGGCCGCCGTTTCCGTTGCCGTTGCCGTTGCCGGGGACTCGCTCACGGCGATAGTCGGTGAATGTACGAAACGCACGTCGTGGGGCGCCATGACCGTCACTCTCATGCGGCCGATTCGAAAATGGCATCACCGTCCTCCATCCACCGAAGTGGCTCCGACTCTTGATCTCCAGGAATTCAGGTTGTGCTTGGAATCGGTGTTTGCGAAGTGCGTGCCGCACTGCACTAGAATCGCCCGGCGTCAGCCCTCGCATGGCCGGCGCTACCCGGAGGTTCCGTGAATTCTGTCGTCTGCATCAGCCACGTCCCCGATACCGAAGCGCGGATCAGGATCGGCGCGGACAAGCGCAGCATCGAGGAAGCAGGTCTGAAGTTCATCGTCTCGCCGTATGACGAGTACGCGCTGGAGGAGGCCATCCGGATCAAAGAGGCCAAGGGGGGGGACGTGACCGTCCTGACGTTTGGCCCCGATCGCGCCGCCCATGGGTTGCGCGAGTGCCTCGCCCGCGGCGCTACCAGGGCGCTCCACATCAAGGGGGAATCGGGCTCTGCCGACTCCCTGGGCGTGGCCAGCGTGCTCGCCGCCGCCATCAAGACCGTTCCTCACGACCTCGTCTTTTTCGGCAAGCAGGGCGGCGGCACCGACAACGGCCTCGTCGGACCGATGGTCGCCGAGCTCCTCGGATATCCGCAGGTCAACGTCGTCACGCATCTCCAGGCCGGCGATGGAACACTGACCGCCCACCGCGAGATCGAAGGGGCCGAAGAGGTCATCGAGACCTCGACGCCGGCTGTGATTACCGCACAGAAGGGGCTCAACGAGCCGCGCTACGCCTCGCTGAAGGGCATCATGGCCGCGAAGAAGGTGGCCATCGACACGAAGTCGGTCGCGGACCTCGGCCTCAGCGAGGGCGACGTGCTCAACCAGCGCGTCGTCGTCGTTTCGATCGAGCTACCCCCGGAGAAGACGGGCGGACGCAAGATCGACGGCTCGGATCCAGCCGCCGCGGCGAAAGAGATCCTCAAGTACATCCGCGAGGAGGCGAAGGCACTCTGATGGCTGGAGTTCTGGTTTTCTGCGAAGTGAAAGACGGGAAGCTCAAGAAGACGTCCCGCGAAGCGCTGGCGGTCGGCGGCAGGATCGCCGGCTCCACCGGTGGCGACCTCCTCGCGTTCGCGGGCGAGGCTGGCGTGGCGGCCGAGGCTGGAAAGCATGGAGCGAAGAAGCTGTATGTCGCCGCCGCCGGGCCATACCTCACCGAGACCTACACCGGCGCACTCGCCCAGGTCGTGAACGACACACAACCCGCGGTCATCCTTCTGCCGGGCACGTCCAACGGCCGCGACCTGGCCCCGCGGCTGGCCGCCCGCCTCGGCGCAGGAGTCGCCTCGGATGTAGACCGCCTCGAGTGGGTCGACGGAAAGCTCCGGGCACGTCGCCCGGTCTATTCGGGGAAGGCCTTCGCCACCGTCGACGTGACCGGCAGCCCGGCCATCGCGACCACGAGGCCGAACGCATTTCCGCCGGTCGAGAGCGGGTCGGCGGCTGCCG
>DATKCA010000205.1:0-3251 GCA_035544675.1 Thermoanaerobaculia bacterium | reverse complement strand
TCGTCACGGTCTACGGGCACGAGGCCGTCATCGAGCTCGAGACGGGTGGCGCGGTCGACGTCACCATCCGGGACCGCACATTCGGCGCCGGTGGCGCGTTCACCGAGCACAGGATCCGGTTCTAGGGTCCCGGTCCGCACTAGCGACGTGGCGTCGTGACCGGCACGAACTTCACCGGCGGCAAGGCGATCGTCCGGCCTCTCACGTCCGTCCCCTTTAGAAAATCGACGATAGCCTTCTGCACTGCCGGTTCGGGCAACGTCTGCTCGTGGCCGGCGTTCTCCACGACCAGGTGGGTCGAGCTCGTAAAGCCCCACCGCAGCTCTTCGGCCTGAAAGGGGGGCGTGTTCGCGTCGAGCGCCCCGCTGATGAAGAGCGCCGGCACGCCGGTGACGACCGGCTGCCGGAACTCTTCGCCGAGGTCCGCGATACCGAGTTGAGGGCAGAGGTCGGAGTAGCCCGCATTCATCTCGTTGCCCATCACGGAGTGACGCGCCTCCTGGTCGATGCGTGCGCGCCGCGCCGGGGACACCCCGGAAGCGCAGTCCATCGCGAAGTACATTGCCGATCCGCGTCCGAGCCCGTTCCAGCGCTTTTCCACGAACCACGAGAAGAGTGCGGTCTCGCCGCGATCGAGCTGATGGATCATGGCCGGGAAATGCGGAAGGTCGCTCGTGTCGCCGAAGTCCTGCAGCAGAAACCGGCGCAGCGCGGTCGCACCGACTGGCAACTCGATATCGCTTTTCGTCCGCGCATCGCGCACGCGCACGGTCACCGGCTCCGCCGACAGTTTCGCCACCACGCGCCGAAGAAGCGCCTCGAAATCAGGAACGTCCTTCGCGACGGCAGGATCGGCGGCAGCCATCCTGGCGAGCCGCGCGATGTGCGTGTCGTACGTGCTCGGAAGCTTCCAGGTATGGTCGGGACCCTCGGTGCCCAGCAACACGACGCGCTCGAGACTCCGGCCATGACGGCGCATCGCAGCCAGGGCCAGATGCGTTCCGTAGCTGAAGGCGACCAGGCTGACTTTCGGAGCTCCAAGAGCGCGGCGGAGATCGTCGATGTCGTCGGCGCTCTCGCGCGTGTTGTACGCGCCGAGGTCGATCCCGCGCGCCCCTAGAGCATCCATGCAGGCCAGGATCACCCTGCCGCGCGCATTCGCCTTCGCATCCGTGAACGCATCCAGCGGAGGCGGCTCGCCTTCCGGGCAACGGAGCGAAGGCTCGGAGAGACCGGTGCCCCGCTGATCGAGAAGAATGACGTCCCCGATCTCGCGCAGCGCGGCGAACCGCGCGACGGAGCCCGCGTTTCGCGCCATCGGAGTGGCCGGCTGCCCTGGGCCGCCGGACAGGTACACGATCGGTGCGCCCGGTGTCTTCGCGGTGCTGGCCAGCCGCGCGAACGCGAGCGTGATCGTTCTGTCCGTCCCCGCGCTCCGGTTTTCCGGGACGCTGATGCGCCCGAGCTGGATCCCTTCGCTGATCGTCTCGAATCTCACATCGGCGCGGATGGCCGCGGTCACCATCAAGACACACGTCACACAGAGAATCACTCGATTCCTCATCACAGAAGCTCCTGTTCCGGTTCAGTTGCGGATTCTGATTACGTGGCGGATTCGCTCGGGCGGAGGCGTCTGTTTCACGACGCGCACGACCTCATCCCCTGGCGGTGGCGAGATGTCCATGCGCGCCTCTGTGCGCACCACCTCCTGAACGACGCTGCGAACCACGGCGCCGCTCACGGCCGTCAGAAGCGCCGGTGGCGCGTCTGCGAACGCCACGGGCAGAGCGTCCAACGCTCCCGCGGCGAGGATCGCGATCATCGCGATCGCCGCAGCTCGCCTGAGCGACAAGCGGCCGGGCTCGAAGATGCGACGGATCCGTTCCTCGAGCGAGCCAGTCGTCAGTGCCATCGCTGTAGCGGCCGGCGCCGACGACCACGCCGCAACCCTGACGAGCGACTCTGCATAAACAGCCGGCGCAGCTCCACGTAACGCGGCGCGATCAGCAGACTCTTCGGCCAGCCTTCGGGCCAGCCATTCGAACCCCGCCAGCGGCAGCACGGGCCAGCAGAGAATCCGGATCATCCGCACCAGAGCGTGCACCAGAGGGTCATGGCAGCGAGCATGGTGCAGCTCATGAAGAATGATCGAGCGCACCGCGTCAGGAGTGAGCTCGCGCAGGATGCGCTCCGGCATGAGAACAACCGGACGAAGCAGACCGACTGTCATCGGAGTGCCGCTGGGAGCCGTCCATACGTCTACTCCGAGACTCGCCGCGGGCATCCACTGGCGGCGCACTCGCGCCAGACGGACTGCGCCGCCGGCTTCGCGAACGAAGAGAAACGCAGCGATGCTGCACCAGATGAGCGAGACGTACCGCGGATCCACGAGCGCTTCGTACGACACCGCGATCGCTCCGGCTGCCTCCACCCCTTCCGGAGCGGCCGTCGACGCCCGCGCTGCCATCAGGACCACGGCGAACGGCATCGCGGCTGCCAGCAGATGAAGCACGCGGGGGTGAATCCCGCGCCCCACGCGTCGCATCAGAAACAGCGCCGCCAGAATCGGTGCACCGGCAATCGACGCGTTCAGCCAGAAGACTCCGAGGAATTCACCGAGGCCTGGGAGGAGAGTCATCGCCCCTCCTTTTCGCGTTGCTCCTCGATCAGTTTCCGGACACGATCGAGCTCACGTTTGCTGAGGCCTCGGCTGACAAGGTGCGCCGCCAGCGCCTCGGCCGAGCCGCTGAAGAACCGGTCGATGAGCGAGCGCACCGCCTTGCCGGCCACAGCGGGCTGGCGAAGGAGCGGGCGGTACCGGTAGGCCCGTCCATGCAGCTCGCGCGTGATGTGGCCCTTGGTCTCGAGCCGGTTCAGCATGGTCTGAACTGTGTTGTAGGCGACGCCGGCGCCGAGACGCTCGCGGACTTCGGCAACCGAGGCGGTGCCGAGCTCCCAGAGAGCGTTCATGATGTCGAGCTCGCGCTCGCCCAGCTTCGTTCCTTCTCTGGTCATCTCCTACTCGTGTGGGACAAAATAGCGCCGCCAGCGGACTACGTCAACTACTGGAGTAGGAGTTCACGACCCCGTCACAGACAAAACAGCCCGCCGGGGGCGGGCTGTGGGGTCTTACTTGCTGCTCTTCTTTTTGGAAGAGGTCGTTTTCTTCTTCGGCTTCGCTTTGCCGGTGGCGGCCGGCTTCTTCTTCGGAGCGGCCTTCTTCTTAGGCTTCTCCTCGGCTTCTTCAGGCT
>DATKCA010000204.1:0-5473 GCA_035544675.1 Thermoanaerobaculia bacterium | reverse complement strand
GCGCGAGCTCGTCGAAGCGGGGATCGCCTCGCAGAGCGTCGAAAGCCGGATCGGTATGGAACCACGTGATCTTGCAGCAGCGCCTGGACGCTGCCTCACCGAGCAGCCTGAACGCTTCGTCGTGATCCCCGATGGCCGTATGGATCCGTGCCCGGTCATAGAGTTGATCCGCCGGAGGTTGTCCGGCTCTCTGCTTCCAGTAGGCCTCGACTCCGCCGGTTTTCAGCGCCGTCAGCAGTTCGTTCGCCATCTCCGGGTTCCTGACCCGAATGGTCTCGATGGCCTGATCGTACCGGCCCAGCATGATGTAGGACCGCTCCAGGCAGTTCCAGCCGCGAATGAACGGGAAGTGCGTGGAGGCGCGGTGGCCGATCGCGATGGCTTCCTCGTACTGCCGCTCGATGTGTCGCTGCCAGCAGAGAAAGTAGATGGCGTTGAACGAGAACGGGTCGAGCTGGTGTGCCAGGTCGACCTGCGCGCGAGCCTCGGTCATGCGGCCGGTCGTCCACAGATGGCCTGCATACCACTGGCGTGCCGTCGCGTAGCTCGGGTTGAGCTCGATGGCGCGCCGGAAGTCGCGCTCCGCGCCCTCGAAATCGAAGAAATACGACGTCTTCCCTCCGCCGAGACTGGCATACGCCTCCGCCAGCGTGGGATCGAGTGCCAGGGCTTTCTCCGCGGCGGCTCTGGCCTTTTCCTCCAACTCCGCCTCAGATCCCGGAATGAGACTGATGCCCACCAGGGCTCCGTAGGCGGTGGCCAGACCGGCGTAGGCGAGACCGAACTCAGGGTCGATCTGCGTGGCGCGATCGAAATGCTCGATCGCTTTGAGGAGGCTCTCTCTCGATCGACTCTGCCAGAGAGACCGGCCGCGGAGGTAGAGATCGTACGCCGGTGATGAGCGGCGGGCATGACGTTCGTCAGGTGGCGTGACGCCGAGGCGGAACGCGGCATCGGCTGCAATCCGGCGCTGAACCGCGCCGAAATCGGTCAATGGGCCGCGGTACCTGGACGCCCATACCTGCGCCGCATCCCGTGTTTCAATCAGCTCCAGGCGGACGTCGAACTGATCGCCGGTCTGCGCGTATTCGCCCGTGATGATCTGCGAGACCCCCAGCTCGCTTCCGATCTTCCGCAAATCGAGCGGCGGCTCCCGGTAACGGAACGCCGAGGTGCGCGCCGTGCCGCGTAATGCCGGCGACGAGGAGAGCTCGTCGATGAGCATCTCGGCGACTCCATCGCTGACGTATTGGGTCGCAGGGTCGGAGTTACCGAACGGAAGAACGGCAAGTGTGCGCACCGGTTGAGCCGTCGATGGCGTCTTTCTGAAGAGGACGATGGCGATGATGGACGCGGCCACGATTCCGGCGGCCAGCAGAGCGACCGTGGCACTGCGCCGGGACGGGGTTCCGGCGGGCACCTGGCTCGTCCACTCGACCGGCCCGAGAAAGCGATAGCCGCGGCGAGCCAGCGTCTCGATGAACCGCGGCGTCTCAGCCGAGTCGTCGAGTGCCGCGCGGAGCTTCCGCACCATCGTGTTCAGGCCGTGGTCGAAATCGACGAATGTGTCGCCGGGCCAGAGCTGACCTCGCAGTTCCTCCCGCGTGACGATCTCACCAGGCCGTTCGAGCAGCGCGGTGAGCAGGCGAAAGGGCTGATCCTGCAGCCGGATCCTCGCGCCGCTCTTTCGCAGCTCGCCGGTTTGGACGTCGAGCTCGAATGCGCCGAATCGCGCCACGCGGACGCCGGGAGCGGATGACGTCATCGGTTCACCTGCAGGCGCAATCATGGGCACCGGTCCGGTTCGCTGATGGCCGGCGGGTGACCGGCAATTGTACTGGACGGGTAGGGCCGGTCCCGCCCGACACGCACGGCGGCGGATCGATGCGGCCCGACTGTAGCACCGCGGGGACACGCGCAACTGACGGAAGCCATCCGGCGCCTGAGGCCCGCTGAGCGGCCCGCTGCGGGCATGCATCACCACTCTCCTTCTCCCCTTTGCAATGCAGGGGCGGACCTCCACTCGGAGTTCAATCGATGCGCGCTTTCGGGCGATCAGCGGTCGTGAAGCAGCAGCGAACAGGTGCCCCTCACGCGCTCATGTGCCGGATATCGGTGCTTCCAGCCGCTCACCGGTACCTCTTCATCCATTTTGACCCGCTGGAGCGTTGTTCTCATGAAAAGGAGAAGAGAGAATGACGACTCTTCAGGTGCGCATCGGTGGGACAGGTGGACCCGCCGTGGTCCTGCTTCATGGAATCCCTGGTTCGTCCGAGTCGTGGTCGAAAGTCCTATCGCGGATCGACCAGCGGGTTCAGACCATCGTTCCCGACCTTCTGGGGTTTGGAGGCTCGCCAGATGCTCCCGCGGACGGACATGCCGCGGAGCAGGCGGCAGCGGTCGCGCTGACGTTGAAAAGGCACCGGCTCGACAACGTGCATCTGGTGGGTTTCGACTTTGGCGGACCGGTTGCCATTCTTCTCTACCGACAGAACCCGGCGATCGTCCGGTCGATCACCGTCGCGGCGACCAATCTGTTTACCGATACGCCGATTCCGGCGCCGCTCTTGACCGCTCGTGTTCCGCTGCTCGGCGAGTGGACGTTTCGAGCGATGTTCGGCGCGGCCGGGTTATCGGCGATGTGGGCGATGGCTGTGGCCAACAAGAACGAACTTGGCCGCGACGAGTTTCTTCGCGCCGTCGGCGGCGGCCGGGAACGGGCCGCGGCGCGAGGCATCTTCCTCTATAGCTTGCGCAATCTGAAACGCGCCTACGGTGAGATCGAGCAGACGCTGCCTGAGATCGCGGTGCCGGCGTCGGTCGTGTGGGGCGATCGCGATCCGTTTTTCCCGCTCGCGGTCGGCACGCGCACCGCGAACGCGATCGCGGGATCGCGCCTCCACGTGCTGACGCGCTGCGGCCACTTCATTCCCGGCGAGAAGCCGGAGGAGTTCGCGGCGATCATCGAAGGGACCGTCGCGCGCGGGGAAACCTACTCCAGCTCATCGAAAATGGCGAAGAGTTGTTGATGCCAGGGATTCGACTGCCGGTTCCGCAGTTCGCGAACGATGCGGACGCGCTCCCGCAGGGACTCGCTCCGCGTCGACGCCAGCGGATTTTCGTCCTGGCCGGTAAACAACTCAGCCAGCTCCGAGCACTGGTAGCAGATGCCGGTCTTGCGAATGAGTGCGCAGCGGTTTTCGTACGCGGCCGTCATGATGCGACGTGCTTCCTGAAGCCAGTTCTTCACCTGGTCCGGCCTGGCGTCGAGAATCGAAGCAGTGCCGGCGACACTGAAGGCGTACACCTCGCGCAGCAGCAGGGCGGCGGCGCGTTCCGGAGTGAGCGCGCGGAGCGTACATGCGAAACACGTCACCAGGTGCTCTTTCGCGATCAGTCTCATCTGCGGCGATCCTCGAAGACTCTCCGACATGGCAACGAACTCACCATTCGCCTCGGCGAGCGGGCGCGATTCCAGAAGCACGTCCGGCCGCCAGCGGCCGCGGCGGCGGATCTCGTCGATCGCCAGATTGGTTGCGATCCGAAAAACCCAGGGGCGCAACTCACCCATAACGGCCGGCGCGGACTGGAGGTTGCTCAACGCGCGGACTGCAGTGGACTGAAGAACGTCGTCAACGGCATCAGTGTGAAGGAGAAGGCGCGACAGGTAGTCGCGCAGATCAACCTTGATGACGTCCAGTTCAACAGCGAATGCCTCGGGTGTCATTTGTCTCGAGCAAATAGTAGTTCGAGTACGGGCCGGCCGACTACGGCCACGGTGCCGAGTCATGAACGGCGCTCATGAGATCGATGCGTGGATGAGGATGGGCGTGCCCGGCCGCGCTCCGTATTCTCACGCCCATGCTCGAAACGACCGAACGCCTGCGGCGATGCCGTGGATGGCCAGGAGGAGGCGCCCATTGGAACTTTGATGGCCGGAATCGTTCGTCTTTGTGCTTCGGGCAGGCAAGGCGGTTGGTGGGCGTCGCGATCACTCCGATCGGCGCGAGTTCCGGAATGCACCACATAGTGCTCCGCTGCGGATCCTCAACGATTCGGGGTATAAAGGCCGACCAATGCAGAGCTCAGCGAACGTGATCCTGTTCCTGCTTGGCGCGCTCATCGGACTTTCGATCGGCACATTGATCGGCGCGGTTTTTCTTCGACTCGCGACCAGGCTTGCGGCGGGTTTCACTCCCGGCTTCGGAAGGGCGTATGCGGTCGTGTTCATGAGCGGCCTGGCCTCTTTCGGAATCGGATTCGTGATCGGCTATTACGCTCGTTTCATCGCTCTAACACCGGGGATTGCGATGGCCCTGGCCTGGGGCCTGAGCCTGCTGCTTCAGTGGGCCTTCATCTCGAATCTCCTGCGATACTCCGATGGCCGGAAACTCGGCTACGGGAAGGGACTGCTCACCCTCCTGGTGCTCCTGGCGGTCTTTGCGGTCATCGCGGGGATCATCTACGTCGTGATCCAAATGCTCGGCGGATTGTGAGACCGGCCGGAAGATGTTGATGATTCTCGCCGGGATCCTCGCCGCGTTTGGTACCTTCGTCATCGGCAAGAAAGGTTGATGAACCGCCACCGACACGCTCGCCGCGGCGGTCGCCGCCAGTGACTCGCTTTCCGCGCGAGGAACGGCTACAGCGAGGGAGTCTCCTCGCCGCAAGTCATAGATTCTACAGGACTGAAGACGGTGGCTGGGAGGCAGGGACGAAGTTCGAACCGCTCTGCTCGATGTGCCTGCTTCTTCCGTCTTCTGTGCCCGCCTCATCGTTTTCGAAGCCGTTCGAGAATCTGCTCGATGCCCGAACGGTCGATCCAGTACCGTCCGATCATGACTCCGGCGATGTGGCGACTGTTCCGGATGTCGGCGAGTGGATTGGCGTTCAGCAACAACAGATCGGCATTTTCCCCAACGGCGATCCGGCCGCTGTTGTGAGTTTCGCCCAGGAAGTCGGCGACATTCGACGTTCCCGTCAGCAGAGCGTCACGAGGCGAAAGACCGGCGCGGACCAGTAGCTCCAATTCGTCATGATCCGAAAATCCGGGAACCGCGAACCATGTCATGTCCGTGCCGAGCAGTAGACGCACACCGTTACGGTTGAGAAACGGCGCGAACTGCATCCCGAGGTCGTGCGTCTGCCTGAGACGTGGATAGCCGACACGGCGCAGGTTGCGGTAGGAGCGGTCATTCGGATTGGTGACGCGGTCGTACCAATAATCTGAAAGGAAGCGGGTCTCGGCACGCCGGAGAAGTCGTTCCCGACCGGCCTCCGTGATGCAATCGTAAAATGTCGAAACATGGAGCGTGGGCGTGACAAACACCCCTTCGCGCGCGAGGCGCCCGACGAATGCTCCATGGAGAGCCTGATCCGGAGGCCGGCGGCCGAAGAGCATCAACGACTCTTCGAGATGTTCCATGGATTGCAGCCGCAGATTCTCATCTTCGCCGAGACGGATCTGAGGATG
>DATKCA010000203.1:0-35206 GCA_035544675.1 Thermoanaerobaculia bacterium | reverse complement strand
GCGCAGGCCGCGAATCTCACCGGTGAACGCCGTCTGCCCGACCGCGCGTCCGTTACCGTCGACGACAAAGATGCGTATGCCGTCGGTGAGCAGGATGCGGCTCGCGTCCGGAGTGGCCGTGGCGATCAGGCCGTTGTTCGGCGGCACGCCGGCGCGGAAGGTCCGCACCACGGCGCCGGCGGCATTGACCTCACTGAGGAAAGTATCGCCGCTGGCGTCGCGCGTGACGAAGAGATAGTTGGAACCGAATGGAACGACGGAACCGAGGTAGCTGCCGGTGAACAGTGGGAAGGGAAGGGCCGAGGTTGGGGCGCCGGTACTGTCGATGGCGATGGCGGCACCTTCGTCGATCCTGTCCCTCCATGCCACGAAGAACCCGTCACCGCTCGAGGCAACGGAGGGGAAGATGCCGAACGCGGTGGAAGCTCGATCGGGAGGAGCGATCTCGAAGCCCGCTCCGGCGGCAGACGCAGCGATAGCGAAGGTGAAGCTGGCAAGGGCGCGCATGGTTGGGGCGGGACGGTGACACATTTCGCTGAGGCGGGCAACCATTAGAATCCGCGGCGTGGCTGAGCTCGCATACCGCGACTTCTTCTATCCACTGAATGTCTTCATGCACATCCTCACGCTGGAAGAAGGCGGCGTGGAGAGTCTGCACCGCCAGCCGGCGCATCAGTGAGGACATCGGCCGCAAGGCTACTAATTATCGGCGCGGGCGTGATGCGACGATGCCGGCGACGGTCGCACCCACGGCCCGGTCGATCTCCGCCTCGGTCGTGTAACGCGAGAGCGAGAAGCGCACGGCGCCCAGGGCGGCATCGAGCGGTTTGTTCATCGCTTTCATGACGGCGGTCGGTTCGACCCGTCCGGAATGACAGGCCGCGCCGGCGGAGACGCAGACTCCAGCCTCGTCGAGCGTGCGGACGACCGCATCCGCCATCAGCCCGTGAAAGGACACGTTCGCGGTGTTGCCGAGGCGCGGCTGCGACGCTCCGTTGATCGAGACCTCGGGTGAGGCATCGCGGAGAAACGTCTCCAGGCGGTCGCGCAACGCCGTGACGCGACCGAAGCCGGAAAGGGAGCGGCGGGCGAGATCGGCGGCGACGCCGAGGCCAACGAGCGAGGGGACGGGCTCGGTGCCGGACCGGAGGCCCAGCTCCTGGCCGCCACCGTACCAGAGCGGTGTGAGTTTCAAGCCGCGCCGCACCATGAGCGCGGCGACGCCTTTCGGCGCGTGAAACTTGTGGCCGGAGATCGTGAGGAAGTCCGCGCCGAGGACGCGCGCGTCGATGGGGATCTTCGCCGCGGCCTGCACCGCGTCGACGTGAAGCAGCGCCCCACGGGCGCGCGCGATGGTGGCCACCGCGGCGACGGGAAGAATGACGCCGGTCTCGTTCTGGGCGAGCATCACCGAGACTAGGAGTGTGCGGTCGTCGACGACGTCGCGCATCGCGTCGAGGTCGAGTTCGCCGTCGGGGCCGACCGGAGCGACGGCCAGCTCGATCTCGCCGGCGGCCTCGATGGCGCGGAGCAGTGTCATCACCGACGGGTGCTCGACCGCGGTGGTGACGACACGGCGGCGCTGGGGCTTCGCATCGACGAGTCCGCGGATCGTCAGCGCATTGCCCTCGGTGCCGCAGCTGGTGAAGACGACCTCGGCCGTATCGCAGCCGATCAGTCTGGCCACGGAGCGCCTCGCGTCCTCGACCGCGTCGTGGGCGCGGCGGCCGAGCGCGTGAACGGCGCGGGCGTTCCCGTAGTGCTCCCGGTAGAACGGCGTCATCGCGGCGATGACTTCGTCGGCGACGCGGGTGGTGGCGTTGTTGTCGAGGTAGATGGTGGCGGACACGGCCGCGGGATTATCGCGCAGAAACAGTCAGGCCGGCGATCGCCACGCGCGACCACCGGCCTGCCCGTCTCTCTCTCTCATACAACGCGCTGCCGGTTCCTGGGGGAAACGAAAGCGTCTGTATGACGAGAGTGAGTCTAGGCAACGCCTGTGAGGACGGCGTGAGCGCGCGCGTCAGAAAAGAGTGAGAGACGCGGCGCAGAGAGCGAAACGTGATGCGCGCGTGTTCGAGTCGTGAATCGCGCGTGAATGTGTGGAGGACAGGCAATCCTGCCTGTCCGACAGGCAAGATTGCCTGTCCTCCACTTCAGATGTCCGCCAGGAAGTCACCCTCGGCCAGGCTGTCGTACTCCGCCTGCAGATCGGTCTTGTGCTTCCACTCGATCTCGGCCAGCTCCATGAAGAGCCGGCCCAGCTCGGTGTTCGGCACACGCTCGGCCATGAACCGGTAGTAGCTCTCCGACTCGCGCTCGCGCTCGAGGGCGTGCTTGAGCGCCTGGCGCATGTCGAGATTGCGCACGTCATACGGCAGCTCGAGCTTCACCTCGGTTGGAGGAGGAGCGGGGTGGCCGATGTGCTCGCGGTACTTCCGCTCCATCTTGGCGCGGTGAAGCAGCTCACCGTCCGCAAGCTGCAGCATGCGAGTCCTGACCGCCGGGGAGCCGGCGCGCTCCGCCATGAGCTGATAGTAGACGCGCGTCTCGACCTCCGACTGGATGGCTTGCCTGAGGACTTCTTCGGGGGTCGTCTCGAGCGGTTTCATGATCCCTGCGGCGGTTTCCGGTTTCCGGTTTCCGGTTTCCGGTTACCGGCTACCCACCTCCCCGGTACAGCTCGGGGTTCGGCACGGGATCGTCGTCCTGGTACGGTGCCTCGCGGATCGGCTGTCCAATTCCCGTACCTCCGGCCGTGCCGTGCTTGTCGATCTCGCCGTAGTACGGGCGCCAGCCCATGGGAGCGACGGGGAAGTTCGGCGGCACGACGAGGTCGCGCAGGCCGACGACCGCGCGCGCGCGTGTGTCGATGGCCATCTCGTAGTCGCGCGTCATGTAGATCGCGTCCTCCGGACAGGCGTCGACGCAGTAGCCGCAGAAGATGCAGCGCAGCAGGTCGATGTCGTAGCGGACGGGGAACTTCTCACGCGTGCGGTCATCCTCGCCGGCCTCGATGGTGATGCACTCGGCCGGACAGGCCGTCGAGCACATGAAACAGGCCACGCAGCGCGTCGTGCCGTCCTCGCGGGTGGTGAGGATGTGCCGGCCGCGGAAGCGCCCGGAGTAGACACGCTTGACCTCCGGATACTGAATCGTCGGCAGGCCCTTCATGTTGAACAGGTTCTTCAGCAGATGGCGGAGCGTGATGACCATCCCGGAGAGGATGGCCGGGATGTACAGGCGCCCTGCCGGGGAGAGGCGCTTCCGCTCCATCTTGACGACGCCGATGGCCATCAGTGATCGAGCTCCCCGGCGATGATGTTGAGCGAACCGAGCGCGGCGATGGCGTCGGGAATCGTCTGCCCGATGATCATCTGCCCGTACGCCGAGAAGATCGGGAAGCAGGGGGGCCGGCAGCGCACGCGGTAGGGGTTCTTCGTCCCGTCCGAGACGACGTAGAAGCCGACCTCACCGTTGCCGCCTTCGACCTGGAAATAGGCCTCGCCGACCGGCGGCTGAATGCCGTGCATGATCAGCTTGAAGTGGTAGATGAGGGACTCCATCTCGTTGTAGACCTTCTCCTTGGGCGGCAGCGCGACATACGGGTTGTCGACCATCACCGGCCCTTCGGGCAGTCCGCGGCGGATGGCCTGCTGCAGGATGCGGATCGACTGGCGCATCTCTTCGAACCGGACCAGGAAACGGGCGAACGTGTCGCCACCCTCGGCCACCGGGACGTCCCAGTCGTAAGTCTCGTATCCGAGGTAGGGGTTGGATTTGCGGACGTCGAAGGGGACGCCGCAGGCGCGCAGGCACGGGCCGGTGAACCCGTAGTTGATCGCATCCGCGGTGCTGATCACGCCGACGCCTTCCACGCGCTCGCGGAAGATCCGGTTGCCGACGACCAGTTTCTCGACGTCGTCGAGGTACTTCGGCAGCATGTCGATGAGCCGCTGGGAGTTCTCCAGGAAGTCGTCCGGAACGTCGACCGCCATGCCGCCCACGCGCGTGTATGACGGAAGGAGGCGCGCCCCGCAGCACGACTCGACGAGCCCGAGGATCTCTTCGCGGGGCTGGAAGAGGTACCAGAAGTTCGTGAGCGCGCCGATGTCGACCAGGTTCGCGGCGACGCAGACGATGTGGTCGGCGATGCGCATGAACTCCGAGAGCATCAGCCGGATGTGCTGGGCGCGCGCCGGAGCCTCGATACCGAGAAGCTTCTCGACGGCCATGCAGTAGCCGACGTTGTTGATGATGGCCGAGCAGTAGTTGAGCCGGTCGGTGTACGGGATGACCTGCTGATAGGTGTGCGTCTCGGACATCTTCTCGAAGCAGCGGTGGAGGTAGCCGATCTCCTGGCCGGCCCCGATGATCTTCTCGCCGTCGAGCGTGACGACGACGCGGAGCGTGCCGTGCATGGCCGGATGGGAGGGGCCGAGGTTCAGGGTGACGCGCTCGAAGTCGGAGTCCTCGCTGGCGTATCGCGGATCGATCTTCGGCTGGATGGTGGCCACGTCTTTCTCGGTGAGCAGCCAGCGCTGGGCCGGATCGTAGTCCTTGCGCAGGGCGTGTCCCTGAAACATCTCGTGCGTGAGAATGCGGCGCAGGTTCGGGTGGCCTTCGAACGTCACACCGAACATGTCGAAGACCTCGCGCTCGTACCAGTCGCATCCCTTGAAGAGGACGGTGCTGGTCGGCACACTCTCGCCGTCGGCGACGCGGACCTTGAGGCGGATCCTCTCGTTGTTGGCCAGGGAGTAGAGCTGGTACAGCACGTCGAAGCGCTTCTCGCGGCGCGGATAGTCGGCGCCCCAGAGGTCCAGCGGCATCGTGAAGCGCAGGTCCGGATGATCGTGAAGGGCGCGGAGCACGCCGATGATGTGGTCGCGCTCGACGATGAAGGTCGGGAGATCCTGGCCGGTCTCCTGCTGCACGCCGGGATGGTCGATCTTCGAGGCGATCTCGGCGCCGCGCGCGTCGATCACGGCGGCGTCGAGGGGGACGTACGGCTCCCGGTTCGTCGGAGCCGGCCCGGTGTACGGGATGGCGCTGAATCGGGTCAGGGTGCTCATGATTTGACGGGCTCTGGGCTCTGGGCTCTGGGCTCTGGGGAGGGGGATCGAAGCCCTGAGCCCCGCGCCCCGAGCCCGGTGGCCGGAAAGCTATTCACCGCTTGATCTCTCCGCGCTTGATCTTGTCGGCCAGCTTGAGGATCCCGTACATCAGCCCCTCCGGCGTGGGGGGGCACCCCGGCACCCAGATGTCGACCGGGATGATCTCGTCGATGCCCTGGACCACGTGATAGGCGCGGTAGAAGCCGCCGGACGTGGCGCAGGCGCCCATGGAGACGACGTACTTCGGCTCGGGCATCTGGTCGTAGATCTTCTTGAGGACGGGGGCGATCTTGTCCACGATCGTTCCGGCCACGATCATCATGTCGGCCTGTCGCGGCGAGAAGCGGACGACTTCGGCGCCGAAGCGGGCGATGTCGTAGTGCGAAGACACCATGGACATGAACTCGATCGCGCAGCAGGCAGTGCCGAACGGCAGCGGCCACAGCGAGTTGCCGCGCGCCCAGTTCAGCATCATGTCGAGCCTGGTGGTCAGGTACGAGCCGCTGGCCAGGTCCTCGATCTCGGGCACCGCCTCGCCGGGGAGGGTGATGAGGCCCTTTTCAGGATTCTCGCCGGGCGCGGCTCCGCGTTTGCGCGGGATGATCGAGTCTTTGTATTCGACTTTGTCGATTGGCATTCGTCAGGCACCACAGGCTGCAGGCGCGGCGATTCTATAGGGACTTGCGAAAACTTTCACAAGCAATCACGAGGCCTCGCGTTTTTGTCCTCCACCGCGTCATCACTTCAGGAAATCTTCGAGCTTCTTCACGACACGTTCCGCGCGCCACTGCCCGGCTACCTCGCGCGCTCGCGCGCGCAGCGTTCCGCGGAGGGCGTCGTCATCGAGGACTTCCAGCAGCCGCTCGCCGAGCTCGACGGCGTTGCGCTCGGGCGCCAGGAGCGCGTAGCCGGCGGCCGGATCGACCCCGCGGTGCGCCTCTGTATCGCTGGCGACGACAACCAGGCCGGATGCCAGCGCTTCGGCGAACGGCAGGTCGAACGGCTCCTCGCTCCATGACGGCGCCAGCATCGCGTCACAGGAGTGCATCAGGCGGGTCATCTCGCTCGTGGTCAGGGCGAGGTGAAACTCCTGGACGGCGTCGAGCGGCTCTTCGCGTGACGGCGCCCATGGAGAGACGCGGACGAGATCGAGCTTGCCGTGAAACCAGCGCGCGTGCGCCGCGGCGCCGTAGCCGTCGTCCACGCCCTTGCTGTGGCGATGCGAGGCACCGTACAGGAGGACCCGCAGCGGTTCGTTCTCCCGCGGCGCCCGGGTGCGGTAGAGATCGTCGTCGACGATGATCAGAGGCCGGAGTCTCTCGTCATCGGCGCGGAGGACGCGCTCGGCCGCAGCGGGCCGGTACTGGCTGAGGTCATCGACGTGAATCCACTCCGCCCGCGAGCTGCGCCATGTCTGCGGCTCTCCCCTGGTCACGATGCGCACTGCGAATCCTCGCGCGATGAGCGCATCCGCCTGCGCCAGCGCCACGCGGTTCGGCCGCGACAGCGCCGTGTCGTCGAGGAGGAGAGTCACACGTCGCTCCGTCATCGATTCCGTGCGATGACGTAGTAGCCGGGCGTGGTCAGATCATCGCGCGAGAACTGCACGCCCGACGCTGCCAGCGTTTCGAGGAGCCGCGTGGAAGCGGGCGTCGTAAGCGCAGCCTGCGGCGTGATCTCGGTGGACGCCCATCCCGCGATCGAGAACATGTCCTCGATCGAGCTGCGCGTGAAGAAGCGGAGGTGGCCGACGCAGAGGAGGCCCATGTAGACATAGTCGAATCGCCCCTTCAGCAGGTCGGCCACGACCGATGCGTTGGCGATGTTGGGGAGGCTGAGCAGGAGGTGGCCGCCCGGCGTCGAGATTCGCCGGAGGTCGGCCAGGAACGACCACGGCTCGTCGAGGTGCTCGACGATGTCGCCGCCGATGATCCAGTCGAACTGCTCGTGAATGAGGGCCACGATCTCGCGGACGTCGCCGCAGTAGACGTCGTCGATCCGCTTGCGCGCGACGGCCGCCGCCGCGGAGTCGAGCTCGACGCCGACCATGCGGCAGCGTTGGCGCGCTTTGAGCGCCGCACCGAGCTCCCCTTCCCCGCAGCCGAACTCCAGGATCGACTTCGCGTCGGTGGAGACCCGATCGAGCAGGTCCTGACGCACCTGCCCGCGCATCGAGCTCCAGCGGTGCACGAAGTCGCCTTTGGAGACCGCGACGCGGCGGCCGGCCAGAGCGTTGCGGAGGTGCTGTTTCTCCGCCGCGAGGAGCGCGGCGCGGGACAGGTAAGCGCCGGGGTCGGAGCCGTCCCACTCCACCTGCTCGACGGCGCTGTTCGTTCTGGCGTGCGCCGCCATCGACCCGTACAGCTCCTGAAGCGTCGCATACGGCGTGGCCGGTGTCACCCGCTGTGCGGGATGCGCGGCCTCGTTGGTCATCGGAACGGCCGCGTCCGCATCGCCGAGAGCGGCGGTGAGCCGCACGACCAGATCGGGCGACGGAACCAGAAGCGGATCCGTAATCACCAGAACATGGCCGGCGTGCACATCCTCCATCACGTCCCGGGCCGGCTCGTCCCGGTCGTAATAGTGAAATTCCGTGGCCTGCCGGCGCAGGAGCATGTCGCTCTGCCAGCTCGCGTAACGCTCCTCGATGGCCGGATGATCGAAGCGCGGGAAAAGGACTGCGACACTCATCGGAAGTGGCTGTTTCGCATGTTGTGCCGTTCAAAAGCAAGGCCCGCGGTGGGGCACGGAATGGAGCGCGGGTGTCCCCACCCGCGCCCGGGGTAGGCCTTAGTCCTTAGTCCGTAGTCCTTAGGAGAGTCCTTAGTCCTTGGGAGAACGCGCTTCTCCTAAGGACCAAGGACTAAGGACTAAGGACTAAGGCCGTTTTGGTTGCTGCTCTGCCGCTTCTGTGTCTCCCTCCCGGATTCCTCGCTACACCCGGAATGACGTCCATCGCACAGCACGTTTCACGCCGCAGCAGAGGCCATAGTTCTTCGTGAATCCTTCCACCGCCACCCATTTGAAGACGAACCCGTACCTGCACATCGACGCGGGGCGGATCTACAACCCGCTGACCGACCGCGCCCTGGTGGCGGGGGAGCCGGGATTCGAGCTCATGCGGCGGTTTCTGACCGGGGGGACCGCCGATGACTCGCTCGTGCGCGAGGGCTGGGTGGTGGGGGAAGGGGAGGACCTCTCCCGCGCCCACCTCCTGAAGATCGTCTCCCTGGAGACGATGACCACCTGCAACCAGAAGTGCTACTTCTGCCCGGTCTCGATCGCGCCGCGCGAGGACGAGACCATGCCCGCTGAGATGTTCGAGCGCATCGTCGCCGAGCTTTCGGATTACCGCGAGACACTCGAAGGCATCTTCCTGCAGAGCTACAACGAGCCGACCATCGACCGCCTCTTCGTCGACCACTGCCGCACGCTGTTTGCCGCCGACCTTCCCGTGGCCGTGCTCAGCAACGGATCGGGTCTCACGCCGGCGAAGGCCGATGCGCTGATGGAGGCGGGCCGGCTGCGCTATCTCTGCATCAACCTCTCGACGCTCGACCGCGAGAAGTACCAGCACGACCGCGGAGCGGACCATCTCGCCGTCGTCCTGCGGCATCTCGACTACATCAAGGACAAGCCGCTCGCCGGCGAGATGCGCATCGTGGTCCTCGGCGAAATGGACGAAAGGCATGAGGCGGACTTCGAGGCGGTCAAGACTCGCTTCGCCGGCAGCCGCTTCTCCGTCGACAAACATCACGCCACGGACCGCGCCGGCTGGCTCGAGATCGGGATGAAGCTCGTCGAGCCGAAGAAGCAGTTGGCCGGCTGCGATCTGCTCGGCTCGCGCCCCATCCAGCACCTGCACATCACGCCGGCCGGCAAGTGCGTCATCTGCTGCCAGGACTACGACGAGAACTACGTCGTGGGCGATCTGACGCGGTCGACCATCGGCGAAGTTCTGGTGGGCGATGACATGGCCCGCATCCGCCGCTGGACCTACGGTGTGGAAGAGGCGCCGGACGACTTCATCTGCCGGACCTGCGTTTTCGCATTGAGTCGCTGAAGAACTTCTCCAGGCGCACGGCCACGTGCTCCGCGCGGAACTGTTCGGCGACTTCCGCGCCGCGAACGGCGATGCGCTCGCGAAGACTCGAGTCAGCCAGCAGCTCGATGAGTCTGTGGCCGAGGGCGACCGGGTCTCTCTCCGGCGCGAACAGCGCGTAGTCGCGGACCTCGCCCAGCGAGAGGTACGACGGGATCTCCGTCAGCACCGTCGGTATGCGGGAGGCCATCGCCTCGGCCGCCGGAAGCCCGAACCCCTCTTCGCGCCGGTTCGGCGCGATCAGGACGTCACATCCGTGCATCACCTTCGTCATCTCGGCCACCGGCAGCGTGACGTGAAACTCGCCGGCGTCATCGACCGGCTCGCCGTCGGCCGGCGACCACGGGGAGACGCGGACGAGCTCGAGCTCCTGACCCGCCTGGCGTGCATGACGCACGGCGGCGTACCCGTCTTCGATGCCTTTCATGTCGCCCTGCGCCTGGCCGCAGAGGATTACGCGCGGCGGCGTGTGCACGCCCGTGGATGCGGATCGATAGAACTCATCGTCGACGATCTGCCCGACGTACGTCACGTCGTCATGGAAGGTGCGGCAGATCGGTACGAGATGCCGCGAGACCGTGATCTTCGGGATGGGAAGCCGGTACGTGTCGTCGATCTCGTTCCTGATGTCCTGATACGCGGCGAACGCTCCCTCGTATCCCTGACAGAGATGAACCGTGCGCTCTCCGGCGATCGCCCAGGCGCGGCGCACGGTGCTCCAGAACGTGCCGACGACGAAGTCGAATGGCTGTTCGGCGATCTCCTCGAATGCGCCGACCTCCAGCCACGCCCCATCGGTCGGCCGCCACTCCACCGGCCCCGCCTCGGTCACCAGGACCACCTCGTGACCGCGGGAGACCAGCGCATCGGCCTGAGCGAGCGTGATGCGGACGCCGCCGGAGACCCCCGCTTCGGCGACGAGGTAGGCGATCCTCACAGCCGGGCCGCCGTCGCGAACCAGACGCGGCGCTGCTCCATCGGCGTCGCGGCGAGTGAGAGGAGCAGGCTCTCATCGAACTGACTGGCGTGAATCGAGGCATTGGCGATGAGGTACGCCCACGCCCCGGGCACGTCGAACGCACGCGAGACGTCGGGCCGGGCGTTGAAGAAGCGGTAAACGCCGTTGTCCAGAGCGGCGCCGGTCTCGATGAAGAGGATGCGCTCAGGATCGACAGCCTCGAGGATCAGCTCGCCGAGCGCCAGGTGCGCGGGATGGAACGTCGTGCCGTGCGCCGGATCGAAAGTGATGATCGAGGTCGGCTGCGCGGCGTCGATGACGTCGCGGATCCGGCGCACCAGCCCATCGCTTCCGCCCGCTGCCGCCGCCCAGGTTGCGGAAACATCTGCCATGACATCGGGCAGGGACCAGATCGTCAGAGAGGCCCGGAACAATGTTGCGGCGCCCCGCATCTCCTGCTCGCGGATCGTGCCGAGGTCGGTGCAGCCTCCGGGGAGTGAGCACGATCCCCCTTCACCGCGGGTCATCACCAGAAAGGAGCACTGGGAACCGCGCTCCACGCACATAGTTCCCAGAAATGGTGCAATCACCGTCTCGTCGTCCGGATGGGCGATGATGACCAGGATCCGGCTGAGATCGGGCCCGGGCTTCGCAATACGATCTCTGCCGGACGCGGCCGTCGCAATCGCCGCGGAGAGGAGAACGATCATCAGTCGCCAACGCATCATCATCTTCTACGCGATTGTCGTCATTTCCGTCGCATCGTGCCGCCGCCAGGAGCCGGGCACGCAGGCGCAGCGGGAGACCGTGCAGAGGACCACGACGACCGCCGTTCCGCAAGATCTCAGCAACGCGAAGGTCAACACCGTCATCGCCTTCGACAACAGCGGCGCGGTGAACCGCGCCCGCGTGGGCACCACGACGGACAAGGCCGGCCTCGTCAGCGAAGACAAGGTCAGCTTCACGCGGAACGAGCCCGTGCTGATCTCCATCTGGCTCAACGAATCCCCCGCCGGACTGCAGACGAGCGCCAAGCTCCTCGACAGCGAAGGCAAACAGGTCGCCGAGCAGCGGAAGCCGATGGACGGCGCGAAGAGCGTGACGTTCTCGTTCGGCAAGCAGAAGCCCGGAGCGTACCGCGTGATCGGGTATTGGGGCGGGAACATCGGGGGGGAGTTCGAGATCGTGGTGCGTTAGCGGGCTCTCTGCGCTCCTCTGTGCTCTCTGTGACTCTGTGGTGGACTCTCGTGAGAGAGGACGTCAACCACAGAGTCACAGAGAACACAGAGAACACGCAGAGGACTAGTTTCGAGAAGGGTCAGTGCCGCGCCGGTAGGGCGCCAGAAACCGCAGACTCTCCACGCGGACGGCCAGCTCTTCGCCGATCTTCTCGGCCCGCGCCACCAGATCGTCGATCTCCAGCAGCTTCTGCTTCTCTTCGGTCTCGACGTTGAGCGACATGATCAGGGCGTTCGTCAGCGCGTCGAGGCCGGCCGTCTCGATCTCCGGGACGGCCATCTGGTCGGGGAGAAACTTCAGGTACTGGCGCGCCAGGTCCGCCAGCCACTCCCGCTGCACGTACGCCTCGTCCGGTCCGCGCTGGAGCTCCGGCGAGGCGAGCACGCGGGCGGTGCGATAGGGATCAGCCGAGACTTCGTCGAGGATCCGGAAGCGGACGTCGCCGTGGACGAGGATGTTGTAGCGGCCGTCATCGAGCGCCACCGCCTGCTCGATCGTGCCGACCGTTCCGAACTGATGGATGGCCGGCGCCCCGAAATAGTCGCTCTCCCATCCGGGACGAAGCAGCACGATGCCGAAGCGTTTGTCGCGGTCGAGGGCATCCGCGACCATCTTCCGATAGCGCGGCTCGAAGATGTGCAGAGGCATACGCGTATTCGGAAAGAAAACGAGGTTCGGCAGCGGAAAAATCGGGAGAAGAAACTCTCCCTCCGGGTACGCGACCATGGTCGTTTCACTCTACCAGAACCAGCTTTTCACGAGCCGCGAAGCCGCTTCCTCATCGGCTCTGGTCCTCCGCAGAAAGAGCTCGCCGACCTGTGGCGAGCGAACGGTGAACATCGCCAGGTTCAGGAGCCGCGGGTTCGAGAGGAGACGCGCAATCCGGCGGCTCCAGCGGATGCGGCCGGAAAAGAAGTCGCGGTGAGCCGATCGGTATGCGTTCTGGACGGCCTGCCGGTCGCGTGTGCCGGCCGCCAGCTCGACGATGAAGGGCGCGGCCAGAAGCGCAGACTGAATGGCCATGGCCATCCCGTTGCCGGTGAGCGGGTCGACGATTCCGGATGCGTCCCCGACCATGATCACGCCGTCTTCGACCGGTGAGCGCGCCCGAAAGATGACAGGCTCGGAGGAGAGGAAGTTGTCCTGGGCGGGTTGGAGAGTGCCGTACAGCGCGTCCAGCTGCGGGTCTTCTTCACGAATGGCCTCGACGAATGCGTCCCAGCGGCCCTTGTGATTCGTCAGCCGGCTGGCGTGGACGAGGCCGCAGAGGTTGGTGAGGTCGCTTTCGATCGGGTTCACGCCGAGGTAGCCGCGCGTGAACGAGTAGAGGAGGATCGGCGCGGGTGAGGACACCCGCGCTCCATTGCTGTAATGGCGTTTGAAGCCGAAGTGGCGGTGCGAGCGGTCGTGGACGAACTGCCGTTTCAGTTGCGCGTCGAAGCGTCCCCACCGCCCCCATGCGCCGGCGATGACCTTCGCGGACAGCATCCCGTCCTCCAGGGCGACTGAGGTCCCGGGTCCGAGACCGGTAGCCTGCTGTCCGGTGAAGTCGTGCGCGCCCGCGGCAACCGCGGCGTTCTCGAGCAGTTCGTCGAGCAGCAGACGGCTCACGCCGCGGGCCGGATGGGGGAAGCCGAACTCGTACGAGCGCGATCGTCCGACGACACGGCAGCGGTCGATCAGCGGCGCGCCGCGCCGGTCGAGCTCTTCGAGGACGCCGAGCCTTTCCAGAATCGGCAGCGCGTCGTAGGAGAGGAACTCGCCGCAGAGCTTGTCGCGCGGAAACCGGTCGCGGTCGACCAGAGCCACCGACATCCCGCGCCTGGCGAGCAGCGCGGCGAGCGTGGAGCCGGCCGGACCGGCACCGATGATGGCTACGTCGACTTCCACAGCATCAACCCGAATCGATACGGCCATGACCGGACCGCCTTCATTCTCGCGGCGCCGCTGCGCCCGCCGATGGCGCGTGCTTCCCCAAGCGTGTATCCGCGAAGGACCGATGCCGGTGCATCGAACGCCGTGATGCGGCCGACCAGGCCGAGGGCGGCGATGAGCCGGACGAAGAGCAGGGGAGCGTAGTGCCGGCGCGTGTCGTTGACGGCCACGCCCCGCCGCGCCACGCGCAGCGACTCCCGGAGGATCGCCTCGTTCTCGTCCGGCGAGAAGTGATGAAAGAAATGCGAAGAGGTGACGGCGTCGACCGCGCCGTCGCGGAAGGGAAGCCTCGCCGCGTCGGCAACGACGCGAAGCGCGTGCGATCCGCGTCGCAGGTACGCGAGATGCTCGATCTTGATGTCGACCGCCACGCCCAGCGTGAGGCCGGCCACGCTGTCGAGGAGGTCCGCGGTGCCCGCCCCGAGATCGACGACCGAGCGCACCACCCCGAGCCTGCGCAGCAGGCTGCGATAGACGCGGACTCCGCCGAAGTAGCGGTTGATCAGCCGCAGATCGCGGAGGGAGCGCTCCACGTCGGCGCGAGGGGCGTCGTGCTCGTCGAGCAGCTCGGGGGTGATGATTCGTTCTGGTGTGAACATGTTTTCGGCGAACGGCAACCGGAAACCGGAAACCGGGGCGTGATACTACCGGTTGCCGGTTGCCGGTTGCCGGTTGCCGGTTGCCGGTTGGCGTCTAGTCCACGCGCCGAAGGACCAGCGCGGAGTTCTTGGAGCCGAAAGCGATGGTGTTGCAGACCGCTGTGGAGATCTCGGCGCGGCGGCCGACGTCGGGGACGTAGTCGAGATCGCACTCGGGATCGGGGGCGTCGAGGTTGATCGTGGGCGGCAGCTTGGCGTCGCGAAAGGCCATCAGCGTCGCGGCGACGCCGGCAGCGCCGCACGCGCCCTGCGGATGCCCGATCATCGACTTGGTGGCCGATCCGGCCAGCTTGAAGGCGTGCTTGCCGAACGCCAGCTTCACGGCCCGCGTCTCGATCCGATCGTTCATCTCCGTCGACGTGCCGTGATAGTTGAGGTACTCGATCTGGGCCGGATCGACTCCCGCTTCCTTCATGGCCAGCTTCATGGCGCGAGCCGGCTCCTCGCCGGAGTCGTCCATGCGCACGCGGTGGTAGGCATCGCAGGTCGACCCGTATCCCGCCACCTCCGCGTAGATGTGCGCGCCGCGGGCCAGTGCGGTGGATTCCCGCTCCATGACGAACATCCAGGAGCCCTCCGCCAGGACGAAGCCGTCGCGGTTGCGCGTGAACGGCCGGGATGCCTCCTCCGGGCGGTCGTTGAACTGGTTGGCCACAATCCGCATGATGCAGAACCCCGTCATCACCCCCTCGGTGATGGTGGCGTCGGCGCCGCCGGTGATGATGTAGTCGGCCACGCCGAGCCGCAGGTTCCGGTACGCGTAACCGATGGCATCGGTCGACGAGGTGCACCCTGTCGAGATGAGGTGGGAGAAGCCGTGGAAGTCGTAGGCCATGGAGATCTCGGACGCGATCGTGCCGATCGTGCCGGAGGGAATGGAGTAGACCGAGGCCTGTTTGGCGGCGCCTTTGTACCAGAGCTCGTACATGCGCTCGCTGAACTCGACCGCGCCGCCGCCCGAGCCGAGCATCACGGCGATGGAGCGGCGCCCCTCCAGGTCCATGGCCGCCGGATCGAGCTTCGCGTCGCGCAGCGCCTCGTCGGTGGCGGCAATGGCCATCGGCACGACGCGCGATACGTGTTTCATGTTCTTGGCGTCGACCCACAGCGACGCGTCGAAGTCCACTTCGCCGGCCACGCGGCAGGGCAGAGAGCTGGCGTCGAACTGGGTGATGGAGCGGATGCCGCTCCTTCCCGAGGCCAGGGCGTCGAAGTAGCTCTCGCGCCCGACGCCGTTGGGGCTGATCGCGCCGACACCGGTGATCACAATCCGTTCGTCGTTCATTCAGTCTTTGGCTGCGGTACGATGCACCGTCCCTCTCGAGAGGTGAAGACGATGCGCATCCGCTCTCTTGTCAGCGCCGTGATCCTTTTCCTGTCGGTATTTCCCGCCGCAGCCCAACAGCCGAGTGCAGACGATACAGCCCGCCGTGCAATCGACGTGCTCGCCGGGCCGGCATGGGAGAAAGCTCGCTACTTCGCGTTCACGTTCAACGTCGAGCGGGACGGGAAGATTGCAGCGTCGTTCCCGCAGCGATGGGACCGATACACCGGCCAGTACCGCGTCACCGGACGCAATCAGCAGGGCCAGGAGTACGTCGTCGTCATGAACGTGAACGACCGGAGCGGCAAGGCCTGGCTGGACGGCGCCGAAGTCGCCGATCCGAAAGACCTGCTCACGACCGGCTACCGCCGCTTCATCAATGACACGTACTGGCTGCTGATGCCACTCAAATCGATGGATCCCGGCGTCAAGCGCGAGGCCACGGGAGCTCGGACCGACGAGTGCGGCCGCGCCCACGACGTCGTGAAGCTGTCGTTCGACCAGGGCGTCGGGCTCACGCCCGGCGACATGTACTGGATGTGGGTGAACCGCGACACCGGCCTGGTCGACCAATGGCACATGAAGCTGCAGAACATGAAGCCGGAGGAAGAGCCGAGCGTCGTCCTGTTCCACGACTACCGGCGCTTCGGCGGCCTGCTCATCTCGACCAAGCGGGAGATCAAGGGGCGGCCGCAGCGGATCCTGCTCGACGATGTCGTGGTGAGCAGCGATGTGCCGGTGAACGCGTTCGGCCCCCGGTAGGGCTCGGGAGCCGGAAACCGGAAACCGGTAACCGGGGCCGCGCGCGTTCGGCCCCCGGTAGGGCCCGGTTGATCTCGGCACTCGGCTCCGGAAGGCAGCACAAAGTCCTCATCCGTCTTCCGCGATCACCGCGATAGCAAAGAAGGGCTTTGCAAAAAAGAAACGAAAATCAAAAACGACGATCCCCTAACATTGCCGCCGGTTTCCGGTTTCCGGTTTCCGGTTTCCGGTTTCCGGTTTCCGGTTTCCGGTTTCCGGTTTCCGGTTTCCGGTTTCCGGTTTCCGGTTTCCGGTTTCCGGTTTCCGGTTTCCGGGCCCGCGCGAAGCGCGGGCTACACCTTTCGGCATAGAAATCCCTGCCTACAGCTCGGCGTGCCTGCCGTGCTATCTTTTATTCCGTCCGGAATGCAACTTCTCACCATACGTCTGTTCGGAGAGCTCTCGGCTGTCGACGGCGACGGCAACGATCTGCACATCACGAGCAAACGCTCGCAGGCCGCCCTCATCTACCTGGCGCTGCGGATCGCCGACGGCGGTAACACCTCGGAGCTGCGCTCGCTGCTCTTCGGTGAGGACCCCACCCGGCACACGGCGGACATCGTGGCCGACCTGCGGAACGTGCTGCGGCGCATCTCGCCGGAGATCCTCATCGACGAGGGCGACTCCATCCGTCTGAATCCGTCGGTGGTATGGGTGGACACCGAGCGCTTCGACCGGCTGGTCGACCGGCCGTCGATTCACATGACGCGCGAGGCCACCGAGCTGTATCGCGCGAACCTGCTCGAGGGCTACATGAGCGGCCGCGAGGAGTTCGACGACTGGATCGCCGAGCGCCGCCTGAACTACTGGCGCAGCGCAGTGGGCGTCTTCGGCCGCCTGCTCAACGCTCAGATCAAGGCGTTCTGGTGGGACAGCGCGGTGGAAACGGCCAGCCGCCTGCTCGCTCTCGATCCGACGCAGGAAGTAGTCCACCGGACGCTCATGCGGCTGCAGCTGGAACAGGGACGCGCCGACGCGGCGCTGCGCCGGTATCAGGAATGCGCCGACATCCTGAAGCGCGAGTTCGCCCGGCAGCCCAGCGCCGAGACCGAGCGGTTGCGCGACGAGATCAGAGCCGAACTGGACCGCCTTCCCGCTCCGCGCGAGGTCTTCTACAACGCCGACAGCCGCCCCGTTCTCATTCTGCTCGTCGAAGACGACCTTGTGACCTCGGCCCTCATCGAAGGATTCCTGACCGAGGCCGACTACGAGGTCATCGCCGTGGCCGACGGCGCGGATGCGCTCATGGAGATCGGGCGCCGCCAGTTCGACCTCCTGATCCTCGACATCAACGTTCCGACGCTCAGCGGCCTGCGCCTGTTCGAGATCATGATCCAGAAGGGGATCGAGACGCCGGCCGTCTTCGTCACCGGCGTGGCCGGAGCGGAGGCGGAGGCGCGGAGTCTGGAGATGGGGGCGGCCGACTTCCTGCGCAAGCCGATTCGCAAGGAGAACCTGCTGCCGCGCATCCGCACGATCCTGCAGCGAAAGACCCGTGCCGCATTGAAGCAATCGCGACTGGCGCCGTAGCCTCCATCGCATGTCCCGGCTCGCGACAGACCCCGCTGAGATCGAGAGGCTCCGCCGCGGCAGTCACTGGCGCCTGGCCGTTCGCGAGATCCCGCTGCTCCGCGTCATCGGCCTCACCTTCCTCTCCTTCGGCGTCTTCCTCAACAACCGCTACTTCCTGGGCGAGACATCGCTGCAGTCATGGGCGCGGACCACGGTGGTGCTGGCCGTGTACGGCGCCCTGGCCTGGCTGTTGACGTCGTTCTTCTACCGGCGAGGCCGCGATCTCACCGTCTTCTTCCTCATCGTCGACGTGCTGGTCTGGACCTACGTCATCTACGTGTCCGGAGCCGAGAGGAGCTGGCTGTTCTTCATCGTGCTGATCCGGGTCGCCGACCAGACCCAGACCAACTTCCGGCGCTGCCTGGCGTTCGCCCTCTTCGGGACGTTGTCGTACGCCGGCATGCTGGCCTGGGTGCAGGTCGTGGACGGCCGTCCCCTTCCGGTATCCGTGGTCGCCGTGAAGCTGCTGTTCGTGGGACTGGCGGGGATCTACATCGCCCTGAGCGCGAAGACTGCCGAGAGGCGGCGTGCGCAGGCGGCGAGCGCGATCCGCATGGCCCGCGACTCGATCCGCCAGCTCGAGGAGAACTCGCGAGAGCTGCGCGATGCGAGGGGGCGGGCCGAGGAGGCCAGCGCCGCGAAGAGCGAGTTCCTGGCGAACATGTCCCACGAGATGCGGACGCCGCTACATGGCGTCATCGGAATGCTCCAGCTGGCCATCGACGACGAGGAGTCGCCGCGAAGGATGCGGCAGCTGGAGATGGCGCGCCGTTCGGCCGAGTCGCTGCTGGCCACGATCGACGACATCCTCGATTTCTCGAAGATCGAAGCCCGCAAGCTGGAGCTGGAGCCGGTTTACTTCTCGATGCGGAACCTGCTGTTCGAAACGATGAAGCCCCTCGGGGTGACCGCGGCGGCGAAGGATCTCGTCCTGGCGCTGGGCGTGGCGCCGGACGTGCCGGACAACGTGTGGGGGGATCCCGTCCGCATCCGCCAGATCCTGGTGAACCTGGTGGGCAACGCGATCAAGTTCACCGACAGCGGCGAGATTGCCGTTCGCGTGGCCGCGGCGGAGGACGCCATCCGCTTCGAAGTGCGCGACACGGGAATGGGCATTCCGGAAGACAAGCGGCAGGCGATCTTCGAGCCCTTCGAGCAGGGCGATACCTCCTCCACGCGCCGGGCCGGCGGAACGGGCCTGGGGCTTTCCATCGTGTCGCGGCTCGTGGAGGCCATGGGCGGCTCGATCGACGTCCGCAGTGAGCCGGGCCGCGGGAGCACGTTCTCCTTCGTTCTCGGTTTGCAGTCCGACGCGATCGGCTCCGCGCCGCGGCACGCCGCCTGGGAGACCGCGCTGGCGGGGAAGAACGTCGCCGTGATCGACCCGAACGCCACGTCGCGGACGTTCATCGTGGAGATGCTGAGCACGCGCGACATGATCGTCAGCGCCTTCGCCACGCCGTCGGAGATGCCCCGCAAGCAGTACGCCTGCGCCGTCACCGCGGACGAGTACACGGAGGTGGCTCCGGCCATCGTGATCACCTCGCCGCTGGAGCACATCAGCGACGATCGCCTGCGCGTCACGCGGCCGGTGACCGAGCGCGAGCTGATCGACGCCGTCGGTGCGGCCCTGGGCCTGGTGCGCTCGCCGGTGGTGAGGGCCTCCGGGGGCGGGTTCCGTCGTCCCGATGCCATGCGTGTTCTGGTGGCCGAGGACAACCTGATCAACCAGGAGTTCGCGGCCGAGGCCGTGCGCCGGCTCGGGCACGACGTCAAGCTCGCCCAGGATGGGGAGACGGCCCTGGCCATGATGCGCCGCGAGATCTTCGACCTCGTGCTGATGGACGTGCAGATGCCGAAGCTCGACGGGCTCCATGCCACGCAGCTCTATCGCGAGACCGAGCCGTCCAGCATCCACACGCCGATCATCGCCCTGACCGCGCACACCAGCCGCGAAGACCGCCAGCGCTGCCTCGAGGCGGGAATGGATGCGGTGCTGACCAAGCCCATCGACCTCAAACAGCTCGAGCAGGTCGTCCGCTCCGTCACGGGCTCGGATCCGATCATCGACGCGGTTGGCGGGAACCGCAAACTGCTGGCGCGGGTCGGCGACGCATTCGCCAAGCAGACCCCGGAGATCCTCAAGGCCATGAGGTTGTCGATCGAGAGGAAGGACGGGCCGTCGCTCTTCAAGGAAGCGCACACGATGAAGGGCGCCGTGAGCAACTTCGGCGCAGATCCCTCCGTCGACCTCTCCCTGATGATCGAGACCGCCGCGATGGAGAAGGACTTCGCCCGCGCCGCCGCCCTGGTGGGAAGGCTGGAGGCCGCGGTCATCGCCCTGGAGCGGAGAATCACCGCGGCCATGACCGAATAGGTGGAGCGCCGCGGACTCCGCGGCGCCTTCAGCGGCGCTATCGCGCCGCTCGCCGCCGGGTCGGCGGCGCTCCACTACTCGTCGTCCCCGCCTGTCCCGTCCTCCTGGTTCTTCAGGTAATACGACAGCGACTCGAGGTTGATGCGCAGGTCGACCGACCTCACCTTCACCCGGCTGTGCAGCCGGAGCTGCACGGGCGCGAAATTCAGGATCGCGCAGACGCCGGTCTCGATCAGCGAATCGTGCACGGCCTGGGCGTTCTCCGCGTTCACCGCCACGATCCCGATCTCCACCTTGTTGTCCGCGATGATGGCCTGGAGCTGAGAGGCGGGAAGCACGACGATCCCGCTGCGCGAGGTCCGCCCGATCCTCTCCTGGTCGGTGTCCACCAGAGCCACGATGTGGAATCCGTTGCTGTTGAAGCCGCCGTAGTCCGCCAGGGCCATGCCGAGGTTCCCGGCGCCGACGATGACGACGTTGCGGCTGCGGTCGATCCCGAGTGTGCGGACGATGTTGTCCTTGAGACGCGCCACGTCATATCCCACGCCGCGCGTGCCGAACTCGCCGAAACACGCCAGGTCCTTGCGGATCTGCGCGGAGTTGAGGTGAAAGCGCTCCGCCAGCTCGTGCGACGAGACCGTCTTCTGGCTGATCGACTGAAGGTAGGTCAGGCAGCGCAGATAGACCGAGAGCCGGCCTGTCGTCAGTTCCGAGATGGGTTCGCGGTCCGCGGTTGGGGGGCGCTCAGACATGGGAGCCGGTCTATCGCAGAAACTCTCTCGCGGCCACGCTGGCCATCCTGAAGAGGGGGGTGGGATAGATCCCGATCATGAAAATACCGATCATCGAGATGGCCAGCCCGCCCGTGGCGAAGACGCCACTGACGGGAACCTCGTAACCCTCGGCCGCTTCCTTCATGTAGAGGTAGTACACGACACGAAGGTAGTAGTAGACGGAGAAAATGCTGGTGATGATGCCCACAAGGGCGACGCCGAGGTGCCCGGCCTCGATGGCGCTCTTGAAGACGTAGAACTTGGAGATGAAGCCGCCGGTGGGCGGAAGCCCGGAGAGCGAGAACATGCACACCGCCAGCGCCAGGCCGTAAAAGGGACGGCGGAAGCCCAGGCCGGCGATGTCGTCGAGGGTCTGCGGGTCGTTCTGGTTCTTGGCCAGCATGGAGATCACGCCGAAGGCTCCGATGTTCATCAGGGCGTAGACGATCGTGTAGACCGCGACGGCGGCGACGGAGTCCTCGCGCACGGTGAGGAGGGCGATCATCATGTAGCCGACGTGAGCGATGCCCGAATAGGCGAGCATGCGTTTGAGGTCGCGCTGCACGATGGCCACGAGGTTGCCGACGATCATCGACAGCACCGCCAGCACGGCCACCATGGTCATCCACCGGGTCTGCAGCAGCGTCGGCTGCATGGCCAGGAAAATACGGGCCAGGGCGATGAGCGTGGCCGCCTTCGGCGCGACCGACAGCCAGGCCGCGACCGGCGTGGGGGCGCCCTGGTAGACGTCAGGCGCCCATGGATGGAACGGCGCCAGCGCGAGCTTGAACCCGAATCCGGACATCAGCAGCACGAACGCGATGCTGAGAAGGGGATTGCCTCCATCGTAGGTGCGGAAGAACTCGGTCATCTTCACGAGCGAGGTCGACCCGGTGATGCCATACATCAGCGCCGCGCCGTAGAGAATGAATCCCGTGGCGAACGCGCCCATGAGGAAGTACTTGAGGCTGGCCTCGTTCGATACCGGGAGCCGGCGGTGATAGCCCAGAAGCGCGAAGATGCAGATCGACAGGATCTCCAGGCCGAGGACGACGATGAGCAGGTCGAGGCCCTTGGCCATCATCATCATGCCCACCGTGCCCCACAGGAGAAGGGCGAAGAACTCGCCGCCCTCGATGTTCTCGCGCTCCAGGTACTCGCGGGCGAAGAGCGTCACGAGCATCGCCGCCAGCAGGAACGTGAGGTCGAAGACCCGGGTAATCTCGCTGATCTCGTAGGTGCCGCCGAAGAACGTTCCGGCGCGCGTCAGGTTCTCAGAGAACGTGGTGACGATGAGGAGGATCAGGGCGATCGAGGCGGACACTCCGCGCGAGCGCGGCGCGAACGCCTGCAGCAGGATCAGCAGCATCCCTCCGGCGCAGAGGATCAGCTCCGGCAGGATCGCGTTCATCCAGCCCGGTTCGAGCAGAGGCTGGATCATCGGGACACCTCGTGGACGACAGGCAATCCTGCCTGTCGGTCCGGGCAGGACAGGCAGGATTGCCTGTCCTCCACTGCCGCCCGCTTCGCCATCATCAGCCGGTTCGTCGTGTCGCTCTGCACCACCGCCAGCAGCTGCTTGACCGACGGCTCCATCTTCCGCAGGAACGTGTTCGGATGGACGCCGATCCACACCATCAGCACGATGAGGGGGACGAGCGCGGCCACTTCATTCCAGGCGATCTCCGGAATGCTGCGGTTCTCCTCGACGGTGATCGGGCCGAAGAAGACTCGCTGGACGAGCCAGAGCAGGTAGACCGCCGCGAGGATGACACCGCTGGTGGCGATCGTCGCCGCGATGGGGCTGTCCTGGAACGTGCCCGCCAGGATCAGGAACTCGCCCACGAACCCGTTCAGGCCGGGGAGCCCGACCGACGACAGCATGGCGATGATGAACAGCGTCGCGAACACCGGCATGGTCCGGGCGATCCCGCCGTAGTCGGCCAGCATGCGCGTATGGCGCCGCTCGTAGATCACGCCGACGAGCAGGAAGAGCGCTCCGGTCGAAAGGCCGTGGTTGACCATCTGCAGGATCGATCCCTCGATGGCGGTCTGATTCATCGCGAAGATGCCCAGCACGCAGAACCCGAGGTGCGAGACCGAGGAGTAGGCCACGAGCTTCTTCATGTCGGGTTGCACCCAGGCCACGAGCGCGCCGTAGATGATGCCGATGACCGAGAGCGCGATCAGCAGCGGCGCGTACTTCACGCTGGCGCCGGGGAAGTAGGGGAGGACGAAGCGGAGGAAGCCGTACGTCCCCATCTTCAGCATCACGCCGGCCAGGATGATCGAGCCGCCGGTGGGCGCCTCCACGTGCGCGTCAGGCAGCCATGTGTGCAGCGGGAACAGCGGCACCTTGATGGCGAACGCCAGCGCGAACGCGAAGAACAGCAGACTCTCCGCGCCCTCCGGCAGACCGACCGCGTACAGGTCGGTGACGTAGAAGCTCCACTCACCGGTGGCGTGGGCGTTGCGAAAGCCGAGGTAGATGATGCCGAAGAGCATCAGCAGGGAGCCGGCGATCGTGAAGATGAAGAACTTGATGGCCGCATAGATCCGGTTCGCGCCGCCCCACACACCGATGATGAGATACATCGGGAGGAGCGTGAGCTCGAAGAAGACGTAGAAGAGGATGAGGTCTGTGGCCAGGAACACGCCGATCATCGCCGCTTCCATCACCAGAAACGAGATGACGTACTCCTTCGGGTGCTTGTGGATCGTGTTCCAGGAGGCCAGGAGCACCACCGGTGTCAGCAGCGTCGTCAGAAGGACCAGCCACAGCGAGATGCCGTCGACCCCCAGCGAGTAGCTGACGCCCCACGCCGGGATCCACTCCTTCATCTCCACGAGCTGGAAGCCGGCCACGCCTTCGCGGAACCCTGCCAGGATGCCGAGCGACACGACGAACGTGATCACCGAGGCCGCGAGGGCCATGGCCTTGATGGCGGCTGCGGCGGAACGGGGGAAGAATGCCAGGATCACAGCGGCGATGATCGGAAGCCAGAGGACTGCACTGAGGATCGGCATGGTCAGCTCACCACCACGATGAAGATGACGACGCCGAGGAAGAACATCAGCGCGTAGTTCCGGACGTTGCCGGTCTGGAAGAAGCGGAGGAGGTCGCCGAACCCGCGCACTACGAAGCCGAGCATCGCGGCCGTGCCGTCGATGATGGCGTCGACGACTTTCCAGAGGAACCGGGATGTGACCTCCAGCGGGCGCACGATCGTGGCCGCGTAGATCTCGTCGACGAAGTACTTGTTCTCGATGGTGCGGGCCAGAGCGGGGCTGCGCTGCTCGAAGGCTTCATCGGCGGCCAGCGCCCGATCCTTGTATTTGGCCCGCGCCAGCGCCCAGCCGCCCAGCGCGATCAGCACCGACAGGCCGGCGATGGCGAACTCGGTGGCGTGCGCGATCTCCCACGATCCCGGCGCGCCGGCCATGTCGGGGATGATCGGGTGCAGCCAGTGGTGCAGCGCCATCGCTCCCGGCAGGTGATAGGCCACCGGCACGTTGAGCAGCCCGCCCAGGATGGACAACCCCGCCAGGATCCACAGCGGCACGGTCATCCACGACGGCGACTCGTGCACATGATGCTCCTGCTCATGCGTCCCACGGAACGTCCCGTAGAACGTCATGTAGTACATCCGGTACATGTAGAACGCCGTGCAGAACGCCGCCAGCGTTCCCAGGACCCAGACCAGCTTTCCGACGCCGGGGAAGTACGGGGTCGACCACGCCGCGGCGAGAATCTCGTCCTTGGAGAAGAAGCCGGCGGCGAACGGCAGGCCGGCGATCGCGTAGGTGGCCAGCTGGAACGTCCGCCACGTCTGCGGGATCTTCTCCTTGAGGCCTCCCATTTTGCGGATGTCCTGCTCGCCGCTCATGGCGTGAATCACAGAGCCGGAGCCGAGGAAGAGGCAGGCCTTGAAAAACGCGTGCGTGACGAGGTGGAAGATCGCCGCCACGTACGCGCCGACGCCGACGGCCATCATCATGAATCCGAGCTGCGAGACCGTGGAGTAGGCCAGGACCTTCTTGATGTCGAACTGGCGGATGCCGATCGTCGCCGCGAAGAGGGCTGTCAGTCCGCCCACGATGGCCACGACCATCATCGCGTCCGGCGCGAGACGGTACAGGACGTTCGAGCGGGCCACCATGTAGACGCCCGCGGTGACCATCGTGGCGGCGTGGATGAGGGCGGACACCGGAGTCGGTCCGGCCATCGCGTCCGGCAGCCACACGTGCAGCGGAATCTGCGCCGACTTGCCGCAGGCCCCCAGGAACAGGAGCAGGCAGATGATGGTGAGGATGGTCGAATCGACCCCGCCCGCTGCCGCGACCTGGGAGACGCGCGCGAAGTCGACGCTGCCCAGGTACGCGATCATCATGAACATGGCCACGAGGAAGCCGAAGTCGCCGATGCGGTTCACGACGAACGCCTTCTTGCCCGCCGCCGCCGCGTACCCCTTGTCGTAGTAGAAGCCGATCAGCAGGTAGGAGCAGAGTCCGACCCCTTCCCAGCCGACGAACATCAAGACGTAGCTGCTTCCCAGGATCAGGATCAGCATCATGGAGAGAAAGAGGTTGAGGTACGCGAAGTAGCGCCAGTAGCCTTCCTCGTGCCCCATGTAGCCGACCGAGTAGACGTGGATGAGGAAGCCCACCCACGTCACGACCATCAGCATGACGATGGAAAGCGGATCGAGCTGGAAGGCGATGTCGGCGGAGATATTGCCGGAGCTGAACCAGTTGTAGACGATGTCGAGGTGGCGCTCGCCGTGGTGGTAGTGGGCGTTGTAGTCGATGACGGCGGCCGTGCCGAGCAGGGCCGCTCCGAGCGAGCCGAGAAGCGCGACGGCGGTGACGAAGTTCTTTCCGGCCCGGGCCCCGAACAGGCCGTTGACCAGGAAGCCGGCGAATGGCGTCAGGGGGATCAGCCAGAGTGCATTGCGCATACGACCCGGTGCCGGGCGCCTGTGGCGGCCGGCACGTTGTTCTCCTCGCGTCTAACCGTGTTGTCCGGCAGACGCGAGAAGTGGTCGCGCATGCCGTTTACTTCTGTCCGCGGTTGCGGTCCTGCCAATCATCCGATGAGGCCGGATCGAGCTCCCAGCGGTGCTTGTCACGGCTCCGCTCCTTCTCTCCGAGCTTCAGCTCCTCGTCCTCCGAGTAGCTGATCCCCATCGCACTGCCAATCTCATCCACTACGTTCGAATCGGGACCCGGCGAGCTGCTGACCGCCGACTCGTCGCCGCTGAACTGGGCGTTGTCCCAGTTTGTGTCGAGATCACCACCGGTGATCGTCGGGTCGGCGTTCGGATCGTTCAACAGCCGGTGGGCCAGTTTTGCTGAGCCCGCCTTGATGTCCACGTTCGGCGGCTCGATCGAGTCGTCGATTCCGTTGCGGTTGTGATCCGTCCGCTCGTTCTCTTCCCAGTCAATGAGCTTTTCGGTTTTGTCCATTTTGTCGCTCCATTCTGCCGAGCTTCAAAATGCGACGACCGTGCCGCTTACGGCGGCTCTTGGCTATTGGCTCTTGGCTCTTGGGAGGATCGAAGCGCCTTTCCCAAGAGCCCAGAGCCCAGAGCCCAGAGCCAGTCACCAGTGCATCAAATTGGCTTCATCCACATCAATGGTGTCCCGGTGATGAAACAGGGAGATGAAAATGGCCAGCCCCACCGCGGCTTCCGCGGCGGCGATGGCCATGATGAAAAAGACGAAAATGACGCCGTGCAGGTCGTCGAGCTGCCGGGCGTAGGCGATGAACGTGAGGTTCACCGCGTTCACCATCAGCTCGATGGACATGAAGATGGTGATGCCGTTCCTGCGGGTCAGCACGCCGCAGACGCCGATGGCGAACAGGATGGCGCTGAGGATGAGGAACCAGCTGGTCGGGATCATGGCCCGGCCCCCTCGCCGATGGCGGCGCGCTGGCCGGTGGCGCGGCCGCTCATGATGAGCGCGCCGACGATCGCGGCCAGCAGAAGGATCGACACCATCTCGAACGGCAGGATGTAGGCCTCGAACAGACGGATGCCGATCGTCCGCACGTCGGCGCGGAAGGGGCTTGCCGGAGCCGTACGCACGGCGTACTTGATCAGGTAATAGACGAGGCCGAGACCGAAGGCAGCGCTGGTGGCGTATCCGAGGAACTGCTGGATGGGGCGTGTGGACTCCTCGCGGCGGTGCTGCAGGTTCAGCAGCATGATCACGAAGAGGAACAGCACCATGATGGCGCCCGCGTACACGATCACCTGCAGCGCGGCCATGAACGGCACCTCCAGCAGCACGTACATCACCGCCAGGGCGAAGAGGCTGGCCACGAGCGACAGCGCCCCCACCACCGGATTGCGGTGGAGAATCACCACGAGCGCGAAGATCACGGCGATGGCGGCGAAGAAAAAGAAGATCGCGTATTCCATTTTCTTACGTCAACCCTGAGCGGAGCGAAGGGTCAGCCCAGGCGCCGCGCAAAACCCGGCATCGTCGCGGCGCCTGGGTTGATGCTTCGCTTCGCTCAGCATGAGGACCACTACACCCACCCCTTCAACACGAAGAACGCCACGATGACGATGTTCACCAGCGCGAGCGGGAGGAACACCTTCCAGCCGATCTTCATGAGGATGTCGTATTTCAGCCGCGGGATCGTCCAGCGCACCCAGACGAAGACGAACATCACGAACGCCACCTTGACGACGAACGAGAGCGCCGAGAGCGCGAAGCCGAGGAACGTGGCCGGCTCGTCGTACCAGGGGATGTCCCAGCCGCCGAAGAACAGCGTCACCGTGAGCGCCGAGATCGCTCCCATGGCCATGTATTCAGCCATGAAGAACAGCGCGAACTTCATCGACGAATACTCGGTGTGATAGCCCGCCACCAGCTCGGCATCCGCCTCCGCGAAGTCGAAGGGGACACGGTTGGTCTCGGCGTACGTGGAGACGTAGAACACGATGAAGGCGATCCACATCGCCGGCGAGAAGATGTGCCAGGCCGGGATCTTCACCGTGTCGAACAGAACGTAGTAGCCGGTCTGACGCCACACCACGTCGGTCAGCCGCAGCGAGCCTGACGCCAGCAGCACGCTCAACGCGGCCAGTGTGAGCGACAGCTCGTACGAGATCATCTGCGCCGAGGCGCGGATGCCGCCGAAGAGCGAGTACTTGTTGTTGGACGCCCAGCCGGCGCTGACGATCCCGTACACCGAGAGCGACGCCAGCGCGAAGATCACCAGAATGCCGACGCTGACGTCGGCCACGATCGGGTGAAACCAGCGGTCACCCTCGAAGAGCGTCCTGCCGAAGACGACGCGCTCGTGCATGACGAACGGCCGGCCCCACGGCACGACGGCGATGGTCGTCAGCGCGGGCAGAAGCCCGAATGCCGGCGCCAGCGTGTAAATCCACTTGTGCGCCCCGGCCGGGATGATGTCTTCCTTGAGGATGAACTTGAGCGCGTCGGCCATGGCCTGAAGGAGGCCCAGCGGCCCGACCCGATTCGGTCCGGGGCGGTCCTGGATGAGCGCGCTGCCGCGCCTTTCCACCCACGCCATGACCGGGGTGATGCTCAGCATCGCCCCCAGGACGATCGCGATCTTGACCATCGAGAGAACGACGTCTGTCGCGTCGAACGCCATGCTCAATACGCCTCGGCACTCACCGCGGCATCATCCGTGTGCGGCGCGTTCCCGATGGCCGGGACGGACGAACGCAGCGCCTCGAACACGTCGTACGCATCCGCCGTCCCGAAGTCGGCGCTCTCCGGGAAGAGCCTCGCGCCGATGCGGCGGAAGATCTCCAGGTCCGAGACGGCCTGTCCCTTCGGCGCGAACGCCTGATGGATGCGCTGCACGCGCCCCTGCAGGTTCGTGAACGTCCCTTCCTTCTCCGCGTGAATCGTGGAGGGGAGGAGGATGTCGGCGGCATCGCCCAGCGGATGCGTGGCATCCCACGCGTGCACGATCAGCTTCCCGGCCTTGCGAAGGTTCGCCACGACGGCGGGATCGGCCGTCCGTTCCGAGAAGTTCGCGTCGCAGACGTAGAGCACGTCGATTCCGCCCGCGCCCCTGGTCAGCAGCTCTTCGACATTCAGCGTGGAGGTGCCCAGGACCGCCTCGACGCCGCGGAAGTTCGGCGCCCCCTGGGTTCCCATGAGCCACTCGGTACGCGATTTCATCCTGATGGGACCGATGGGGTCGACCATCACTCCCATCGACTGGGCGCCGGCCTGGAGAAAGAGCTTCCTGGCCAGCCAGGCCTCTTCGTTGGTCATGTGCGCCGAGGCGATCACCGCGAGCCTGCCTCCGCCGCGCAGCGCCTCATCCAGCGCGTCGAGCGCTTCGGTCCACGTGGCGATGCCGAGGTAGTCGTCGCGGCGCGTTTTCGGGACCACCACGCGGTCCGTGTCGTACCGCTCGTGTGAGAAGCGGCCGTAGTCGCACAGCCAGTGATCGTTCACGTCGGGATTTACGCGCGGGCGGTAGCGGAAGATCTGCCCGTTGCGGTACCCGATGAAGAGGTTGCAGCCGACGTCGCAGCCGTTGCACACCGAGTCGACCGAGTCGAGGTTCCAGACCCGGCTCTCGAAGCGGAACTCGCGCGTAGTGAGAGCGCCGGTCGGGCAGACGTCCGTGACGCAGGCGCTCATCCAGTTGTCGAGCGGCATGTCGGGGAAGACTCCCACCTCCGTCGCCGCTCCGCGCTTGAAGAACGCCAGCTCGCTCGTCCCGGTGATCTCCTGGCAGAAGCGGATGCAGCGCGTGCAGTGGATGCAGCGGTTCATGTTCTGCACCACGTGCGGGCCGATCGACGTGCGGTCCATCCCCGGGTACGTCCGCTTGAACTCCCCGTAGCGCGACGTCACCGATCCGTAGTTGAACGAGTAGTCCTGCAGCGGGCACTCGCCGGCCTTGTCACAGATCGGGCAGTCCAGCGGGTGGTTGATGAGCAGGAACTCCATCTGACCCTTCCGCGCCTTGTCCACCTTGTCGTTGAAGACGTGGATCTTCATGCCCTCGCGCACGGTGGTCGAGCATCCGGCCTGGAGCTTGGGCATGCCTTCCACTTCGACCAGGCACATGCGGCACTGCCCGACCACGGTCAGCGACGGGTGGTAGCAGAAGTGGGGGACGTGGACATCGGCGGCCTTCGCGGCCTCGATGATGTTGATGCCTTCCTGGACTTCGACTTCAGTGCCGTCGATGGTAACTTTGGCCATAGCGGTCGTTGTGCAGATGAAGCGTCCGAATGCGGAGCGCGCGGGGGACGGAGAACGATTCACGGAGAGTTATCCGTGAAAAGTTTCACAAGGGCGGAGAATAGTCGTTGACGGCGGTGCCCGTCAACGAAAGGATGAAGGCGGAAGGATGAACGATGAAGGTTGGTGATTTTTCATCCCTCATCCTTCATCCTTTTTGAAAGAGTCAACGTGAAGAAAGACATCTCATACACCCTCATCGCTCTCCTCCTGGTCGGCGGCGCGACCTATGCCCTCGCTGCACGCCGTCCGAACTACCCGCCCACCCCGTCCACGCCGTTCTCGCTGACGACCGGGAAGAAGGTGACCGGCAACGTCGTCATGCGTATCAACGGCGAGCCTGTCACCGAGAAGGAGTTCATGACGTATCTCGTCGCGGCGCCCGAAGAGATGCGCGCCTTCTACGCCAGCCCGGAGGGACGGCAGTTCCTGGCGCAGGAGATCGTCAAGCTCAAAGCCCTCGAGCAGCAGGCCGAGAAGATGGGTCTGGGCTCCGATCCGGACGCGATGATGCGCCTGGCCATCGACCGGACGAACATCCTGGCCAACCTCGCTCTGCAGAAGCTGATCGGAGATCCGACCGAGGCGCAGATCAGCGCGGAGTACGCCAAGGAGCGGAAGAATTTCGAGTCCGTGGAGCTGAGCCACATTCTCGTCGCCTATGAAGGCGGCAGGGTTCCGGCACGGACAGGCAGGCCTCTGTCACTCCAGGCCGCCGCGAAACGCACGGAAGCGCTCGCCTCACGGCTGGGCAGCGGGGCCGACTTCGCCGCCCTTGCCCGCACCGACTCCGACGATGTCAACACCGCCGGCGCCGGCGGGCTCCTCGGCACGGTCATGCCGGGGTCGATGCCGCCGGAGCTCGACGAGGTGGCCATGAAGCTGCAGCCCGGCCAGGTCAGCGCGCCCGTGCAGAGCGAGTTCGGAATCCACATCTTCAAAGGCGGCGAGCGCCGCCTCGCGCCGCTGGAGACCGACGTGAAGAACGCGCTCGCCGCACGCCTTCAGCGCGCCCAGGCCACGGCAACCGTGGAGCGCCTGCAGAAGGAAGCGAAGGTCGAGCTGGATCCGAAGTTTTTTCCGAAACAGCAAGGGTCGTGACGGCGCGGTAACCGGAAACCGGAAACCGGAAACCGGTTCGGCTGAGAGGAGTCTCCCGGATTGAGAATGCTCGTACTGGGTGCGGGCCGCATGGGGCTGGGCGCCGTCCATGATCTCGCGGCGCAGCACGACGTGGCCGAAGTGACGGTGGCGGACGTCGAGGGCGGGAAAGCGCGGCACGTGGCCGATCGCGTCCGCCATGGGAAGGTCACGCCGGTCGAGATCGATGTGAACGATCGTCGCGCCGTCGTGGAGTTGATGCGCGGGCATGCCTCGGCCATCAGCTGCGTGAACTACTGGCTGAACGAGAAGCTCGCCGGCGCGGCCATCGAGGCGGGCACGAATTTCTGCGACCTCGGCGGCAACAACGACGTGGTGGACGCCGAGCTCGCCCTCGACGCCAAGGCGCGCCAGCGCGGCATCAACATCGTTCCCGACTGCGGACTGGCGCCGGGCATGGTGGCGATGCTCGTGGCCCACGGCGCGCAGCGGTTCACGGGGCTCGACGAGATTCACATCCGAGTCGGCGGCCTGCCCCAGAAGCCCGAGCCGCCGCTGGACTATCAGCTCGTCTTCTCCGTCGAGGGCCTGATCAACGAATACGTCGAGCGAGCCAGGGTGATCCGCGACGGGAAGATCACCGAAGTCGACTCGATGACCGAGATCGAGAGCCTGGACTTTCCGCCGCCGTTCGGCCGGATGGAAGCGTTCCAGACATCCGGAGGCACCTCGACGCTGCCCGAGACATTCCTGGGCAGGGTGAAAGAGCTCGACTACAAGACGATCCGGTACCCCGGCCACTGCGCGAAGTTCAGGACGATGATCGATCTGGGCCTGTGCAGCAGCCAGCCGCTCGAGGTCGACGGGCGGGCCGTCGTGCCGCGGCGGCTCCTGGGCGATCTCTTGGTGCGGAATCTTCCGGCGGACGGACCTGACGTCGTGCTGGTCCGGGTCGAGCTGGTGGGAGACGGCAAGCGGCTGACCTGCGACATCATCGACCGGCAGGATGAGAGGACGGGCCTCTCGGCGATGATGCGGACGACGGCGTTCCCCGCCTCGATCGTGGCTCTGATGATGGCGCGCGGGCAGACCACAGCCAAAGGGGCGCTGCCGCAGGAGCGCTGCCTGCCGCCGGACGTCTTCATGGCGGAGCTGGGGCGGCGGAACATCGAGGTCGTGGAGCGGGAAGGCTGAATGGAGCTACCGAGGCGATATACACTTAGATCGCGATGAACATCATCAGGAACCGCGTCAACGACGTCACGGTGCTCGACATCCAGGGCGTGATCAAGCTGGGTGAGAGCGCGCGCGAGTTCTCCAGCTACCTCGAGAAAGTCCTGAACGACGAGACCGGTCCGGTGATGATCAACTTCGAAGCCATCAACTACATGGATTCGACGGGTCTCGGCGAGCTGATCGGCTACCTCCAGAAGTTCGAAGATCGCCAGCGCAAGATGGCGCTGGTGAAGCCGTCGCATCGCATCCTGGCCCTTCTGAAGATCACGAAGCTCGACACGATCTTCAAGATCTTCGACACCCGCGATGAGGCCATGACCTATCTGAACGATTCGGCTGCTTAGTTAGTCCTTAGTCCTTAGGAGGCCCCCGCCGCGCCCGCGGAGCTCCTAACGACTAACGCCTAAGGCCTAAGGCCTAACGCCTAGCTTTGCATGCTAGCATTCGCGCGCTTCAGATGACCTACAGCTACATTCCGATCCTGATCATGCTTTTCATCGCCGCGACCTTCGGCGCGGTGTTTCTCGGCTTGAACTGGATCATCGGCCGGCACCAGCGCAATCCGTCGAAGCTCGCGCCGTACGAGAGCGGCGTTCCGCTCCTCGATGAGAGCCGCAAGCGGGTCAACGTCCGCTTCTACCAGATCGCCATGCTGTTCATCCTGTTCGACATCGAGGCGGCGTTCCTCTACCCGTGGGCCGTCATCTTCCGCGGCGCGGCAACCCGCAGCGCGGCGGCCGGGTGGTTCCTCTTCATCGAGATGCTGCTGTTCATCTCCCTTCTCGGTGTGGGGTACGTTTACGTCTGGAAGAAGAAGGCATTGGACTGGAAGTAAGATGGCCGACCTTCATCCCGAGAATCCGTACAGCAGAGAACGATTTCCCGATCCCGCCAGGACGGTCGAGTTTCCCCCGGAGGCGCGGCAGCGCTTCGACTACATCCTGACGCGTTATCCGAACAAGGAGTCGGCGTTGCTGCCCACTCTGCATCTGGCGCAGGAAGTGTGGGGCTGGATCTCGCCGGAGGTGGTTCACTACGTCGGGTCGCTGCTCGATCTGTCGCCGGCCACCGTGTTCGGCGTGGTCTCGTTCTACAACATGTACAACCAGAAGCCCGTGGGGAAGTACCACGTGCAGGTGTGTACGAACCTCTCCTGCATGATCTGGCGCGCGTACGACATCTACGAGCATCTCTGCGAGCGCCTCGCTGTGAAGCCCGGCGGGACCACACCGGACGGCCTCTACACCGTGACCGAGGTGGAGTGTCTGGGGTCGTGCGGAACGGCGCCGGTGGTGCAGGTCAACAACGACTACCACGAGAGCATGACCGTGGAGAGCACCGTGGCGCTGCTGGACAAACTGAAATGAATTCAATCGGCAACCGGCAACCGGCAACCGGCAACGGGTTGTCAGTTTCCGGTTGCCGGTTTCCGGTTACCGGTTGCCGATGGAACAAATAAAGGTACTCACAGCAAACATAGACAAGCCCAACTCCACGTCGATCGACGTGTACCTGGACGCGGGCGGCTACGAAGCGGCGCGCAAGGCGCTGGCGATGAAGCCGGACGACATCATCCAGGCCGTCAAGGACTCCGAGCTGCGCGGACGCGGCGGCGCGGGGTTCCCCACCGGGGCCAAGTGGGGGTTCGTCCCCAAGAACGCGCCGAAGCCGACCTGGCTGCTGTGCAACGCCGACGAGTCGGAGCCGGGAACGTTCAAGGACCGCGTCATCATCGAGAAGGATCCTCACCTGCTCATCGAGGGGATGATCATCTCGGCGTTCGCCATCAGCTCGAACCCGATGGCGTACATCTACATCCGCGGCGAGTTCTACTACGGCGCGACCGTCCTCGACAAAGCGCTGGAGGAAGCTCGGCAGAAGGGTTTCCTCGGCAAGAACATCTTCGGCACCGCATTCGACTTCGACATCACCGTGGCCCGCGGCGCCGGCGCGTACATCTGCGGCGAGGAGACCGGCCTCATCGAGTCGATCGAAGGTCACCGCGGACAGCCGCGTGTCAAGCCGCCTTTCCCGGCCGTGATCGGCGCGTTCGGCGGGCCGACCGTCGTGCAGAACGTCGAGACTCTGGCCTGCGTGCCGTTCATCATCGACAAAGGCGCGGAGTGGTTCAAGGGATTCGGCACGCCGAAGAACACCGGACCCAAGCTGTACTGCGTGTCCGGCGCGGTGAAGAAGCCGGGCGTGTACGAGTTTCCGATCGGCGTCAACCTCAAGGAGCTGATCTACGAGCACTGCGGCGGGATCCTCGGAGACCGCAAGCTCAAGGCTGCCATCCCGGGCGGTGCCTCCGCTCCCATGCTCACGGCGGACGAGATCGACCTGGCCCTGAACTTCGATGACGTGATGAAGGCCGGGTCGATGCTCGGCTCGGCCGGGATCATCGTCATCGACGACTCCATGTGCATCGTCGACGCGGTGTGGCGCCTGTCGAAGTTCTTCGCGCACGAGTCGTGCGGACAGTGCACGCCCTGCCGCGAGGGGACGAACTGGCTCGAGTCGATCCTCGATCGGATGGAGCGGGGCGGCGGGCGGCAGGAGGATGCCGACCTGCTGCTCGACATGTCCGACAACATCGGCGGCAAGTCGCTCTGCGCACTCGGCGACGCGGCCATCGGCCCGGTCATCTCGTCGGTGAAGAAGTTCCGCGACGAATTCATGTACCACGTCGAGCACAAGAGCTGTCTGCCAGGGACGATGCGGTATCGCCGGCTGGACATGCCGGTCGCCGCGCACTGA
>DATKCA010000202.1:0-11789 GCA_035544675.1 Thermoanaerobaculia bacterium | reverse complement strand
CCCGCGGGCTGCAGCGAGTAGATGCGGGAGGTGGCCTCGAACTCGTCGTCGGAGACGAGCCGGATGGCCCCCAGCCCCGGCGCGTTGAAAAGCGCCGTGGTCACGTCGTCGAGCACTCTCATCTGCCGCTTCGGCACGGTGAGCGTCACCGCGGTCTTGTCGGTGTTGTTCACGTTCCCCGTCGGCAGGAAGGTGGCGCTGATCTGAATGTCCTTCTCGAACGAAGGATTGAAGATGCGTGCATCGGTGTGGAACGTGCCGACCGTGCCGGAGATGAGGATCCAGCGCTCGACGGCCAGGGCTGGAACGGCCAGCAGGATGAGCGTGAGGGGCAGAAACAGGCGCGAACGCATTCGTGGCTCCTTGTGTGACCTGGAGTAACTCGAATGCAAGTCTAGCTCCGGCGACGCCGGGATCTCCTTCCCGTCAGGCGAAACGCCTTGTCAGAACGCGGCCGGTTCCTGGTAGGTTCCGAAGACCTGGCGCAGTGCGTCGGAGATCTCCCCCACCGTCGCGTACGTCTTCACGCAGTCGATGATGAACGGCATCGTGTTGGCCTTCGGGTCGGCGGCGGCATTGCGGAGGCGGCCCAGCGAATCCTGGACGGCCCGGTTGTCGCGCGTGGCGCGGATCTTCTGCAGCGTTCCGATCTGCTCACCGGTCACCGACTCGTCGATGTAGAGGGCGTCGTAGGGGTCTTCCTTCTCGAGCTGGAACGAGTTGACGCCGACGACCAGCTTCTCCTTCGAGTCGACGGCGCGCTGGAACTGATACGAGGCGTCCCAGATCTCGCGCTGCGGGAAGCCGGCCTCGATGGCCTCCACCATGCCGCCGAACTGGTCGATACGCTCGAAGTAGTCGAAGCAGCCCTGTTCCATGCGGTTGGTCAGCTCCTCGACGTAGAACGAGCCGCCCAGCGGGTCGATGGTGTTGATGACGCCCGATTCGTGGGCGATGATCTGCTGGGTGCGCAGGGCGATGCGCGCGGAGTTTTCGGTGGGAAGGGCCAGCGTCTCGTCGAGCGAGTTCGTGTGCAGCGAATTCGTTCCTCCCAGGACCGCGGCCAGGGCCTGGATGGTCACCCGGACGATGTTGTTGTAAGGCTGCTGCGCGGTGAGCGAGCAGCCGGCCGTCTGCGTGTGGAAGCGGAGCGTCAGCGAGCGGGGGTCCTTCGCTCCGTAGCGATCGCGCATGACCTTGGCCCAGACTCGCCGGGCGGCCCGGAACTTGGCCACCTCTTCGAACAGATCGTTGTGTGAGTTGAAGAAGAAGGAGAGCCGCGGCGCGAACTCGTCGACATCCAGACCGGCCTTCACGCCGTACTCGACGTACTCCATTCCGTCCCGCAGTGTGAAGGCCAGCTCCTGCAGCGCCGTCGATCCGGCCTCGCGGATGTGGTAGCCGGAGATCGAGATGGTGTTGTACTTCGGCACGTTCTCCGCGCAGTAGCTGAACACGTCGGTGATCAGCCGCATGGAGGGACGGGGCGGGAAGATGTACTCCTTCTGGGCGATGTACTCCTTGAGGATGTCGTTCTGCAGCGTGCCGGAGATCTTCTTCCAGTCCGCGCCGTGTTTCTCCGCCACGGCCAGGTACATGGCCAGGAGGATCGGCGCCGTGGAGTTGATCGTCATCGAGATGGTCACTTCCTCGAGGTTGATCCCGGCGAACACAGTCTCCATGTCCGCCAGCGAGTCGACGGCCACGCCGCACTTGCCGACCTCGCCCTGACTGAAGTGATGGTCGGAGTCGTAGCCGTACAGCGTGGGAAGGTGGAACGCGATCGACAGCCCGTTCTGACCGTGCGCCAGCAGGTACTTGTACCGCTCGTTGGACTGCTTCGCGGTGCCGAACCCGGCGAACTGCCGCATCGTCCAGAGCTTTCCGCGGTAGCCGGTGGGATGGATTCCGCGCGTGTACGGGAACTGGCCGGGGAACGCCAGATCGCGCTCGAAGTCGAGCTCGGCCACGTGCCGCGGAGTGGCCAGTGGGTTCACATCCATGCCGCTGACGGTGGTGAAGTCCTTCTTCCACGGCGCCTTCTTCGAAGCCACCGGGTCGTGGACTTCGCGCCGCCACTTGGTCTCCTCCTTCCCCACCGCGCTCAGCGCTGCCGCGGAGAAGAGCAACAGCTGTTTCTCGTCGCCATCGGGCTGCGGCCGCACGGTCTCGGGGTTGCGGACATCGGTTTCATGGCGGCTCATAAAGTCTCCTGTTTCACATTCTTCACGAAAAGCGCGGCCGGCGCTTCTCGAGAAACGCGGCCAGGCCTTCCCGCGGCGTCCCCGTGGCGAAGAGTCTGGCGAATTCGGCACGCTCCAGCGGATCGCCTCCCCGGCGGGAGATCAGCACCGCCGCGGCATCCATCGCCTCGGCGCTGCGAACGCCGAGCCACGCCGCGGAATCCCCCACCTCGTCGCAAAGGCCGAGGCGGACCGCGTCGGATGCCGTGACGCGAGGCTGGGCCAGCAGCCGGAGGGCCGCGGATCCGATCCGCCACACCGCTCCGGCCCACGCCGCGGCGCTCGAGATCCGGAGCGAGGTCCCCTCCTCCAGAATGGCGTAGTCGCTCAGCAGCAGCGCCGCGACGTCATCCCCCTCCATGGCCCCCGCCCCACAGGCCACCACGCACTCGCGCGCGGCGGCGATCTCCGGCAGGGCGGCGCCCAGGCCGGCCGGCTCGACGAACCTCATCACTTGAATACCGACATCACTTTGCCAAAGAGGCCGCTGTTCTTCGGGCTCATCAGCTCTTCGACCTCGCCGGCGTCGAACCAGGTGCCGTTGCAGTTGGGGCAGCGGTCGATCGAGATCCCGTGGAACTCGACCGTGGTCAGATCCATCCCGCACTTCGGGCACTTCATGTAGTGCAGATCCTTCAGCTTCTCCCTATCCGTGGCCGCCATCCTGTCAGCCTGCTCCTGCGCCACCTTCTTGCGCCGCTCCAGCTCCTGCTTGGCAAAGTACTCATCCTCGGCCCGGCTCGGTTTGTCGAAATCAGTCATCGATGGTTCCTCCGCTGTTTAGAGATCGTAGATCAACCTTACGGGCAACGAGAAGCAGTCCCGGCCCGAACGGGATCCAGGAGAAGAGGCGGTCGAACGAGAAGGCCAGCCGCACGGCGCCGACGAGCAGCCGCGACCGCCCGGCCCGGGCCACCGACTGCAGCGCGCCGTCCTCGTCGACACTCCGGCGCGCGCGGCGTTTGTTCATCGGCAGAAGAAACAGGGTGTCGTAGATGAGGACGATGGGAAATCCCCAGAACGACGATTTGCGTACGCTGAAGCCGGCGCTGCGGAACATCGACGTGAGGAGGCCACGCGAGTAACGACGGCGATGCTCGTAGTAGTCGTCGGACGCACTCCACAGCGCCTGGAGGGCCGGCACCGTCGCGATGACCGTTCCGCCGCTGCGAACCACGCGGCCGATCTCACGCGCCGCCGCGGCGTCATCATCGAGGTGCTCGAGAGTCTCGCCGGTCGTCATCCCGTCGAACGCGCCGGTGCGGAACGGCATCCGCGTCATGTCCCCCACGACAACCGGCAATTTCGAGTTACGCCGGACATGGATGGCGGCCTCCAGCGCGTAGTCGATGCCGAACACGCGGTAGCCGGAAGCGACCATCCGGTCCGCGAGCTGCCCGAGACCGACGGCGCCGTCGAGAACGCCGGCGCCGGCGGGCAACCTGCGGACCTCGCGCATGATCATGCCGAGGCGGTGTTCATGGCGGGGACCGAACATCTCCGGTTGGGTGCCCCACGCGTGGGTATGCTGATCGGACATATCTTTGGTTAGAGGGCAGCGCTTACGTGATTCTCCTCACATCGGTTATTCTATGTAGACCGTAGAAGGATGGGCAGGGGGAGGGTCATGTATATTCCAAAACCGTTTCGTAATGGGCTGACGGCGCTTGCGCTCGTCGCCGTCATCTTCGCAGCGCCGGCCGGCGCAGATCCTGGCGATGCGATTTCACCAACTCAAATGGTCTTTACCGGCCCGCCAAACGAGCCGATCACGCAGGGCAAAACATACACCTTCAAGATCGAAGACTCGACGTTCACCATCTTCACGTCGGGCGTCTTCGCGTTCATCGTGAACGGCGGCGACCAGGATGAGACCGCCACCATCAATTTCGACGTCCGTGAGTTCGGGCGCAACCGGTTCGACTTCATCCCGGGCCAGCCATACGAGGGAACCATCGGAGCCCCGGTTGCAGGCGCGCCGATGGGACCGTACATGACGGCCTCGACCGAGCTCGGCCAGTCGTGCAACGACGACGCGCGAACGACAGGCCGCTTCGAAATGGGTGAATACGAGTGGCAGGTCGTTTATTTTCCGGCAGGTTCTGTTCTGGATGAAGGCGCCGGACCGATTGGCTTTGACCGGCAGCTCTCCTTCGCAGTCACACGCTTCCAGGTCGAATTCGAGATCCGCTGCAACGGCTCATCCAGCGCGATGACGGGCACGCTCGACTTCTACGGCGAACGCGGACCGGTGCCGACGTCCGAGACGGGTGTTCGCGCACTCGAAGTCATCGGCCCGACAGACATCTGTTTCGACCCGCTCAACGTCGGAACGGGCACGGCATGCTCAGGCAATCCTGGCAGCGGTGAGGGCCCCGGTGGTGGTACCGGAACGGTCTTCCCGACCTTCCCGCCGCCGCCTCCCCCGCCGGACGTGACGATCGCGCTGCCGCCGGTGATCTCCGAGGCGCCGTCGCTGCAACTGACGAACAACTCCAGCACCAGCTTCACGTTCTTCACGACGCCGGGAGGCTCGGTCAACAGCGACGTGCACCTCTCCGTGACGAGCGACGCCAACGAAGCCGACAACTTCAAGGTCACGGTCACTCCGGAGTTCATCCCCGCTCCTGGCACCGGCCAGGCCACGGTGAATATCTCGGTCGGGCCGGACACGTTCCCCCGCCGCTACCTCGTCACCCTCAGCGCGCTGGCGAACGGCAAGACGCACGCCGTGGTCATCATCGTCGACGTGGCCTGCGATCCTCCGCAGATTCTCGGCGTCGACCAGCCGCGGAATCAGCAGGTCAATCGCGGATCGACGGCAACGGTCGAGGTCAAAGCCACAGGCAGCGGGCCGTTCAACTACCAGTGGTACTCGGGACGCCGCGGCTCGACGACGTTCCCGGTCGCCGGAGCCACGAACCCGACGTTCACCACGCCGGCCGTTCAGGGAACGCTGAGCTACTGGGTGCGCGTCTCCAACGCGTGCGGTACCGTCGACAGCAACACGGTGACGGTGTCGCCGCTCTGATCATCAGTTCATCGAAATGAGAAACGCCCGCGGGAGACCGCGGGCGTTTTGTTTGGGGCGCCCTACGCCGGCTGCGCGGCGAGCATCTCCCGCAGCGCAGCCGCCGCGCGATCGATCGCCTCGTCGAGCTTGTGCGGGTCCTTGCCGCCGGTCTGCGCGAGATCGGCCTTCCCTCCACCTTTTCCTCCGACGATCGGAGCGAGCTTCTGGATCAGGACGTTCGCCGGGATGCGGTCGGCGAGGTCTTTCGTGACCGCCGTCAGGAGAGTCACCTTGCCGTCCACGCTGGAGCCGATCACGACGACGCCGCTCTTGATCTTCGAGCGGAACGTGTCGGCGAGGTTGCGCAGGTCGCCGCCGGAGACGTCATCCACCCGCCTGGCCAGGAGCCGGATTCCGTCGACTTCGACGAATTCTTCGGCGGCCGTCACGGCCGCGGCTCCACCGGATGCCAGGCGCATCTTGAGCTGCTTGAGCTCCTTCTCCAGCGACTTCTGCTTCTCCTGGAACGTGCGGATGAACGCCGGGATCTCTTCGAGCCGCGTGTTGAGCTGTTGCTGCAGCTCATCGGCGGCGTGATCGAGGGTCTGGAAGTACTCGACGGCGCCGCGCCCGGTGAGCGCTTCCATGCGCCGCACGCCGGCGGCGAGCGACTTGTCGGAAGTGATCTTGAAGACGCCGATGTCGCCGGTGCGGTTCACGTGGCATCCGCCGCAGAACTCGCGTGAGTAGTCACCCGCGGCGACGATGCGCACGCTCTCGCCGTACTTCTCCCCGAACATCGCTACCGCGCCACTGCGTTTCGCTTCCTCCAGCGGCATGATGGTCTTCGTCACCTCGAGGTTCTCGCGGATCTTCTCGTTGACCTGCTCCTCGATCTGACGGAGATGCTCGTCGCTGAGCGGCTGGTGATAGGTGTAGTCGAAGCGGAGGCGGTCCGGCGCCACGAGCGAGCCGGCCTGCTGCACAGCCGGTCCGAGCACGTCCTTCAGCGCCTTGTGAAGCAGGTGCGTAGCGGTGTGGTTCGCGGTCGTGTCGAGCCTGACCGGCTTCGGCACCGACGCGCGCACGTTTGCGCCGGGAGCGAGCGATCCCTCCTCGACGCGGATGCGCGAGACGATCAGCTCCCCGACCGGCTTCTGCGTGTCGAGCACCACGGCCCGTCCGTCCTTCCATTCCAGCGTGCCGGTGTCGGCGATCTGTCCGCCCGACTCCGCATAGAACGGCGTGGGCGAGAGGACGACCTCCGCCTCGGCTCCGCGCTCGATGCGCTGGCGCTCCTCGCCATTGACGACGATCGCCTTCACGACGGAGTCGATGCCGGTGTACTGGTCGTAGCCGACGAACTCGACCGGGCCGGCCTTTGTTGCGATGCGCGCGAACGCCGCGGCGTCTGTCGACGACTGGAACTTCGACGAGGCCTTGGCCCTGGCGCGAGCATCGGACATCATCGTCTCAAAACCTTCGCGGTCGAGGGTGACGCCTTCTTCCTCGGCCATTTCGCCGATCAGGTCGATGGGAATGCCGTACGTGTCGTAGAGGCGGAACACTTCCGCTCCGCCCAGGACCCGCTCGCCGCGGGCGCGGACTTCGTCGAGGACGCCGCCGACGCGCTCCATGCCGACCGACAGCGTCCGCGAGAAGCGCTCTTCCTCGGAGCCGAGCGTCTGCAGGACCGAGGCGCGACGGCCCTTCAGCTCCGGATACGCGCCGGCCATCGCCTCGATCACGCCGTCGACGAGCTGCGACAGGAGGACCGGCGAGGGCAGCTTGCGGCCGAAGCGGATGGCGCGCCGGATGATACGCCGCAGCACGTAGCCACGCCCCTCGTTCGACGGAATGACGCCGTCGCCGAGGAGGAACGTCGCGGCGCGGGAGTGATCGCACAGCACGCGAACTGCGGTGTCGAGCTCGCTCTCCATCGAGCCGGCGTAGCGATGACCGCTCAGCTCCGCGATCGCGCGCATGATCGGCGCAAAGAGGTCGGTGTCGTAATTCGTCGAGGTCTTCTGCAGGACGCTGGCCAGACGCTCCAGCCCCGCGCCGGTGTCGACGGAGGGTGCCGGCAGCGGTTCCAGCGTGCCGTTCTCGTCGCGGTTGTACTGCATGAAGACGAGGTTCCAGATCTCCATCGTCTCGTCGCCGGGGCCATTGACCAGCTCCGGGACGTTCTTCGAGAGGTCGCTGCCGCGGAAGTAGTGGATCTCGGAGCAGGGCCCGCACGGACCGGTGTCGCCCATCGACCAGAAGTTGTCCTTCTTTCCGAAACGAAGGACGCGGTCTGGCGCTGCTCCTGCCCTGACCCAGAGGGCCGCGGCCTCGTCGTCGGCGGGGACGTCGCCATCGCCTTCGAAGACGCTGAACCAGAGGCGCTCCACCTCCAGCCCGTACACCTTCGTGATCAGCTCCCAGGCGAAGCGGACCGCGTCTTCCTTGAAGTAGTCGCCGAACGAGAAGTTGCCGAGCATCTCGAAGAAGGTGTGGTGGCGCGCGGTGCGGCCTACGTTCTCCAGGTCATTGTGTTTGCCGCCTGCGCGCACGCATTTCTGCGAGGTGGTGGCGCGCCTGTAGTCGCGCTTCTCGCGGCCGAGGAACGTGTCCTTGAACTGGTTCATCCCGGCATTGGTGAACAGCAGGGTCGGGTCGTCCGCCGGGACCAGCGAGGAGCTGGGGAGGCGGCGGTGACCGTTCGATTCGAAGTAGGCGAGAAACTTCTCGCGAATCTGTGCAGTGGTCGGCAATCGTGGCTCCTACGACGAGACGCCGACGATCTCGTACACGAGCGCGGCGTCGTAACCCTGATTCAACAGATAAACGGCCAGTTTGTTTCTGCCTTCCGGTGAGCTGGCGTACTCCTCGCCGCGCCGGCGGATGAGCAGCAGCCGCCGTTTCTCGCAGAGGGCGGCCAGGTCCCGGCGCTCCCGTTCCGGATCGGCGTGATCGCGCAAGATCAGCCGCGCCTTCTCCTCGTCGATGCCGGCCGCGGAGAGCTCGCGGGCGATGCGCCGCGGCCCGATCCGCCTGGCCAGCTTCGTCCGCACCAGCGCCGCGGCGAACCGGCCGTCGTCGAGCCACTTCTCCGACTCCAGTCGGACGAGCGTTTCCTCGATGACCGCCGCCTCGAATTTCTTCGAACGGAGCTTCCGCCTCAGCTCCGCCGTGCTGTTGAACCGGTAGTTCAGGATGCGCAGCGCGGCGAGATGACAGCGTTCGAGCTCGGTCATGGCGATGAAACGAACGAGAGGAGTCTCTTCCCCACCTCGGTATTGTCCATCAGCCCGCCGAACTGTGAGGAGCCCGGTCCGTACCCGAAGATCGGAACGGCCACCCCGGTGTGCACGGTGGTCGCCCACTCCAGCCGCGGGCGGCCGAGCCTCGTCTCCGAGATGCGAAGCGCTCCGGTCTCGTGGTCTCCGGTGACGAGCACCAGCGTGTCGGAGCGGCTCATGGCGAAGTCGAGGGCGATGCCGACCGACTGGTCGAGCGAGATGAGGCTGGCCCGGACGTCCGGCCAGTTGTTCTGGTGGCTGGCCGAGTCGGTGCCTTCATGCTCGATGAGCAGGAAGAAGCCGTCCGGTGCGCCTTCCAGACGGTCGATGGCCCACTTCGTCAGGACGGGCAGCGGCGCTTCCGGGAAATCGAGATGCCGCGGCTGCGTGGGAAAGACTGCCAGGATGTGCGGGGCGGACGAGGTCTGAAGCGCGGCGAGAGACCGGACCAGCGTGAACTTCGCGGCGCCGGCGACGCTCTCCAGCGTCGGGACCTTGCCCTTTCCAAACGGCTCGCCGCCGCCGCCGATGACGAACTCCGTCCCGGTGGCGAGCATCTGCTGGGCGATCTCCAGCCAGAAGTCGTGCCGGTCCTTGGCGTGAGCGCCGAATGCCCCGAGCGTCGCGTCCCAGAACTCGGACGTGGTCACCATCCCGGTCGACTTGCCCGCCAGCTCCGCGGCCTCCAGAACCGTCTGGTGGGACTTGCCGGCCGGGTCCATGCCGACGAACTCGTTCGTGGTCTTGACTCCCGTGGCCAGAGCGGTGGCCGCGGCGGCGGAGTCGGTCACCGCGGAGCTGGCCGAACGCGTCGTGACCAGGCCCACCACCGGCATCCGTCCGATCTGAAAGTCCTTGTCCCGGACGATGCGCGTCGCGGTGAAGTGCGCGGGGCCAATCCCGTCGCCGATGAAGAGAATGATGTTTTCTGGCGCCTGCGCCTCCAGCGGAAGGCACACGACGAGCGTCAGAAGCGCGAGGGTCGCGAGTTTCATCGGGAGCGTTATACCGAATTCGAGAAGTCGAAGGGCGAGTCGTCGCTGAACGGATCGTTCGGCTCGCCGCTGCTGACGCTGAGCTTCGACTCCATCTCCTCACGCGACATGTCCGAGGTCGACTGGATGCCCTGCAGCTTGAGCCGGAACTCGTCCGGATTGGAAGCGCGGCGAAGCGCCTCATCCAGCGTGATCAGGCCGTTCTTGTAGAGCATGTACAGCGACTGGTCGAACGTCTGCATGCCGTACTGCGACGTTCCCTGGGCGATGGCGTCCTTGATCAGCTTCGTCTTTTCCTTGTTCTCGATGCAGTCCCGGATGTACGCGGTCGAGATCAGCACTTCCGCCGCCGGAACGCGGCCCAGGCCGTCGGCGCGCGGGAGCAGGCGGAGGGAGACGACCGCTTTCAGCACCGCCGCGAGCTGCAGGCGGATCTGCTTCTGTTGGTGCGGCGGGAAAACGGAGATGATGCGATTCACCGTCTCGGTGGCATCCATGGTGTGGAGCGTCGAGAAGACCAGATGGCCTGTCTCAGCCGCGGTCAGCGCGGTCTCGATCGTCTCGTAGTCGCGCATTTCGCCGACCAGGATGACGTCCGGGTCCTGGCGCAGTGCCGAGCGCAGCGCGCCGGAAAACGACTTCGTGTCCACTTCCACTTCGCGCTGGTTGACGATCGACTTCTTGTCGCGGTGAAGGAACTCGATCGGATCCTCGACGGTCATGATGTGCTCGGTGCGGTGCGAGTTGATGTAGTCGATCATGGCCGCGAGCGTGGTCGACTTGCCCGACCCCGTGGTCCCCGTGCAAAGGATGAGGCCGCGCCGCTCCTCGGCGATTTTCTCCAGAACGGGCGGAAGCATCAGCTCGCGAATCGACAGGATCTTGACCGGGATGACGCGCAGGACCATGCCCACCGTACCCCGCTGCTGGAAAATGTTGCATCGGAAGCGGCCCAGGCCAGGGACCGAGTAGGCGATGTCGATTTCGTAGTTATTTTTGAATTTCTCTTTCTGGCGGGACGACATGATCGAGAACGCCATGGCGATCGTGTCTTCCTGCATCAGCCGCTTGAGCTCGACCAGAGGCAGCAGTTCGCCATCCACCCGGATGACCGGGTGCGACCCGACCTTGATGTGAAGGTCGGAGGCCCGCCGCTCCGCGGCAATTTTCAACAGATCATTGATGTGCACGGGTCCACCTCAGGGTATCCCGTTGATTTTACGTCAAAATGCCCCTCCTGATGACGACCGATCACCCTGCCGGCCTCCCCCTCCGATGCGTGCGCAGCACCCCCTCCGGACGGCCGGATACCGATGCGCTGCCGCTGGTGATCGTGATGCACGGCCGCGGGGCCGATGCCAACGACCTGGCCGATCTCGCTCCGCTCCTCGACTCCGGAAACGGCCTGCGCTTCCTCTTCCCGAACGCGCCGAAGCCGTGGGACGCCGGCGGCGGGATGACGTTCGGATTCACCTGGTTCGACGGCTGGCCGCCGACGCCGGAGTCCTTCGCCGAGTCACGCCGGATGGTCCTCGACTTTCTGAAGGCGGCGGTGGCGCATTACCCCACCCCGCCAGGGCAAGTCGTTCTGACCGGCTTCTCGCAGGGAGCGCTGCTGGCTCTCAATGTCGCGTTACACACAGAGGTCGAGCTCGCCGGTGTCGTGGCCATGAGCGGCGCATTTCACGAGATCGATCTCGACAGGCTGGCAAAGCGGCAGAATCTGCCGATCCTCATCGTTCACGGGATCCACGACGAGGTGATTCCGCTGCTCGCCGCGCACCGGGCCCGACGGGTTCTCGAGAGCCACGGCCTCTCCCCGGAGTACCACGAGTTTCCGATGGGGCATCAGGTGACGCAGGAATCGATGGCGGTGGTGGCCGAGTTCATCGAGCGGTGCCTGCAGAAGACCGGCAACCGGTAACCGGAAACCGGAAACCGGAAACCGGAAACCGGTAACCGGAAACCGGAAACCGGAAACCGGAAACCGTAACCGGTAACCGGTAACCGGTAACCGGTAGCTGGTAACTGCTAACCGGGCAAGCCGTTCTCCCGTTCCCGGGTGGAGCGCCGCCGACTCGGCGGCACCTTCGGCCCGCAACCGCCGAGGTCGGCGGCGCGCCACACTCGATAGCGACTCCAAGAAGCATGAAGCCCCGTCCGGTTACCGGTTACCGGTTTCCGGTTTCCGGTTACCGGTTTCCGGTTTCCGGTTTCCGGTTTCCGGTTTCCGGTTACCGGTTGCCGGTCT
>DATKCA010000201.1:0-35689 GCA_035544675.1 Thermoanaerobaculia bacterium | reverse complement strand
GATGCCCATGGCCTGGGAAGGCCGTTCGCCTGGAGTCGGCGGTTACCCGTCGCGTCGTTCGGAGGGAAACAAAAAGGCCGCAGCTCCGGTATGGAGTCTGCAGCCCCGGGACCTCGTCTTCGGTCCCGCTCTACCTCGTGTCAGGTGCGCGAGACGTCAGACCCCATCCTCCGCACGGCGGGGCCGCCTGCGCATACACATGGTCGAGGAGAAGCGGGTGGTGCTCACGGTTCGGGGATCGTGCCCGATGCGGCGGCCGGCCGTCAACCATGGCCCCGAAACGCAATGTTGGAGGAAGCCCGCGTTCCGGGCGACCGCTCGGCGATAATCGAACGATGAACGACTCGACGGAACGAACCCTCGACGATCGAACCCTTGCTGGTCGCGTTGCGCTGGTGACCGGTTCCGGGCAGGGGATCGGGCGGGAAATCGCGCGATCCCTGGCGACAGCCGGCGCCAGGGTGGTCGTGGCCGATCGAAACCGGGAGACAGGTTCGGCGGTCGCCAGCGAGCTCGGGGGACTGTTCGTCGAGCTCGACGTGACCAACTCGGGTGGCGTGCGTGGGGCAGTCGAGTCGATCGCCGCGGACCTCGGCCGGATCGACATCCTCGTCAACAACGCCGGCATCTCCTGGGGCGAGCGCCCCGAGACGATGCCGCTCGAGAAGTGGCAGCGGGTGCTCGACACGAACCTCACCGGCGCGTTTCTCTTTGCCCAGGCAGCGGGTCGCATCATGCTCGAGGCCCGCCGCGGCTCGATCATCAACGTCGCTTCCGTGGCGGGGCTGCGCTCGGCGGTCCACGGTCCTCACTACGCGGGATACGCGGCGAGCAAGGCGGGGCTGATGGGACTGACCCGCGAGCTGGCCGCGGCCTGGGGCCCGCACGGGATCCGCGTCAACGCCATCGCTCCCGGGTTCTTTCACTCCAGGCTCGCCGATGCCGTCATCGAGCACGTGGAGCCTCAAATCAAAGCAAGGAATCCAATTCCCCGCGTCGGCGCATCGGGCGAGCTGAAAGGCCTGGCGCTGCTGCTCGCCTCCGACGCGTCGAGCTACATCACCGGCCAGATCATCGCCGTCGATGGAGGAGCAACCATTGTCTAGTGTGCTGAACCCCGATGTCGTTCCCGCCAGGGCCGCGGGAAGCACGCAGCGGCCCGCAGGTCGGATCATCAGGCGCGCGCTCGTCATCGGCTCGGGAACGATGGGTGGCGGTATCGCCGCGCATTTCGCGAACGCCGGCATTCCCGTGTACCTGCTCGACATCACGCAAGAGATCGTGAGCGCGTCGTTCGAGCGTCTGAAGAAGAACACACCGCCCGCGTTCTTCACCGGGGAGGCGGCCGGCCTCGTCACCATCGGAGTGCTGGACCGCGACGACGCGTGGATCGGAGAGGCGGACTGGATCGTCGAGGCCATCATCGAGAATCTCGACGCCAAGCGCGATCTCGTCGCACGCATCGACCGCCTCCGCAAGCCGGGCAGCATCGTCTCGACGAACACGTCGGGGCTGCCCGTCTCGAGCATCGCCGCGGCCGCGTCCACCGGTTTCAAGTCTCATTTCATCGGGACGCACTTCTTCAATCCGCCGCGCTACATGAAGCTGCTCGAGGTGATTCCGACCGGCCAGACCGATCCGGCCGTCACCAGGTTCGTCCGCGAGTTCGCCGAAGAGCGGCTGGGCAAGTCGGTGGTCCTGTGCAAGGACACGCCGAACTTCATCGCCAACCGCCTCGCCTCGATCAGCGGCGCGACGCTCACCGATTTCGCGCTGGCCAACGGTTACACGGTCGAGGAGACGGATGCGATCGCCGGCCCGCTCATCGGGCGGCCCAAGACCGCGGCGTTTCGGCTGCAGGATCTCGTGGGCCTCGACGTGGCTAGCGCGGTCGGATCGAACCTGTACGGTCTCATCGAGCACGACGACCGGCGCGAGGTGCTGCGCTCTGCTCGCGTCGAAGCCCTCCGCAAGAAGCAGATGGACCTGGGACGCCTCGGCGACAAGACCAGGCAGGGGTTCTACAAGAAAGACGGCAAACAGATCCTGTCGCTCGACTTCGAGACCGGCCAGTACCGGCAGCGGCTCGAGCCGGAGATTCCCTCGCTGGCCGAGGCGTCCAGGATCCGCAGTCTGCCCGACCGGGTGAAGTTCGTCCTGAAACAGGATGACAAAGCCGGGGCCATGGCGCGCCACATCATCTACAACGCGCTCGGGTACGCGGCGCGCCGCGTACCGGAGATCAGCGACGACCTGGCCAGCATCGACCGCGCCGTCCGCTGGGGCTTCTCGCACGAGATCGGTCCGTTCGAGATGTGGGACGCGCTCGGCGTCGCAGAGACGGCGGACGCGATGGAGGCGGACGGCGTGGCCGTCGCGGCCTGGGTGAGGGAGATGATCGCGTCAGGCGCGACCTCGTTCTACCGCGATGGAGAAGCGTGGAATCCCGCGGCGAAGAAGTTCGTGCCGGTCGCGCGCGATCCGAAAACGATCGTCATCGCCGAGCTGAAGAAGAGCGGGAAGGCAGTCCGCGAGAACAAAGGCGCCAGCCTCATCGATCTCGGCGACGGCATTCTCCTGCTCGAGTTCCACACGAAGATGAACACGCTCGACGCCGACATCACGGCCATGCTCATCGCGTCGGTCGAGGAGGTCGAGGCGGGCCAGTGGAAGGCCCTCGTCATCGCAAACGACGGCGCCGATTTCTGCGTCGGTGCGAATCTCGCGGGTGGGATCGGCGGCGATCCGGACGCGGCGGTGAAGGCGATGCAGGACGCGCTGATGCGCGTCCGCTTCTGCGCCAGGCCGGTCGTGGGCGCACCGTTCGGCCGCACTCTCGGCGGGGGCGTCGAGGTCGCCATGGCCGCGAGCCGCATCGTGGCCGCCGCCGAAACGTACATGGGACTCGTCGAAGTGGGAGTCGGTCTCATTCCAGGAGCCGGAGGATGCAAGGAACTGGTCCGGCGCGTCGTCTCACCGGCCATGAAGCTGACGCCGAACGCCGATCCGCTCCCGCTCCTTCAGAACGTGCTGCAGACGATCGGAATGGCGAAAGTGTCGGCCAGCGCCGAGGAAGCGCGGTCGCTCGGCTTCCTGCGCGCGTCTGACCGTGTGGTGATGAACCGCGATCACCTCCTGCACGAAGCCAAACGGGAGGCTCTGCACCTCGCCGAATCAGGCTATGCGCCGCCGGTGCGGGACCGGAACTGCTACGCCGCCGGGCGCGACGCGCGCGCGGCACTGCACGCCGGACTCTACGTGCTTGAGCAAGGCGGATACGCGAGCGAACACGACGCGCTGATCGCCCGCCGGCTCACTCACGTGCTGACGGGCGGCCAGCTCTCCGCCGGGGCGTGGGTCACCGAGCAGCACCTGCTCGACCTGGAGCGAGCCGTCTTCGTCGAGCTTCTCGAGCTGCCGAAGACGCAGGAGCGCATTCAGCACATGCTGGCAACGGGCAAGCCTCTGCGGAACTAGTGTAGTGCGACGCACTACACTAAGGAGCAAGTGGAGCGCCACAATTAAATGAAGACACATCCTCGCGCCACGATGACGGGTCTCGACTACATGCGCCGGATTGCCACCGGCGAAGTCGAAGGCGCGCCGATGGTTCGACTGCTCGGCATGCGCCTGGTCGAAGTGGAAGCGGGACGGGTGACGATCCGCGGCGAGATGCGGCACCAGTTCGAGAACGGCCTGGGCATCGCGCACGGAGGGTTCGCCGCCACGATGCTCGACACGGCGCTCGGATGCGCGGTCAATACGGTGATGCCGGTCGGTAAGATCTTCACGACGCTGGAGATGAAGATCAATTACGTGCGCGCACTCACGCCTGGCGCGGGCGAGCTGACGTGCTCAGCCACGGTCATCCATGCCGGGAAACAGACAGCAACAGCGGAAGCGCGCATCGTCGACGGGGAGGGAAAGCTGTATGCGCACGGCACGGCGACCTGCATCCTGTTCCGCGATCTGACGGAGGAGAGCTCATGAACGAGGCAGTCATCGTGGCCGGCCTGCGCACGGCGGTCGGCAAGGCGCCGCGAGGAGCGCTGCGCACCACGCGTCCGGACGACATGGCGGCGGAGGTGATCCGCTCCGTGCTGGCCAGGACGCCGCAGGTCGAGCCCGCGGCAGTCGACGACGTGATCATCGGCTGCGCCACGCCGGAAGGGGAGTCGGGGATGAACGTCGCGCGGATCGCCGCGCTGCGCGCCGGGCTTCCGGACAGCGTTCCGGCTGTCACGGTGAATCGCTTCTGCTCTTCGGGATCGCAGACCATTGCCATGGCCGCGGAGCGGATCATGGCCGGCATGGCCGGGACGATCGTCGCCGGTGGAACGGAGTCGATGAGCATGGTCCGGGGGAACAACCGCGTCCGGCCGAACCCGCACCTCGTCGAGAACCGGCCCGATGTCTACCTGAACATGGGTCTCACGGCGGAGAACGTGGCCCGCAAATACAAGGTGTCGCGCCAGGACGCGGACGCGTTCGCGTATCGCAGTCACAAGCGCGCGCTCGAGGCGCAGGAGAAAGGGCTGTTCGCCGACGACGGGATCGTGCCGCTCGATGTCGAGATCGTCGATCGCGACGGCGTGAGTCGATTCACGTTCGACAAGGACGAGGGACCGCGCGCGGACACGACGCCGGAAGCGTTGGCGAAGCTGGGGCCGGTGTTCCACGCGAAAGGCGTGGTGACGGCGGGCAACTCCAGCCAGACCTCGGATGGCGCAGCGGCGGTCGTGGTCATGTCGCGACGCCGGGCCGAGCAGCTCGGCCTCGACCCGCTGGCGCGGTTCGTCTCGTTCGCAGTCGGCGGTGTGCCGCCGGAGATCATGGGGATGGGTCCCCTCATCGCGGTTCCGAAGGCGCTGGCTCTGGCCGGTCTGGAGCTCGACGACATCGATCTCATCGAGTTGAACGAGGCATTCTCGGCGCAGGCGCTCGCGGTGATGCGCGAGCTGGGGATGGATGAAGCCCGCGTCAACGTGAACGGCGGAGCGGTCGCCCTCGGTCATCCACTCGGAGCGTCCGGCGCCAAGCTGACCGTGCAGCTGCTCGGCGAAATGCGCCGGCGCCGCTCCCGATACGGCATGGTCACGATGTGCGTGGGCGGAGGGCAGGGCGCGGCCACGATCTTCGAGAACCTGCGGCGCTGATGGACTTCGATCTCGATCCTCAGCTGGCTGCTCTGCGCGATCGCGTTGCCGCGTTCGTGCGCGACCAGGTCATCCCGGCGGAGAGCCGCCCCCTCACGGGAGATCTCATCCACGAGCTCCGCCGGAAGGCTCGGGACGCCGGCATCTACGGGCCGCAGCTTCCGCCTGAGTACGGCGGCATGGGGCTCGGCACCGTGGCCATGTGCGTCCTCTTCGAACAGGCCGGCCGCAGTTTCCTCGGCCCCCTGGCGCTGCACTGCGCCGCGCCCGACGAAGGCAACATGCACCTGCTCGCGCATCACGCCAGCAAGGAGCAGCGCGAGCGCTACCTGCGGCCGCTGGTGGAAGGAAAGATTCACTCGTGCTTTGCGATGACGGAGCCGGAGCCTGGAGCCGGGTCGGATCCGACGATGATGCTCACGCGCGCGACGCGCGTCGACGGGGGATGGTCCATCAGCGGGCTGAAGTGGTTCGCCACCGGCGCGGAAGGGGCCTCGCTCGCCGTCACGCTCGCCGTCACCGATCCCGGCGCCGACCGCCACCATCGCGCCACGATGTTCCTCGTGCCGACTGAGACTCCCGGCTATCGGTTCGTGCGCAACGTTCCGGTCATGGGCTCTCACGGACACGGCGGGCATGGCGAGGTCGAGTTCGACGACGTCCGCGTTCCCGACTCGGCGATCGTGGGCAAGCCGGGCGACGGCTTTCGCCTGGCCATGGTCCGGCTCGGGCCGGCGCGACTGACACACTGCATGCGCTGGATGGGCATCGCCCAGCGATCGCTGGAGATCGCTGCGGACTACGCCAGGAAGCGCGAGGCATTCGGGAAGAAGCTCGCCGAGCACCAGTCCATTCAATGGATGATCGCCGACTCCGAGATCGAGCTGCACGCCTCGCGGCTGATGGTGATGGAGGCGGCGTGGAAACACGAGCGCGGAAACGAGATCCGGCACGAGTCGTCGATCTGCAAGGTCTTTGTAGCGGAGGCGGTCCATCGGATCATCGATCGGGCCGTGCAGATCTGCGGTGCGCTCGGAGTCTCCGGTGATCTCCCGCTGGAGCATTTCTATCGCGAGGCCCGCGCATTCCGCATCTACGACGGCCCGTCGGAGGTGCACCGGATGGTGATCGCCAGGAAGGTGCTGCGTGGAAAATGACCACCGCGCTGGATTTGCCGGAGGGGCGATGATCGAAGCGGCCGACACGCAACCGGTCCGCGCCAGCGAGCAGCTCGACTGGACCAGACTCGAGTCGTACCTGCGCCGGGAGCTCGCCGGCAAGAGCATCCCCGGCTTCGATCCGTCCGCGCCGATGGAGGTGGCCCAGTTTCCCGGGGGCCATTCGAATCTCACCTACGACGTCCGCTTCGGCTCGGCGGAGCTGGTGCTGCGCCGCCCCCCGTTCGGACCGGTGCCGCCGCGCGCGCACGACATGGCCCGGGAATGCCGCGTGCTCGCCGCCTTTCACCCGCACTTCCCGCTCGCGCCGCGACCGTTTCTGCTGTGCGAGGACGCCAGCATCATCGGCTCGGTGTTCTACGTGATGGAGCGGCGGCGCGGCGTCGTGATCCGCAACGAGGAGCCTCCCGGAGTGAACGAGGAGCTGCGCGGCCGGATCGGCGCGAGCGTCGTCGACACGCTGGCCGATCTGCACGCCATCGACGTCGTCGCCCACAAGCTCGATGCCCTCGGCAAGCCGGCCGGGTTCGTGGCGCGCCAGATTCGCGGGTGGACCGAGCGATGGCATGGCGCGAAGACTTCGGAAGTCACCGCCATGGAGGAGCTGGCGGCGTGGCTGGAGGCGCGAATCCCGGCCGATCCGGAGCGCCCTGCGCTTGTCCACGGCGACTACAAGCTCGACAACGTGATGCTGGACGCCGCGCGGCTCGATCGCCTGGCCGGAGTCTTCGACTGGGAGATGAGCGCGATCGGCGATCCGCTCGTCGATGTCGGCATCCTGCTCTGCTACTGGGTTCACGTCGCGGCGGCGGAAGGCGATGCGATCTCCAGCGTGACGACGCGGCCCGGATGGTACGGACGGGAGGAGATCCTGGAACGGTATGCGGCGCGGTCGCGAGCCTCGCTCCACGCCATCACCGTCTACGAGGTCTTCGCCGTCTTCAAGCTGGCCGTCGTCATTCAGCAGATCTACGCGCGGTACGTCCGCGGTCAGACGGACGATCCGCGGTTCGCCGGGATGGGCGACCGGGTCGCCTCTCTGGCTCGGATCGCCACGGAGCTGGCGTTGCATGCGTGATCCGGAATCGTAGGGTGATCGCCTGAAAGCCGGAGAGCCAAGGACGATGAGCGAGAGACGCGGGGCTGCGTATGCGCTGACGGTTCTGTTCGTGATCAACACGATGAACTTTTTCGATCGTGTGATCGGGGGTGCGCTGGGCGAGCCGATCCGCCGGGAGTGGAACCTGAGCGACAGCGCGCTGGGCGCACTGGGGACCGCCTTCACGCTTCTCTATGCGTTCGTCGGGATTCCGCTCGGGCGCCTGGCCGACCGGGCGCCGCGAAAATACATTCTGGCGGCGGCGGTCTTCGTCTGGAGTGCGCTCACCGCCCTCTCGGGCGCCACGCGCACCTACTGGCAGCTCTTCGTGACCCGCCTCGGAGTCGGCGTCGGTGAGGCCGCGTGCGCGCCGGCGGCGACCTCGCTCATCGGCGATCTCTATCCGGCGCGACAACGCGCCCGGGCCATGTCGATCTTCATGATGGGACTCCCGATCGGCATCGCCCTTTCTTACCTCGTCGGCAGCTATGTCGCGCACGCCTACGGATGGCGCGCTGCTTTCTTCGTGGCCGGGATCCCGGGAATCTTCGCGGCGGTGGCCGCGCTGTTCATCAGCGAGCCGCGGAGGGGGGGTGCCGAAGCGGTCGTTTCCACGACTCCCGCTGCACCCGACACCGCGTCACCGTGGCGGACCCTGCTCTCGATCCCGACGCTGTGGTGGCTGATCCTGTCCGGCGCGCTGCACAACTTCAACATGTACGCCCTCGGAACGTTTCTGTCACCGCTGCTGATGCGCTATCACGCCACCGGGCTGCGCGAGGCGGGCCTGATGACCACGCTGGTTTACGGCTTGTCGGGGATCCCCGGTCTGCTCATCGGCGGCGCGCTGGCGGATCGCTGGGCCATGAAGCGTCGCGACGGGCGCTTGCTCGTGGCCGCCTTCGCCAGCGCGCTCTCGGTGCCTCTGATGTGGCTGGCGCTTCTGCGTCCGGCGCGCGACACGGCGTTGTTCGTCACCTTCGGCGCTCTGGCCTGCATGACCATGTACGTCTATTACGCGAGTGTCTACGCGACGCTTCAGGACGTGGTCAAACCGTCGCTGCGCGGAACGGCCATGGCCGTCTACTTCTTCGCGATGTACGTTCTCGGGGCGTCGTTCGGACCGTTGGCCACAGGCATGGCCAGCGACTTCTTCACCCATCGAGCAGCCGCCGCGGCCGGAGCGGCTGCGGCCACCGGCCAGGCGCTGGAGCCGTTCCGCGGCCAGGGTCTGCATTCAGCGATGTACCTCGTTCCTGTGCTGAGCTTTCTCCTCGCGTTCGTTCTCTTCGCCGCCACGCGAACCGTCGGCCGCGACATGGATCGGGTCAATCCGGAAGTTCGTGCTTGAGGTCACCCGCGTGCGGCGAGCGCTCTGCGGATCGCGAGCACGTCCTCGATGATCGCCCGCGCCGCCTCCGGACGGATCTGCGTAGTGCGGTCCGACAGAGCGGCGGGCGGATTGTCGTGGACCTCCATGAAGAACCCGTCCGCGCCCGCGGCGGCTGCCGCCCGCGCCAGCGGCCGCGCAAACTGGGGCGTGCCGCCGGTCTGCTTCCCTTCGCCGCCCGGCCTCTGCATCGAGTGCGTGATGTCGTAGACGACCGGGGCGCCGTACTCCCGGATGATCGGAAACGCGCGCATGTCCACCACCAGGTTCTGATATCCGAACGAGCTTCCCCGCTCGGTGATGAACACCCGGTCGTTCCCCGCCTCCCGCCCCTTGTCGAGGATGTTCCTGGTCTCCTCCGGTGAGAGGAACTGTCCCTTCTTCACGGAGACGGCTTTCCCCGTGCGGGCCGCCGCGGCAACGAGATCGGTCTGGCGGCAGAGAAACGCCGGGATCTGGAGGATGTCCAGCACCCGCGCGGCGGTCTCGGCCTGCTGCGGCTCGTGGATGTCGGAGATGAGAGGCAGGCCGGTCTCCTCCTTCACGGCGCGCATGATGTCCATCCCCTCGGCCAGACCCGGGCCGCGAAACGACTCGATGGACGAGCGGTTGGCCTTGTCGAACGAGGATTTGAAAACGAGATGGATCTTCAGCTCGTCGCGGATCGCCAGCAGCGTGCGCGCCATGCTCACGGCGTGCTGCCGCGACTCGATGACGCATGGGCCGGCGATGAACAGGGGAGGGTGGTCGCCTCCGAACGAGACTTCCGGGGTGATGGCGATTGCGCGCGTCATGCGCTGCGCATTCTATCGCTCCACTACGCGGCCGCGACCGAGCGCAATGCGCTGCTCAGTTTCAGCGCCATGAACCCGGCCGTGCCGGACACGAGCGGGACCGCCACGATCATCCAGGTGGGATGCGGAATCGTGAAGAGGTTCGACAGCGCTCCGCCGAACAGCAGCACGGCCACGATGAGTCCGGGGATCGTCGAGCGCCCGATGCGCGACGCGACGGACGAGCCGACGAACGTGCCGATGAAGTACGCCAGCAGGATCATGACGAACGCGCCGATGGGGAGGGCGGCGATGAATCGCTCCACCGCGGCCCGATCGGTCCTGTCCACCGGAGTCACCGTCGCGTACATCATGTGCGCCACCATCTGCACGGCGCCCACGAGCACGGCTCCGACGATCAGCCCCGCCACCACTCCGACGACTCCGCGCAGGACCGGATGCATCAGATCTGCACTTCGGTCCGCGACATCGCCGCGACCTGCTTATTGGAGCGTTTGTACTCGCGCGCCGCGGCCACGAACGAGCGGAACAGCGGGTGCGGCGCCGTCGGCCGCGACTTGTATTCGGGATGGAACTGGCATCCCAGGAACCAGGGGTGGTTCTCCAGCTCGATGATCTCCACGAACTTCCCGTCCGGCGACAGGCCGGTGACCCGGAAGCCGCGCTCCTCGAGCGCAGGCACGTACTCGGGATTCACCTCGTAGCGGTGGCGGTGGCGTTCTTCGATGAAGTCCGTGCCGTAGGCCTCGCGGGCGATCGATCCCTCCCGGAGCTGACACGGGTACTTCCCGAGGCGCATGGTGCCGCCGAGCGCGTCCACGCCGATGAGATCGCGCAGCTTGTAGATCACCTTGTAGGGCGCGTCGTCGTCGAACTCCGTCGAATTGGCGCCCACCATCCCGGCCACGTTGCGCGCGAACTCGATCGTCGCGCACTGCATGCCCAGACAGATGCCGAAGTAAGGGATCCTCTTTTCGCGGGCGTAGCGGATCGCCCGCAGCTTCCCTTCCACGCCCCGCGCTCCGAAGCCAGGCCCGACCAGAATGCCGTCCACGTTCGTCAGCTCGCCGTGGTAGCCCTCTTCCTCCAGCGACTCCGAATCGATGTAGATGATGCGCGTCTTCACGCCGTTGGCGATCCCGCCGTGGACGAGCGCCTCGTTGAGCGACTTGTACGAGTCGCCGAACTCCACGTACTTGCCGACGAATCCGATCCGCACCTCGTCTTCCGGATGACGCAGCTTCCGGACGATCTCCTCCCACTTGGCCAGCGATCCCGACTCCTCGTGCGGAAGATGAAGCTTGTCGAGCAGGATCTCGTCGAGTCCTTCGCGCGAGAACGCCAGCGGGACCTGGTAGATGAACTCGACGTCGAGCGCGGAGACCACCGCGTTCTCCTCCACGTTGCAGAAGAGCGCGATCTTCTTCTTCATGTCCTCCGGAATGATCCGGTCCGAGCGGCAGAGGAGGATGTCCGGCTGGATGCCGATCTCGCGCAGCTCCTTGACGGAGTGTTGCGTGGGCTTCGTCTTCAGCTCTTCCGAGGCCTTGATGTACGGCACCAGCGTCAGGTGAACGTTGATGGCGTTACCACGCCCGACCTCCTGGCGGAACTGGCGGATGGCCTCCAGGAACGGCAGCGACTCGATGTCGCCCACCGTGCCGCCGATCTCCACGATCACCACGTCCACGTTCTCGGAGACCTCCCGGATGCACTTCTTGATCTCGTCCGTGACATGCGGGATCACCTGGACGGTCTTGCCCAGGTAGTCGCCCCGCCGCTCCTTCTCGATGACCTTCAGATAGATGCGTCCTGTCGTCCAGTTGTTCTTCTTGCTGGCGCGCATCGAGGTGAAGCGCTCGTAGTGGCCGAGATCGAGATCGGTCTCCGCCCCGTCATCGGTCACGAACACCTCGCCGTGCTGGAACGGCGACATCGTCCCGGGGTCGACGTTCACGTAGGGGTCGAACTTCTGCAGAGTGACCTTGAATCCGCGCGCCTCGAGCAGGGCGCCGATGGAAGCCGCGGCGATGCCCTTCCCGAGGCCGGACACGACCCCGCCGGTGATGAAGATGTACTTGGTGCTCATACGCGGCCTCCAGAAGTTGTGAGAAGTGAATGCAGGACGGGTGCTCGAGAGAGCAGGATGCTTCGGGGGAGGGGGAGGTACGCCGGCTGAGTTTGCTGAGAATCGTGGTCAGTGAGCCTCACGCTCACGAACGCACTCCAATCTCAACGCAGTCTCGCAAGCTCTTCCTCGACCCGCCTGACGTCCTCGGGCCGGTCGACCCCGAGGTGTGGCTTTGATGTCCGCAGCACGACAATTCTAAATCCGTGCTGCAGCGCTCGCAACTGTTCGAGTGATTCCGCACGTTCGAGCGGGGATTGGGGAAGCGAGGTCATCGTCTCCAGCGCCGCCGCCCTGTAGGCGTAGACGCCGATGTGGTGCATCGCCGTCTCCAGCGAGCCGATCGGCGCCCGCGAGAAATACAGCGCGCGCTGGCGGGAGTCCAGGACGACCTTGACGATGTCGCGCGCCTGAAACTCCTGGTCCGATGCCAGCGGGCACGCCATCGTGCCCATCTCCGCATCCGAGGCCGCCAGGAGGTCGATGAGCTGGTCCACGTCTTCGATGTCCAGGAGCGGCTGGTCGCCCTGCACGTTCACCACGACGTCGAACGAGCCGCCCAGGAGTCTGATGGCCGCGGCGATGCGGTCGGTGCCGCTCTCGAACTCTCCTTCCGGTGAGACGCTCCGGCCGCCGAACGACTGGACGTGGCCGGCGATGCGCGCGTCGTCCGTTGCGACGAGGACCTCATCGGCGCGCTTCGACTCCACCGCCCGCTCGTACACCCTCTGCAGGAGCGACACGCCCGCGATCTTCGCGAGCGGCTTGCCCGGGAATCGAGTGGAGGCCCATCGCGCGGGGATGAGGATGATCGATCTCATGGCGGATAGATCGTAGATCGTAGATCGTAGATCGTAGGAGAAAACGTTACGATCGCCGGCGTGAGCCCTCTACGATCTACGATCGGCGATCAACGATCCACGGTCTCCCCCGCCGATCGCGCTCTGATGCGCCGGCTCTCGGCCGTCCTCGTATTCGTCGTGGCGCTCACCGCCGTCACGGCGCAGATGTACCGGACGTACGCGAAAAAGTTCTTCGACTTCACCGGGCCGGCGCACTGGATCTGGGCCAGCCACCAGATCAGCCGGAACGTGCCGGTGGTCTTCTTCGCCGCGTGCGACTTCGACCTGCCGCCGCACCGCGTCTACACGCGGATCAAGATGATCGGCGATCCCGAGTACACGCTCTACTTCAACGGAACGGAGGTCGGCGGCAGGCGCATCGGCGACGGGCGCCACCTCGATCACTACGACGTCTCGAAGCTCTCGCGCGACGGGAAGAACCGCATCCTGGTGGCGGTGCGTAGTGCCAACGGCGTGGGAGGGCTGCTGGCCGGCGTCGACATCGCACCCGAGGCCGAGAACTTCGTCACCACAGGGGAGGACTGGAAGATCTTTCGCCGCTGGACGCCTGATCTTCCGCTGCGCGATCGCGGCACACCCGAACGGCCCATGCTGATCGGCGACCCGCCCACGGGGCGATGGAACTACCTGTCTCTCGCGGACGGCATCCCGGCCCGGCCCGCCGAGCGGGTCATCCCGCCCAGGAGCGCGGAGTCATTCGTAGCGCGCGTTCCGACGGTTCGAGTCGTCAGCGGCGTGGCGGTCGCGGTCGCGGTGCCGACTCGCGCCACCGCGTTCGACTTCGGCCCGGTGACCGGCCGCATGCGGCTGACGCTCAGCGGAACCCAGGCGGTCCCCCCGCTCGTGCGCGTCCGCTTCGCGAATCATCCTTCCGAGCTGACGGCGATCGAAGGGGAGATCCTGCCGTTTGCTTTCGGCGCCGGCGAGCGCACGCTCCTCGACCCCGAGGTGCGGCAGTTCCGCTACGCGATCGTGTACGGCGGAAGAGCGACAGCCGATGTGGTCAGCGAGAATTGAGAGCGCCAGGCGCGCTGCTCAATAGATGACTCTGCGGACGAAGTAGTCCTGCAGCTGCATGGCCTTCGTATTCACGGTCTCGGCATCGGCGCGCGTCATCTGGAAGCGGCCCGCCGCACCGCCGTTCGTCGTCTTCATGAACAGCTCGACCATGTCGATCTGGACGTTCTCCAGACCGGCGTTGCGAATGATGAGGAACGCCGTCGCCGAGATCGCGTTGAACACCTTGTCCTCGCTGTCCGCGGTGACCTCCGCGCGAACCACGCGGTTCGTGCCGCTGAGCGAGCTCTCGTAAATGCCGATGTTCTCGTAGGCGCGCGAGAACGTGCTCTTCAGCCGCGCGTCGAGCTGGTCGGACACCGGCGCTGTCGAGTCCGCCGTCCCCGCCGGCCGGGCAGTGGACGTCGCAGCGCTCGCGCCGCCGAACTCCCCGCGCGGGCGGAGCCGTACCGAATCGCCGAGCGAGGGCTGCTGCTGCGGAGCCGGCGCAGCAGGTTGTCCCTGTTCGATGATGTGGACGTCGCCCAGCCCGAGCTTGGAGAGCTCTTCGGACTTCGCCACGTCGATGTCGGAGACGTTGACAAGAAGGACCTGGCCGTTCTGGAGCGTGATGCGAGCCTTCGTGCCCGTGGTCACCCACTTGGTTTTGGCGTTGTACCTCGTGCCGTCCTTGAGGACGACGACGTAAGCGGCGAACGCCTGCGTGGCGAACAGGGCGGCAAGGGCAAACGAGACGGCTGTCTTCTTCATGGAGAGCTCCTGGATTCGTGTTTCCGGATGGTCGATTATACTGGCGTAACTTATTCGGACCGCTGGCGATTCCGAGTCCCGCCCGTCCGCCCAGGAGAGAGCATGCTCGTTGTGATGGAGGCCGGCGCCCGGCCGGAGCAGATCGAGGCAGTTGTCCGCGCCATCGAGCAGATGGGCCTGAAGGCCCATCCCATCCCGGGGGCCCAGCGGACCGCGATCGGCGTGACCGGACGCCAGAGCGCGAAGAGCCCTGCCGTGGTCGAGAATTTCCCCGGCGTCAAGGAAGTCATCCAGGTCTCCCATGCCTATAAGCTGGTGAGCCGGGAGGCCAAGCCGGACGACACGGTGGTCAGCGTCGGGGGCGTCGATGTCGGCGGCAACGGCGTCGTGGTCGTCGGTGGGCCCTGCGCTGTGGAGTCGGCCGATCAGACGCGCACGATCGCGGAAGGAATCAAGCGCGCGGGCGGTCAGCTGTTCCGCGGCGGGGCCTACAAGCCGCGCACGTCGCCCTACTCGTTCCAGGGGCTGGGAGAGAAGGGTCTGGAGATCCTGGCCCGCGTTCGTGAGGAATTCGATCTTCCGGTGATCACGGAAGCGGTGGACGAGGAGTCGCTGCGCCTGGTCGATCAATACGCAGATGCCATCCAGATCGGCGCGCGCAACATGCAGAACTTCTCCCTGCTCAAGAGCGCGGGGAGGGCACGCAAGCCTGTGCTGCTGAAGCGAGGCATGTCCGCCACGCTCGAGGAGCTGCTCCTCTCGGCCGAATACATCATGTCGGAAGGCAACTACAACGTGATGTTGTGCGAGCGCGGCGTGCGGACGTTCGCCGACCACACGCGGAACACCGTGGACCTGTCGGTCGTGCCGGCCATCAAGCGCATCAGCCACCTTCCGATCCTCGTGGACCCCAGTCACGGCACGGGCAAGCGCAACAAGGTCGTGCCGATGTCGCGCGCGTCCATCGCCGTGGGCGCGGACGGTGTGCTCGTGGAGGTGCATCACAAGCCGGAGGAAGCGCTATCGGACGGCCCGCAGGCGATCCTGCCGGCCACGTTCGAACAGCTGGTTCGCGAGGTCGATGCCATCGCGGCCGTGCTGGGCCGGGTGCTGCAGCCGTCGCTGGCAGCCAGGTAGGCAGCTCCAGGCTCAGAGCTCACAGCCAGCTTGCTACACTCCGACAACTTGCGACGCACCAAGATCATCGCCACGCTCGGTCCGGCGTGCAACACCGAGGAGATGGTTCTCCGGCTCTTCACCTCCGGTGTGGACGTGGTGCGCCTCAACTTCTCGCACGGGAAGCACGAGGAGCACGCGGCGACGATCGCCCGCGTGCGCAACCTCGCCACCGACCTGGGCCGCTACATCGCCGTCATCGCGGACATCCAGGGGCCCAAGATCCGGCTCGGCGACGTGAACGGCGTGCACCATCTTCAGAGCGGCCAGACGTTCGTCATCAGCACGAAGCCTGCGCCCGGTGACGCCAGGCGCGTCTTCACACCGTTTGCGCCGCTGCCCGCCGAGGTGCAGATCGGCCATCGCATCCTCATCAACGACGGGCTCGTCGAGCTGGTCGTCACCGGCATCGATGCGTATGACGTGACGACGCGGGTCATTCACGGCGGCGAGATCTCCACCAAGAAGGGGATGAACCTGCCCGACTCCGAGCTGACCATTCCCGCCATCACGGACAAGGACCAGCTCGACATCCGCTTCGCGGTACAGCAGAAGGTGGACTACGTCGCGGCGTCCTTCATCCGGCGCCGCAGCGATATCGAAGGGTTGCGCGCGCTCCTGGCGGAAGTGGGCGGCGGGGAGACGAACGTCATCGCCAAGCTGGAGAAGCCGCAGGCCCTCGACAACCTGGAGGACATCCTGCAGGTCAGCGACGGCGTCATGGTGGCGCGCGGCGACCTCGGCGTCGAGCTGCCGCCCGAAGACGTACCGATCGCGCAGAAGAGGATTCTGCAGACGGCCAGCCGGTGGGGGAAGTTCGCCATCACGGCCACGCAGATGCTCGAGTCGATGACCACCAACTCGCGCCCCACCCGCGCGGAGGCCTCCGACGTGGCCAACGCCATCTTCGACGGCTCGGACGCGGTGATGCTCTCCGGCGAGACCGCCTCCGGACGGTACCCGGTCGAGGCAGTGCAGATGATGGCCCGCATCGTCATCGCCGCGGAAGCGAACCGCCACATCGAGCACTCCGAGACCAGAGCGCCGTTCCGCCAGGTCTCGGAGACCGACGAGTTCACCGACGCCCTGGCCGGCGCGGCCAACTACGCCGCCGAGCAGATCGACGCGAAGTTCATCGTCGTCTTCACCCAGACCGGCTTCGCCGCGCGCCTGATGTCGAAGTTCCGCCCCAAGATGCCGATCATCGCCCTCACCCCGTCCAGCTGGGTGGCCCGGAGGATGAACATCCTCTGGGGCGTCCAGCCGTTCGTGCTGCAGGCGGCAGGGGAGTTCCACGAGCAGATCGTCGACCACGTGGACGAGCTGCTGCTGGCCAAGGACATCGTGAGGCCCGGGGACCGGCTGGTCATCCTGATGGGCTCGCCGATTTACCAACGCGCCAAAACCAACCTATTGCGGGTTCACCGCGTCCGGGAGTAACGTTTCGGTTACCGCGGGTGACTGTCGCAGCGTATTTTCATACGCTTATGCGACTGGGAGGGTGGGAAGGGACCGGAACCCGCAGGGGTTTTGCATAGGCGTTTGGGTAACAACCACTTTAGGAGGGGTATGCGCCGACTTCGAGCTCTCGCCGTCGCCACCGCGATCGTTGCCGCGATCTCACCGGCCCACTCGGATGTTTCCCTCCCCAGCGTGTTTCAGATTCTGGGTAGCATCACCAGCACGGCACGTCCCGTATCCAACGCTCTGGTGATCGCTCTGAATCTGAACAGCTTCGAAGCGGTCCAGACCTATTCGGCCGCGGACGGCTCCTTCCAGCTTCCATCGCTCCCCGCCGGCGTGTACAAGATCATCGCTTTCAAGGCCGGTCTGTTGCCGACGACGGCCACTCTGGTTCCGACGCAGAAGGACCACCGCGTCAATCTGCGCATGAAGAACGAGGGCGCGGCGAAGGGCAAGAGCCTGAACCAGGAGATCTGGGAGATCCGCGGCTCACTGCCCGCTGACGTCCTCCGCGAAGTCGATCTCGTCATGGCCTCGGCCGAACCGGCCGATGTGGCGCCGTATCACGTGCCCCGCCTCAAGGGGGAGATGATCTCCATGACGGCCGTGGCGCAGCAGTCCGCCGTGCCGGCGTTCGCGCAGACCGCGCTTGGAGTACAGAGCCGCATCGGCGACACGTGGCAGATCGGCATCCGCGGTGACCTGCAGCGCATCGACGATCCGACGGACGGACTGTCGTTCGGCGGAGATCCTCTGGCCCAGGCGAATACGATCGAGATGGAACTGCGATCGTCGCCGACGGACTCGTATCGCCTGGCCTCGACTCACTCGTCCTGGCGCTACCAGGATGACGTGGAAGGGCCGCTGCTGCGCCAGCGTCACGCCGGAGTGCGCTCGCACGACTTCCAGTGGGAGCATGGCGACGCCCGCGTGAACGTCCGTTACTTCGCGCACGACAACCTGTTCAGCACCGTGCCTTACGGTTCCGACGCGATCGAGATCGGCGGCGACACGAACGTCGTGCACACGCGCCGCAACGACGTCAATGTCTCGCTGCGCGTGCGGCAGGAGAGCGTCCGCTACGCCGACATGGATCCGCTGCGGACGGCCGACCTCAACGCCAACGGCAAAGTCGAAGTCGCCCCCTCGTTCGTCGTGTACTACGGAATGGCCAGCCGCCTCGGCATCGACCGCGGCGAGTGGGCGCCGCGCACGGGCATCGAGTGGAAGCTGAACGACGATACGTCGTTCGTAGCCTCGGCCGCATACAAAGTGCTCGACGAGATGCCGGCGTCCTCCATTCTCGTGCCCAGCCTCGTGGTCTGGACCGACGACGCGAACGTTCTTCCCCGCTACAGCTACACGCTGGGGATCGTCTCCAGCCGCGATGAGAACAACCGCTTCTCCGCCATCGCCACGGTCAGCGCCGCGGACTCGCCTCTCCGCGTCGTCTTCAGCGACGGCTACCAGCAGTTCTGGGACGGTCTCTACGTTGATACCGGCGACGTGCGGCGCGATCTGCGTCTGGCGTACCGGCGCGACTTCGGCAGCGTCTTCGCCATCGACATCACCACGACCGCGGGCACGGCCACTCCGCACGCGACGCCTATGGCTTCCGCGCGCAAGGTGTACATCGCCGGCGACCTCCAGACCATCTTCACCCCGACACGCACGACGCTCGCGGTGACGTATCGCGAGATCCAGCAGCCGCAGGCCGAGAAGGATGACTACCACAGCTCCCGGATGAACGTGCGGATGGCCCAGTCGCTCTATCTGCCGATCGACGTCAAGCTGCTCCTCGGCATCGAGATGGGACGGGCGGAGAACTCGCCGTTCATGCTCGACGCCATCCTGGCCGAGGAGACCTCGAAGAAGTACATCGGCGGCCTGGCCGTCAACTTCTGAGCAAAACGTCGCTTGAATGGAGCGGCGGTGTCCTCACCGCCGCCCCCCTCGCGCGGCTACTCTCCCCGAAACCCCGGCCGGATCTCCTCCACCAGCTTGGCGAAGCGCATCGAGATTCCCTTCGTCACCACGATCTGCTTGAGGTAATTCAGCGAGGTAATCGCGGCGGGGAGGCCGGAGATGGCGGTGGGGATGGAGGCCAGGCGGCCGGCCAGCTGGATCGTCTTGTCCACGGCGGTGTATTCGGTGGAGAGGAAATCGGCGCGCGCCTCGCTGTTGTAGGCGATCGTGAGCAGATAGATGTCGGCCACCAGCTCCCGGAACCGCATCTCCGATCCCCAGGCGAAACACTCGCCGTTTCGCACATTCTCGAGGAACTCGGCGGGGGTGTCGCCCTTCGACACGGTGTGGACCTTGGCCACGTGCTTGAGCGTGTGCGCGTCGGAGCCTCCGACCATGGAGATGTGGCGGCCGTGCTCGGACTTCAGGGTGGTGACCAGCTGGTGGACCATCTTGTTGTGAAACGATGCCATCGCACCGTTGAGCACTTCGAAGATGTCGAACATGTCGATGAGCTCGGCGATGTATCGTGCCGCTACGTTCTTCATCCGGTAGTTCTGAAAGAGGTGGTTGATCCCGAAGATGAGCCGCTCCGACTTCATGTACGGCACCAGCTCTCGGATATTGGGGCGGAGGCGTTGAATCTCCCGGTGCTGGGCCTCGTTCAGGCCCCAGACCCCGACGTGGATGCGCTGCCCCGTTTCGGGGAAATACGTCTCCACTTCTTCACCGATGAAGAAATCGTTCAGGTCGGGGTGCTTGTTGAGCAGGTAGAGTGCGCCGTCGATGGAGTCGTGGTCGGTGAGCGTGACAAACGACATGCCCCGCTCTTTAGCGAGCCGGTAGACGTCCTCGGGCGGGTTGTAGCAGTCGCGGGTGTTGGCGCGGCGGAAGTACTTGAAAACCGAAAACCGGCTGTGACAATGGAGATCCGCCCGCTTCAGCGAGGGATCTTCAAGCACCGGTGCCTCCTTGGACCGGCCGTCGATGTTCACAGGACGATTGTTCAACCTCGTCTCATTTTCTACAATTCGCGTGCCCGCAAGTTGAGCAGTATCACATACTGCGCGGGAGCGACGACGCGACGCGCGAGATGTCCCGGTGATGACACCGGCGCCCTTTCCACTCATGGCACAACCCAAAAGCGGTAAACCGACGACTGCCACCGAGTGGCTGGACATCGATGTCCCCAGCCGGCTGCCGATCATTCCGCTCGTGTCCTCGGTGCTCTTTCCGGGCGGCGTGTTGTCCCTGCAGGTGGGCATCGACCGCAACGTACGCCTGCTCAAGAACCTCCCCGAGGATCAGAATCTCATCGCGGCGTTCTGCCAGAAGGGTGGGGACAAGGAGAACCCGCGGCCCGACGACCTGTCCCAGATCGGCGTGCTCGCCGCGATCGTGCAGCGTCTCCCGCTGTCGGCGGACCGCTACCAGCTCTTTCTGCAGGGCCGTCAGCGCGTCGAGCTCGTGCAGATGCTGCAGAACGAGCCGTACTTCGAGGCCAGGCTGCGCGAGGTCGTCCCGCGCCAGATTCCGAAGAGCGTCAAGACCGACAGCCTCATCAACAAGGCGCTCTCGCTCTTCGAGAAGCTGGTGGAGAGCGATTCGAAGTATTCGAACGAGCTGCTCAACATCCTCAAGATGAACGTGCCGGAAGGTCCGGACACCTTCGCCGACCTGCTCTCCTCGTTCGTGAACTTCCCGCTCGAGGAGAAGCAGCTCCTGCTGGAGACCGTCAACCCCATCGAGCGCATCGAGCTGCTCATCGAATACATCCAGCGCGACCTCGGCAAAGCGACGGTCGACCGCGAGCTGCAGCGCCAGACACAGTCGTCCATCGACCGCCGGGAGCGCGAGAACTACCTGCGCGAGCAGTTGCGGGTGATCCAGGACGAGCTCGGCGAGACGAACGTGGCCGAGCGCGAGGCCGACACCTATCGCGACCGCATCGAGACCCTTCCCCTCAGCGAGGACCACAAGGGTCAGCTCCGCCGCGAGGTCACACGCCTCACGCAGCTCTCTCCCTCCTCGTCCGACTACGCGGTGATCAAGGGACATCTCGACACCGTCTTCCAGGTCCCATGGACCGAGAAGACCGAGGACCTGCTCGACCTGCCGAAGGCGGAAGCAGTCCTGGACGACAGGCACCACGGTCTGGAGAAGGTCAAGGAGCGGGTCCTCGAGTTCCTGGCCGTGCTGAAGCTGAAGGGACACCTCAAGGGTCCGATCCTCTGCTTCGTCGGGCCGCCGGGCGTGGGAAAGACTTCGCTCGGTGCGGCCATCGCCGACGCGCTCGGGCGGAAGTTCGTGCGCATGGCCGTGGGCGGCGTGACCGACGAGTCCGAGATCCGCGGGCATCGCAAGACCTACATCGGAGCGATGCCCGGCAAGCTGATCCAGAGCTACATCCAGGTCGGCGTGAACAACCCGCTGATCATGATCGACGAGATCGACAAGATCGGGAAAGACTTCCGGGGCGATCCTTCTTCGGCGCTGCTGGAGGTGCTCGACCCGAAGCAGAACCACGCTTTCGTCGATCGCTACCTGGAGATCCCGTACGATCTATCCCACACCCTCTTCATCGCCACGGCGAACGTTCTGGACATGATTCCCAGCCCTCTGCGCGATCGCATGGAGGTGATCCGCCTGTCCGGGTACACGGAGAACGAGAAGCTCAACATCGCCAGGAAACACCTCATCCCGGAGCTGCTGGAAAATCACGGGCTCACGCCGGAAGGGGTGACCGTGCAGGACGGCGCCATCCTCACCGTCGTGCGCGACTACACCGCCGAGTCAGGCGTCCGAAACCTGGAGCGCAAGCTCGCCACGGTGCTGCGCAAGATCGCGCGCAAGGTCGCCAACGGCGACGACCCGACCACCTACGAGGTGAAGAAAGAGGACATCGAAGGCTACCTCGGGCTTCCGGCGTTCGAGCACGAGTTCGCCGAGCGGCATCCGGAGATTGGCGTCACGACCGGTCTGGCCTGGACCTCGTTCGGCGGAGAGATCATGTTCATCGAAGCGACGCGCATGCACGGCAGCGGGAGGACCACGGTCACCGGCCAGCTCGGCGACGTCATGCGCGAGTCGGTTCAGGCCGCATACTCGTACGTCCGCTCCAAGGCGCGTGACCTCGACATCGAGGACCGCGTCTTCAGCGAGAACGACATCCACATCCATTTCCCTGCCGGCGCCATTCCGAAGGACGGACCCTCGGCCGGCGTGGCCATCGCCACGTGCATCGCCTCGGTCATGGGCGAGCGTCCCGTCCGTCACGACGTGGCCATGACGGGCGAGATCACCCTGCGAGGAAAGGTTCTGTCGGTCGGAGGGGTCAAGGAGAAGGTCATGGCCGCGCAGCGCGCCAACATCAAGACCGTTCTGCTCCCGGAGGGCAACCGCAAGGACCTGACCGAGGTTCCGGCAGAGGTGAAGGAGGGGCTGACGTTCCTGTTTGCGGAGCGGGTCGAGGACGTGTGGAGAGAAGCCCTCATCCCTCTCTATCTGGTACGGGGCCGTGACCGGAAGTACGACGAAGCGGAGTACCAAGCCGACCGCCACAAGGGTGAGCGCTCGGATCAGAAATGAAGTCGCTCCGATCCGTCGAAGGCTGTTTCGGCAAGGTCGTTTTCGGATCGCTCCTTTTCGCCGCCTTCGGCCTCAGCACTTACTTCTGGTTCACGTTCTTCGTGAAGGGGCGCTCTCTTCCGACGCCGAATCTGGTGGGCCGCTCGATCGCCGAGGCGCGCGCCATCTGCTCGGACCTCGGGGTCGACCTTCGTGTCGACGACGAGCACCGCCGCAACTCCAACACCGTTCCCGTAGGCCACGTGGTCTGGCAGAACCGTTCCGCCGGTGCGGCCAGCTTCATCAAGCGCGGAACGACCCTGCGCGTCGAGCTCAGCGCCGGCCCGCTCGTGCTGCGCGTTCCCGACCTCCAGGGCCAGACGTCCGGCACGGCCGTCCTGCGCCTCGGCCAGCAGAACCTGAAGGTCGGCCCGCTGGCCTTCTTCGACAGCACGTCCATGAGCGGGGTGGTGGCCGCCGATCCGCCCAGGGGAACGGTCGTCAGCGCCGAGACACCCATCTCGCTCCTCGTCGCCGTACCCCCGCCGGCCATCACCTGGGTGATGCCCGACCTCATCGATCAGCCGCTGGATGCGGTCCGCCCCGCGCTGGAACGTCGCGCCCTGAAGGTGTCAACGGTCAAATTCGAGGCGTACCCCGGCATTCGCGACGGCATCATCATTCGCCAGTACCCGCTCCGCGGCGCCCCGGTCAGCACCCGCGACTCCATTTCCCTGGTGGTGAGCAGGCAGGAGGAGCGGGGGATCGTGGGCCAGCCGCCGGCCGGAGCGGAAACCGCAATTCCATAGCTCCCCGCGGGTGGAGCGCCGCCAGCAATGGCGGCGCTCCACCACGGGACTGCGTGCTAATCTCTCGCGCGGTTGGCGCCTGACCATGTCCATCAAGATCGCACCATCGTTGCTTTCGGCCGACTTCGCGCGTCTGGCCGAGGAAATCGCCAGCGTCGAGGCCGGCGGCGCGGACCTCCTGCACCTGGACGTCATGGACGGGCACTTCGTTCCGAACATGACCATCGGCGCGGGCGTGATCAAGGCCTGCCGCGCCGTGACCAGGCTGCCGTTCGACTGCCACCTCATGATCGAGGAGCCCCAGCGCTACATCGACAGCTTCCTCGATGCGGGCGCCCAGATGATCTCGATCCACATCGAAGCCGAGGTGCACCTGCAGCGTGCGCTGCAGATGATTCGGAGCGGGGGAGCGAAGGCGGGGATCGCCATCAACCCGGCCACGGCCTTCGAGTCGCTCTCCACCGCCATCGACTTCTGCGACTACGTGCTGGTGATGAGCGTCAACCCCGGTTTCGGGGGCCAGAAGTTCATAGAACCTGTGGTGCCCAAGATTCGTCAAATAGCGCGACTGGTCCGTGAGCGAGGGCTTTCCGTCGACATCGAGGTGGATGGGGGGGTGGACGTCCGAACGGCGCCGGTGGTTGCGGCAGCGGGCGCGAACTGGCTCGTGGCGGGTTCTGCCGTGTTCGGGCAGAAGGACCGGAAAGCTGCAATGGATGCCATACGGAGTGCTGTTTCCGGGGTGAAAGCCTAGGTGGGCTCTGGGCTCCGGGCTCTGGGCTCCGGGCTCTGGGCCCTGGGCTCCGGGCCCTGGGCTCTTGGGAGCCTCAATCGGAGGATTTTTGAACCTGAAGCGAATCATGACGATGCTGCTGATCGTGATTGCGGTCGCGGCATGCAACCGCGGCTCGCGGCAGATGCGGCCGGCGGTCAACGCCGAATTTCTGAATCTCACCAAAGAGCAGATCTTCCAGAAGGGCGAAGAGCACTACGAGCGCCGCAAGTGGCAGCGGGCCCGTAACTTCTTCTCCCATGTCTACGAGAACTATCCCAACGACCCGCTCGGCCGCCGCAGTCTGCTGCGTGTCGCCGACACGTACTACCAGCAGGGCGATCCGATCAACCTGGTCGAGGCGCAGTACAAGTACCGCGACTTCATCAACCGCTTCCCCGGGAGCGAGAGCGCGGACTACGCGATGCTGCAGATCGCGATGATCTCGTACAAGCAGATGGAGAAGCCCGATCGCGACCAGCAGAAGACGCGTGAGACGGTCGAGAAGCTCGGCGACATGCTGCGCGCGTATCCGGGCAGCACCTATCGCCCCGAAGCCGAAGAGCGTCTGCGCGAAGCGCGCGACCGGCTGGCCCGCCACGAGCATGTCGTGGCCCGCTACTACATCAAGCGGCGCAGCTGGCCGGCGGCGGTGCAGCGCCTGAACTTCCTCATCGACGAATACCCGGCCTACACCGAGCGCGACGGCGCCTTCTACGACCTCGGCACCGCCCTGGCGGCGCTCGGCCGCAACGGTGAGGCGCGCCTCTACTTCGAACGGGTCGTCAGCGAGTTTCCCCAGAGCTCCTACGCCGACAAGGCCAAGCGGCGTCTGGACGACATCAAGGCATGAAGAAGCTCCTGCTGCCCCTCGCTCTCCTCGGCGCAGCCTGCGCCTCCGGTGGCAGCAACCAGGGGATCGCCCCGGTGCCCGCGTCCGCGGCGCAGGTCGCGGATCTGCAGACGTCGATGACGGAGATGCTCGAGCGCATCGACGTACTCAACGCGCGCATCTCCCGGCTGGAGGAGATGCGTGAAGCGCCGCTGTCCTCGCCGGTGCCTGCCCCTGCGCCATCGCCGCCAGCTGCCCGGGCTGGCGGCGTTCCACCGAATCCGATTGCCGCCACCGCACAGCGGGCGGTCCTCGGAGCTCAGATCGCCGACGCCTATCGCAACGCACTGGTTCTCTTCGGCAAGAATCAGGCGGCCGATGCCCGCGCCGCATTTCAGGAAGTGTTCAACGCCGACCCGGCCGGCGAGCTGGCCGACAACGCCCTGTTCTGGATCGGCGAGACGTTCTACACGACCGGCGACTATCGCAACGCCATGAGCTACTACCGGCGGGTCAGCGAGGAGTTTGGCGACCAGAACAAGGCGCCGGACGCGTTGTTCAAGCTGGCCCTTGCTCTGGAGAAGACCGGCGACCTGGCGCTGGCGCGCACCACGCTGCAGCAGGTCATCGCCCGTTACCCGTATTCGACGCCCGCCGCCTCGGCCAAGGGCGAGCTGAACCGGATCAAATACTGATCGGGTACACTCAGCTCCATGGCTGAAGAGACCGAGAACGCGGCGAGTCTGCTCGCGAAAAAAGAGTACGGGCGGGCCGTCAACCTCCTTCGCCGCGAGCACGAGAAATATCCCTCCAACCCCAGGATCCGGCTGCAGTACGCCGACGCCCTCCTCGGCGCGGGCTCCCTGGCGGATGCGGTCGAGCAGTACGACGCTACCGCGAAGTATTACGAGGAGAACGGACTCACGGTGCAGGCCATCGCCGTCCGCAAGAAGGCCGACAAGGCGCGGGCGCAGGTCCCCGATACCCCCGCCGCGGCCGCCGCCCGGCCGGGCAAGAGCGAGCCGATGTTCTTCCGTCCCGTTCCGAAGAGCCCGCTGTTCGAGGTGCTCTCGCCGGATGAGCGCGAGGCCCTGGTCAGGGAGATGGAGCTCGAACAGCACGAGGAGGGGAGCGTCATCATCGCCGAAGGGGACCGCGGAGCGTCGATGTACATCATTACGTCGGGCGAAGTGAAGGTGTACACGCGCAGCACGGGCGCGTCCGGGAGCGTCTATCTGGCCAAGCTCGGGGAAGGGGATTTTTTCGGTGAGGTCAGCGTACTGACCGGCAAGCCGCGGACGGCCACGATCACCGCGTCGCAGCCGACCGAGCTGCTGCGCCTGGACAAGGAAAAGCTCGATACCGCGCTGGCGCGCTACTCCGGCATCCGCAGCGTGCTGGATGAGTTCTACAAGAAGCGGGCGACGCACACGGTCGAGGCCATGATCGAGAGCCTGCGCAAACGGGGCTAGCAGGAAGTTCACAGATCACAGCGGACATCCTCCTGTGGACTGTGAACTGTGAACCGACAACCGGAGGAGCAAGCATTGGCGGTCCTTCCCATCCGAAAGTACGGCGATGAGGTGCTGCGTCTTCCGACCGATCCGGTCGAGACGATCGATGAGTCTCTGCAGACCCTGATCGAGGACATGGTGGATACGATGTACGCGGCGCCTGGCGTGGGCCTGGCCGCCAACCAGGTCGGCGTGTCGAAGCGGCTGATGCTCATCGACCTGTCGGTTGGAAAGCGGTCAGGCGAGCTGCACGTGTTCATCAACCCCGAGATCATCGAGGCGGAAGGCGAGATCACGGAGGAGGAAGGGTGCCTGTCCATTCCCGACTTCGTCGAGGTCGTGACCAGGCCGCAGCGCGTCCGGCTCCGCTATCTGGATCGCAACGGCGAGGAGCGGGAGATGTGGGGAGAGGGTCTGATGGCCCGTGCCATGTGCCATGAGGTCGATCACCTCAACGGCGGACTGTTCGTCGATCACCTGCGCGGCTTCAAGAAAGACCGCATCCTCAAGAAGATCTCCAAGCTCGTGAAATCGGGGATGTGGTAGGAAGCTGCTGCGAACAGCCGCCGAATGTCTTCCTGCAAAGCGACCGTCACCGGGATCGAAGAGCTGGCGCCGAGCGTCCTGCAGCTCACGCTCGCGCTGAGCGACGAGAAGTTCAGCTTCCAGCCGGGGCAGTGGGTCAACTTCCACTTCCCTGACGGCGTGTCGCGCGCGTACACCATCGCTTCCGCGCCGCAGAGGCCTCACGCCGTGCAGCTCTGCGTCCGCGTCGGCTCCGGCCGCGGATCGACGGCCATCCAGAAGCTGAACGCCGGCGACACCGTCTGCATCGACGGACCGCACGGAGACTTCGTTCTGCCGGCCGGAGACGCGCGCGACCTCGTCTTCCTGGCGGGCGACACCGGCATCGCTCCCGTTCGCAGCATCGTGCTGCACATGCTGGCCACGGGCGATCCAAGGCGGATCTGCGTGCTCTACGAGCCCGACCAGCGCTGCATCCTCTACGCCGCCGATTTCGACCCGCTGGCGCGCGCGGGCCAGATCGCGCACATGAGCGGCGCCGTCGAGAGCCTGATCGAGCGCAACAGGAGCGCGATCCCGTCCTCGGTCGTCATGGCGGTCGGCTTCGACGAGTTCCTGGACCGCGCCCGCGCCGCGCTCCGGAAGATCGACATGGACCTGGACGCCGCGATCTTCGAGACGTTCGGCCGGCAGCCGTGAAGTTTCTTCAGTGGCGTCCCCATCCCTGGCATGGCCTGGAGACGGGCGCGGAGGCTCCGCAGGTCGTCAACGCGTACATCGAGATCACGCCGTTCGACCTCATGAAATACGAGGTGGACAAGGCCACGGGCTACCTCCGCGTCGACCGGCCTCAGCGCAGCTCATCGCAGCACCCTTCGCTCTACGGCTTCATTCCCCGCACCTTCTGCGCGGAGCGGGTCCGCGCTCTCGCCCCGGCCGCGGCGCGCGGCGACGGCGATCCGCTCGACATCTGCGTGCTCAGCGAGCGGCCCATCAACCGCTCCGAGATCCTGCTGCGGGCCCGCGTCATCGGCGGGCTGCAGATGATCGACCACGGCGAAGCCGACGACAAGATCATCGCCGTTCTCATCGGCGATTTCATCTGGGGCGCGGCGGCCGGAATCGGAGACGTCCCCCGCGTCCTTGTCGAGCGGCTCGTGCACTACTTCTCGACGTACAAGATGGTTCCCGGCCAGGAGCAGGACGTCACGATCGATCAGGTCTACGATGCCGATCACGCCCACGCGGTCGTGCGCGCGTCGATGGCGGACTATCAGCACCATTTCGGCGGGTAAGGGCTCAGTGCTCAGGAGAACGGCGATCGGTCTCCCGAGCCCTGAGCCCCTGGCCCTGAGCCCTGCCTGGTTGTTAGTCCTTAGTCCTTAGGCCTTAGTCGTTAGGAGAACGAACTTCGACCGATTCTCCTAAGGACTAAGGCCTAAGGACTAAGGACACGGCGAACTAGTTACAGGCACTAGCGCAGCCAGCCCGGCAGCACACCCTGCCGCCGCGCATCCTCGCGGAACTGCTCGTAGATGCGGCGCGCGCGGGTCAGGCTCAGCTCCGCGTACGGAATCTGCTCGAGAGTCCTCTGGAGTATGGTCGACTGATACGTGAACTGCTGCGGCCTGAATCCGAGGGACAGCAGAGCGCGGATCTCGCCCTGGAGGTGGGCCACGCGGTCCAGCAGGAGCTGGAGCGCCTCCTCCTGCTGCCGGATGGTCTCCTCGTGGTGCCGGGCCTGACGCCGCCAGGCCCATTCTTCCTGCTGCTCCGCAACGACCTCGGAGCGAGTGCGGGGGGGAGGCGGCTCTTCCAGGATCCGCTGCACGGGTGCCGGCTTCCCCGAATGGTTCTGCTCGAGCTCACGGATCAGCCGGTCGCGCTCGGCCTCGGACACCCGAAGCCGGAAGAGCGGGGCAGGGGCCACCGAGGTGATCGTCACGGGAGGGGTCTGGCTGGCTTCGCGGGCGATCTCGCTGACGGAAAGAGAGTAAAGCGTCCCGGCGGAGCGGAAGATCACCTGCCCGTTCTCCTCGCGGACGGGGCCGTCGATCTCGATCCGCTCCCCGGAGCGGAGGACCAGTACCGAACTCAGCGCTGCCAGAAGCATGACCGCTGCATTCATCTCGTGACCTCCCGATTCCGCAACGTCCCGTACCGGCCGGCTCTTCCACTACAATCCGCGCGATCTCATGGGAAGTAGCGGCACCGAGTTTCTCGCAACCTGGGTGTGGATTGCCACCCTTTCCGGACTCCTCTACCTGATTTTCGACGCGGGCCGCTACTTCACCGAGCAGCTGAGCCCCGTACGCCTTCGCCGCCTGACCAGCGAAGAGGGTAACCGGTGGACCCGCTACGACCCGGAAAACTTCCAGCTCGTCACGACGGGCGCCCTGCAGCAGGTGGCGCTGATCGTCGCCTTCGGGTGCACGACCCTCGCCACCGGGTCGTTCGGCCGGGCCCTGCTGATCTGGGTCACGATCATCCTCATCTGGAAGTTCATTCTGCGGCTGATCCCGGAGGATGCCGCGGAGATCGGCCTCCGCGGACTGATCCCGCTCTCGCATTTCTTCTATGTCCTCTTCTTCCCGATCCTGTTCCCGTTGCGGCACGCCATGGCTCGCCTGAAGCGGGACAAGAACCTGGCCGACGAGGAGGACGAAGAGGTCACCGACGAGGAGGTCCAGGCCTACATCGACGTCGGCGAGGAGGAGGGGATCCTGGAGGGGACGGAGGGGCGCCTGCTGCAGTCGATCGTGGACTTCGGCGACCGCGTGGCGCGCGAGCTGATGACGCCCCGCATCGACATGATGGCCTTTGACGCGCGGCGGCATATCGAGGAGCTGGCCAAGATGTTCAGCGAGACGAAGTACTCGCGCATCCCCATCTACACGCAGAGCATCGACCAGATCACCGGCATCGTCCACATCAAGGAGATCTTCGACGCCATTCTCAAGAACGAGAACAAACCGGCCACCGAGCTGGCCCGCCCACCGTATTTCGTGTCCGAGACCAAGAAGGTCTCCGAGCTTCTCAAGGAGTTCCAGAGCGAGCACCTGCAGGTGGCGATCGTGGTCGACGAATACGGCGGCACCGCCGGAATCGTGACCATCGAGGACATCGTCGAGGAGATCGTGGGCGAGATCGCCGACGAGCACGAGGACGAGGAAGTGACCATCGTGCACCTCGGCGACGACGCGTACCTGGTGAGCGGCCTGGCACGCGTCGAGGATCTCGAGGAGATGCTCGAGGCGCAGCTGTCCGGAGAGGACTACGAGACCGTGGCCGGCCTGATCTTCACGACGCTGGGCCGCGTGCCCAAGGTCGGGACGGCCGTGTCGAAGAACGGTTTCCGCTTCGAAGTCGACCGTGCCGATCGCAGGCGCATCTACCGCGTCAAGGTGTCGAAGGAGAAGGAGCTGCCGCCGGATGACGATGACGAGGACTAGGGGCTCCGGGCTCGGGGCTCGGGGCTCGGGGGGCAAAAAGCAGGGCTCGGGGCGCAGGGCTCAGGGCTCAGGCCGCACACCCGGGAGCCCGGAGCCCGGAGCCCCGACCCCGGAGCCCCGACCCCGGAGCCCTGAGCCCGGAGCGCGAACGTTCGGGGTCGTCGCCCTCGTGGGGCGGCCCAATGCCGGCAAATCGACGCTCCTCAACCGGCTGCTCGGCCACAAGGTGTCCATCGTCTCCGACAAGCCGCAGACCACGCGGAACCGGATCGTCGGCATCCTCAACGAGCCGCGCGGCCAGATCGCATTTCTCGACACGCCCGGCATCCACCGCCCGCTGCACAAGCTCAACGTCCGGATGATGGATCACGTCCGCACCAGCCTCAGCGAGGCCGACGTGGTCGCGCTGATCGTCGATGCATCGGAGCCGTTCGGCAAGGGCGACGAGTTCGTCGTCTCGATGCTCGGAGAGCAGAAGAAGGAGAATCCCGATTCGAAGCGCCTGGCCATCCTCAACAAGGTGGATCTGCTCAAGAAGAACAGGCTCCTGCCGCTCATGGAGCAATACGGGAGCTTCGGCCTGTTCGACGAGATCATCCCGATCTCGGCGTCGAGCGGGGAGGGTGTCGGCCACCTTCTCGAGATGCTCTTCGGCAACGTGACGGCGGACCAGGCGCTCTACCCCACGGAGGACTACACGACGCAGCCGGAGCGATTCTTCGCCGCGGAGATCGTCCGGGAGAAGGTCCTGCAGCACACCTCCGATGAGCTGCCCTACACCACGGCGGTCTCGGTCGATCGCTTCGAAGAGGACGAGCAGACCGGGATGATCCGGATCTACGCAACCGTGGTCGTCGAGCGTGAGTCGCAGAAGCCGATCGTGATCGGCAAGGGCGCGAGCATGATCAAGCGCATCGGGACCGAGGCCCGCGTCGAGCTCGAGTCGATCCTGGGGACGAAGGTGTTTCTCGACCTCCACGTCGCCGTGCATCAGGGCTGGCGTGAGGACGAGCGGTTCCTCGGCGAGCTGGAGTGGCCGCTGTCGTAGCGCCATTCCCTCGGTGTAGAATCCGGCCACTTGTTGTGATCCAGCGCACACCGAAAGGTTCACCAGCAGAAGGGAGACACATGCACTTTCGCAGGGTTTTCTGTTGTCTCGTAGTCGTTTTGGCCGCGACGGCCGGGTTTGCTCAGCAGACCCGCTCCTCGATGAGCGGAAAGGTGACCGCCGACGGCGCGCCGCTTCCCGGTGTCACGGTCGAGGCGAGCGCCAACGTGCTGCCTCAGCCTCGCGTGACAGTCACCGACTCGAACGGTGAGTACAGGCTGCCGGCGCTGCAACCCGGCCAGTATTCGCTCACGTTCACGCTGGGCGGCTTGCAGACGGTCAACCGCAGAGCCCAGGTTCTGCTGGGGCAGAACACGTTCTTGGACGTCACGATGGGTGTGGCGGGGCTTGCCGAGGTCATCACCGTGACGGCCGAAGCGAGCCTGGTCAACCGCGAGTCGACGCAGATCGAGAGCGGCCTGTCGAGCGAGCAAATTGAAGCGCTTCCGCTGACGCAGGACTACCGCGACCTCCAGAAGCTCATCCCGGGCGTGATGTACACGCAGGATACCATTCGTGGTCCCAGCGCCGGGGCCAGTGGCCAGGACAACGTGTACATGTTCGACGGCGTCAACGTCACCATGCCGCTCTTCGGCGTGTTGAACGCCGAGCCGAACACGCGCGACATCGCGCAGGTGAACATCGTTCGCGGCGGCGCGCAGGCCGTCGATTTCAATCGCGCCGCCGGATTCCTCATCGACTCGGCGAGCAAGTCGGGCAGGAACACGTTTTTCGGAGAGCTGAGTTATCAGCTGCTTCACCCTGACTTCGTGGCTGATCAGGTCGGGACGCAGAACCTGAGCTTTGACGAGGAACGGACGTGGATCACCGCCAATCTGGGCGGGCCCATTCTCGCGGACCGCCTGTTCTTCTACGGTTCGTATTACCGGCCCGAATCTGAGCGTGAGAACCAGGCCAATCTGTACGGCGAGCTGCCGCAGTACACCCGGACGCGGGATGAGTACTTCGGGAAGCTGACATTCACTCCGCTCCAGTCGCTGCTGTTGAACGCGAGCTACCGCGACTCGCACACGGTGGAGACGTCCGGAGGCGCGTTCGGCTCAATCCGCCCGGGGACGACCGGGACGGGCGGCGACACGAAGCTCCAGATCGGAACGTTGGAGGCCTCCTGGGTCATCAACACGAACAGCTACGCCACGGCCAAATACACCGATTACAGCAATCCGGGCTTCGGCACGGCGGACTTCGTCGCCAACACGAACGTGGCCTTCACGGCCGGCTCGCGCCTCGACATCAACAATCTCGGGGCCATTGGTCGCCTGGTCGTGCCCACGCCGCTCGTCGGCAACGCCGCCCAGAACGCGTTCGTCCAGCCGTTCATCGACCAGTATGGCTACGTCTGTCCTTCCAACCCGGCTGCGGTGGGGCTGAACTGCGTCGCTGGCCAGCGTACCGGCGGTGGCATCGTCGGGTTCGGCCAGTTCGCCCGGGATGACGACAGCTTCTACCGGAAGGGCGCACAGATCGGTTACAACCTGACGGTCGGCAGCAACATCACCCACGATCTGCATATCGGTTATCAGCGATATCTCGATGAGGAGGACCGCTTCCAGGTTTCCAACGGATGGGGTCTGATCAGGGTTCCGGCTGGCATCGGTGCGGTCGGCACCTGTCCGGCCAGCGCGTGCGGCACGGCCACTCCGGCGTTCTTCGTGGCCCAGGTCAGCCAACAGGGTGCGCGAGGCGTGCCGGTGATCCACTCCGAATTCGAGTCCCAGAACATCGAGCTGAACGACACGATCCGCTTCAACAACTGGTCGGTCAATCTCGGCGTGCTTTTCAGCGAAGACGTGCTCTACGGGCAGGGTCTGGCGAAAGCGGACAACGTGGCCGGCTTCGTGGCCTCTCCGGGAACCAAATACAAGATGCACACCTTCGGCTTCGACGAGATGATCCAGCCGCGGCTGGGCGCCACGTGGGCCTACAACGGGGTCGACACCGTCTACGCGAGCTATGGCCGATACAGTCCGGCCGCCAACTCGGATGCCCGGGCCGCATCGTGGGACCGCAACCTCGTCGCGCAGCTCAATGTCTACTTCGACCAGACCGGCTCACTCATCGGCATTCAGCCGAATGCCTCCTCTTCGGGCAAGTGGTTCCAGGAAGGCATCAAGCACCCGTTTCTCGACGAGTTCATGATCGGCACAGGCCAGCAGTTCACCACCGGCTGGTCGGGGCGGCTTTATGGCCGGTACCGCAAAGGCAGCGATTTCCTCGAAGACACGAACAACGGCGCCCGTATCTCCTTCAACCCGCCGGCAGGTATACCCCGCGAGCTGTACGTTCCGAACCTCGGCTCGGTGGCCACACCGGGCAGCATCCGTAACGCGATCGGCAGCGGCTCGTCGTACGTCATCGCCAACCTCGACGGCGCGTTCACCAAGTACTACGAAGCGACGATGGAGTCCACGTGGCGCGGCGGGCCGGTCTATCTCAGTGGCTCGTACACCTGGAGCCACTACTACGGCAATTTCGACCAGGACAACTCTTCATTCAGCAGCGCCAATGATGCGGCGATCTTCATCGGATCCTCGAACATCGCCGACGGCGCCGGCCGGCAGCTCTGGGACTTCAAATACGGGGATCTCCGCGGTGACCGCCGCAACGTGGTCAAGCTCAGCGGAAGTTACGATCTCCCGTGGAACGCCACGGCCGGCGGATTCGCGGTTTACCAGTCCGGGCAGCCATACCAGCTCGAGAGCGTCCTTCCCTATCGTCCGCTGACCGGTTCGACAAGCGACACCAACCGCTATGCCGAGCCCGCCGGAAGCCGGCGGTCGCCGCCACACCATCAGCTCGACTTCAAGTACACACAGGGCATTCCGCTGACCCGGGGCATCAACCTCCAGTTCATCGCTGACATCTTCAATGTCTTCGATAAGCAGACCGGCTACAACCACGAGACTCGCATCGGCGTCCTCGGTTTCACCACGCGGACGGATGTTCCGACGGTCGACATCCCGTCATCGATTCCGGCGTCGGTACTGGCCGGACTCAATCTCGCACCCGGAGCGCGCATCAACGCTCCGTATCCGAATTCGTTCTACTCGCCGCGGCGCTACCAGCTCATGGCGCGCGTCCAGTTCTAGGTTCTGCAGGAGGACAGGCAGGATTGCCTGTCCTCCACTCCCTCAGCGAAAGAGTCGCTCCCGGGCAATGAGCTCGCGCGTGACTTCATTGGCGTTCTCGCGCGCCGCGGCGATCCGAGCGGGGGCGTCCTGTTCGCGCAGCAGCACGCTGACCTGCGCGCGTTTGAACAGAGCCATCGGGTAGCCGGGATGCGATGGCAGAACGCGATCGAGCGCATCCCGCGACTCTGTCAGCCGCCCCGCCGCGAGGTAGAGCACGCCCAGCTCGAGATCGTTGCGGAATGCGCTGCCCTCCGCGGCGCGCACGCGTTCGAACGAGTCGATCGCCAGAGCGGTCTGGCCGGTCTCCATCGCCAGCGCGCCCATCGCCAGAAGCTCCGCCGCGCTGGGAGCCCGCAGCGCGTACAGCCTCTGCCGCAGCGCAATCGCTTCCGGAAGCCGTCTCTCCCGCTCACGCACGAGCGCCAGCGCCTCCAGCGCCGGAACCTTGTTCGGCGCCTCGGCAAGGACCTCATCGAGCATCGGTGCTGCGCGTTCCCACTCGTTGCCTCGCGCAAGATGCAGAGCGAGATACGTGCGGACGTCCGACGATCCGGGCGAGATCGCCTCGGCACGCCGAAACGCCGCAAGGGCCTCCTTGTCGTGACCCAGCGATGAATGCGCAGTCGCCAGACGCAGCGCCGAGTCGAGGTTGTACGGATCCTCCGTCAGGATCCGCTCCAGCAGCGGAATCGCCTGCGCGTACTCCTCGCCGACAAAGAGGCTCGAAGCGCGGTCGAGAACCGGGAAGAGATGGGCCATCTCGGCCGGGCGCGGCGCGTCCGCGCGAACGACCGGCTTCACCGTGGATGCGACGTAGCCGAGACTCGCGAGCTTCTTGCGACCCTCCTCGTCGAGAGCGGTAGTGGTCGCCGCCGCGGCCGGCGACGGGATGGGATACTCGCGCAGCGTCGCCCGCGCCTCGCGGGAGAGGTTCGCGTTCGCGATCTCGCGGTTCTCCCCCGGATCGGCAGCCACGTC
>DATKCA010000200.1:0-2878 GCA_035544675.1 Thermoanaerobaculia bacterium | reverse complement strand
GAAGCTGCTCGACTTCGGCCTGGCCAAGCCGCAGGCGGTGGTGGCGGCCGGTTTCACGAAGGCGGGGACCGAGAAGCAGCTCACCGCCGAGGGGACCATCGTCGGCACATTCCACTACATGGCTCCCGAGCAACTGGAAGGAGAGAGCGTCGACGCCCGCACGGACATCTTCGCGTTCGGCGCCGTGCTCTACGAGATGATCACCGGGCGGCGCGCCTTCGAAGGGAAGACGAAGACGAGTCTCATCGCCTCGATCGTCTCCGCCGATCCGCCGTCGATGTCGTCGCTGCAGCCGGTCACGCCGCCGGCGCTGGAGCGGCTGGTGCGGCACTGTCTGGCCAAGAATCCGGACGACCGGTGGCAGACGGCGCACGATGTCCTGCTCGAGCTGCAGTGGATCGCCGAAGGCGGCTCAGGAGCGGGCGTGGCGGCGCCGGTCGCGGCGCGGCGGAAGCAGCGCGAGCGCTGGGCCTGGATTGCACTTGCCGCGGTGCTTCTGCTGGCTCTCGCCGGCTGGGCCGTTGTCCTTCGCGAGCTGGGCCGGCCGGCGGAAGTGGTGAAGCTATCCCTTGGACCGCCGGAGAAAGTCGATTTTGCGTTCGATCGCGGGTCGATGGCCCTCTCTCCCGACGGCAAGGTGATCGCCTTCGTGGGACGTACAGGCGAGAGGGTGATGCTCTTCGTTCGCCGGCTCGATTCGATGACCGCTCAACCGCTGCCCGGCACGAACCGCGCCCTCTTCCCGTTCTGGTCACCCGACAGCCGTTTCATCGGTTTCTTCGCCGACGGCAAACTGAAGAAGATCGACGCTCGGGGAGGGCCGGCCCAGATTCTGGCCGATGCTCCGATCGCGCGGGGAGGATCGTGGAGCTCCCGCGGCGTCATCGTCTTTGCGCCCAATCCGCGCGGCGTGCTGCACCGCATTCCGGTATCGGGCGGTGTGGTGACGCCGCTGACCCGAATGGGAACAAGAGAGTCGACGCACCGCTGGCCCCATTTCCTCCCCGATGGGAACCACTTTCTCTATCTGTCGCAGCAGACCTTCGGACAGGGACAGGCAGGGGACAGCGTCCACCTTGCTTCGCTCGACCAGCCGCATTCGTCGAAACTGCTGATGCATGCGAACTCGAACGTCGTCTGGGCGGACGGGCACCTCCTCTTTCATCGCGATCGCACCTTGATGGCGCAGCGCTTCGATCTGAAGACGTTGCAGCTCTCCGGCGAGGCCTTCCCCGTTGCCGATCAGCTCCAGTTTCTGAGTAACTCAGGGGAGGCTATCTTCTCGGTTTCGCAAAACGGCGTGCTCGCCTACCAATCCGGGCCCGGTGGTGGCGTGTCGACGCTGACGTGGTTCGACCTGACCGGAAGAGAGCTCGGTACCGTCGGTCCGCCCGCCGATTATGGGCGCCCGCGCATTTCCCCCGACGGCCGTCGGGTGGTGGTCGACGTCATCGATCCTCGCTCCGGGAACGGTGACCTCTGGATCTATGACGTTCCGCGGCGGATCAGCTCCCGTTTCACCTTCGACCCTGCGCTCGACGTCAACCCGACCTGGTCACCCGATGGAGCGTGGATCGTCTTCAACTCACCGCGCCTCGGTGCCTCGGAGCTGTACCGGAAAGCCGCCAGTGGTGAGGGGACCGAGGAGATGTTGTGGAAGTGCCCGACTTTCTGCGCGCCCTTCCACTGGAGCCGCGACGGTCGATTCATCGCCGTTCAAGTCATGGACGAGAACGCGAAATGGGATCTCTGGCTCTGGTCGGTGCATGACCGGAGGGCGAGCCCTCTCCTGCACGACGACTCCAACGAGATGGGGGGCCACTTTTCGCCCGACGGCAGGTGGATCGTCTACACCTCCGACGAGTCGGGACAGACCGAGGTGTATGTCCGGCAGATCACAGGGGGATCGGGACGGTGGCAGGTTTCGGCCGCGGGAGGCTACCATCCGGTCTGGAGTGCCGACGGTTCTCAGATCTTCTATCTCTCGCAAGATGACGAGTTGATGGCGATCTCCATCGTCACGACACCGATCGTCCAGATGGGAGAGGCAAAAAAACTCTTCCCCACCAGGCTCAAAAGCGTACCGGGACGTCGCTACGATGTCGGTTCCGACGGCAAACAGGTTCTCATCAACACGGTGACCGAAGCACGCCCCGAACCGGTGACGATCGTGCTGAACTGGCCCGCGGAGCTCGCCGGGAGGCGTTAATACCGCATCAGCGTCCGCGCTGCTTCTTCGATCTCCGCTTCGCTCGGAAGGAACTCTTCTTCCAGGGGCGGCGAGTAGGGGACCGGCGTGTCGAGCGCGCCGAGGATCCTGACCGGCGCGTCGAGGTGCTCGAAGGCCTCCTCCTGGATGATCGCGGCGATCGATTCGCCGATGCTGCCGGTGCGCGTGTCTTCGTGGATGATCAGCACGCGGTTGCATCGGCGCGTCAGCTCGAGGATGGCCTCCCGGTCGAGCGGCACCAGGCTGCGGAGGTCGAGGACGGACGACTCGATCCCTTCTTTCGCCAGCGCTTCCGCAACGCGCAGCCCGACGTGCACGTACGCGCCGTAGGAGAGGATGGCCAGGTCACCGCCGTCGCGCCGCAGCGCCGCTTTTCCGATCGGGATCGGCGCGGGAGGCTCCTCGCCGAGCATCTGCCTCACGCGCGGATCGCGGTAGAGCGCGATGTGTTCGTAGTAGAGCACCGGATCGGGATCGGCGACGGCGGAGGCCATCAGCGCACGCGCGTCGTGCGGCGTCGACGGGACCACGATCTTCAGACCCGGCGTTCGGTAGAACCACCCTTCCGTGTTCTGGCTGTGGTACGGCCCGGCATGGCGCAGCCCGCCCCACGGCATCCGCAGCACCATCGGCACCTCGCCGCCCCAG
>DATKCA010000199.1:0-5154 GCA_035544675.1 Thermoanaerobaculia bacterium | reverse complement strand
CACTCTCCGCAGTTGTATTCGACTTCCAGGTTGTAGGGCGACGGCATATTGCCTCCGATCTGTCGTCACATAATGTAGGGGGGGATGTCGCTCCCGGGCCTGGAGGCCGGTCACCACTCCACGTGACAGTCGTCACCCGGGAGTGAAACAGCACGTCTCACCAGGTGATGCGGAACTCGGCGCCCCCCTCCGCCCGGTTCTCGAGCGCGTAGGCAAAGCCATGGTTCGTGAGGATCTCCTGCACGATCGTCAGCCCGAGACCGCGACCCTCATGACGGGTCGAGAAGAACGGCGTGAAGAGCTCACCGCGGATGGGATCGGGGATCCCGGGGCCGGAATCGGCGACGGAAAGCGAGCGCGGCCCTGCGGTCACCAGAATCCGTCCATCCTCGCCGACGGCGTCGGCCGCGTTCCGGACGATGTTGAGCACGACCTGCTCGAGCTGGGCGCGGTCGGCGTTCACGACGGGGTTCGCGGCGAGGTCGAGAGCGAGCCCGATGCGTCGCTCCTCGAGCTCCGGCCGCAGCAGCGATGCGATCTCCTGCACCACCTCGGCCACCGGCACATCGGCGCGCCGCGGCGGCGGGATGCGGACCACTTCGGCGAGATCGCGCATGAACCGATTCAGCGCGTCCATCCGCGAGGAGGCGACGGAGACGGCGGCGGTGTAGTCCCCGCGGTCGCTATCGCGGACGTCGCCCGCGTAGCGGAGCATCGACTCCAGCAGCGACCGCACCGCGCCGACGGAGTTGTTGATCTCGTGCGACATCATCCGGATCAGCTTCTCGTAAGCCGCCTTCTCCGACAGGCGCAGCTCCTCGGTCATCTCCTCGATCAGGAAAAACGACTTCGCGAAGCCGCGGTCGCGGAACTCCGCCCGCCATACTTTCAGCCGCCGCGAGCCTTCGATGCTGACGAGGCGCGACTGGCCCGGCTTCATCGCCATGAGCTCGGGCGGAACGGTCTCGCGCAGCAGCCGCCGCGCCGCCGGATTCGATCGATCGATCGCGCCGTCGAACGTGCAGATGAGAATGCCGGAAGGTGACGCCTCCACGATCTGATCGAGCAGGTGGTGCCGCTCCTCGGCAACCAGCCGCTCCTCCCGCAGCCGGTCCACCATCTCGTTGTAGACGCCGATCAGCTCATCCATCTCCGGCTGACCCACCGGCGCGAAGCGCGACGTGAAATCGCGCTCCGTGATGAGCTCCGCGCCGGTGCGCAGAAGATCGAGCGGCACGAACAGCGCGCGCACGAGCCGGTAACTGATGACGATCGACAGAACGAAGAGCACCTCGACCGCGAACAGCAGGACCGGCCGCTCGATCAGCACCAGCACGGCCGCGGCAGCGATCACCGCGTGCAGCGCGACGAAGTAGGCGGTGATCTTCGCCCGGAGCGTCATTCCGACAATCCGTGCTTCTCGAGCCGCCGGTAGAGCGCCGCGCGACTGAGCCCGAGCGCGTCGGCGGCCCGCGACACGTTCCCCTCGTAGTGGCGGAGGCACTTCTGAATCATCGCCTTCTCGATCTCGTCGAGCGTCATCGTTCCCGCTTCCGGAAGCGCTTCGCCACGAGGCTCGCGCACGGCGTCGCTGACGGCGACGAAGTCATCGGCGTCGAGCTCGCGCCGCCCGCGGATCAGGACGGCACGGTCGATGAGCTGGCGCAGCTGCCGGACGTTTCCCGGCCATGGTTGCGTGCGCAGCCATTCGATGGCGCGAGACGTCATCGACTCCACTTCGACCGAATAAGCCTGCGCGGCCATGCCCAGAAAGTGGCGGGTCAGCGCCGGGATGTCGCCCCGCCGCTCGCGAAGCGGCGGGAGCGGGATCGTGATCAGGTTGATCCGGTAGAGCAGATCCTCGCGGAACTCTCCCCGGCCGGCCAGCTCCGGAAGGGGGCGGTTCGTCGCCGCGATGACGCGCACGTCGACGTTGCGCGGCCGGCTCGACCCGAGGACCTCGAACGTCCTGTCCTGCAGAACGCGAAGGAGCTTCACCTGCGATCCGGCCTCCAGCTCGCCGATCTCGTCGAGAAAGATCGTGCCGCCGTCGGCCATCTCGAAGCGGCCCTTGCGCGTCTCGCGGGCGTCGGTGAAGGCGCCGCGGACATGGCCGAACATCTCGCTCTCGAACAACGTCGAGGAGATGCCGCCGAGGTTCACCTTCACGAAGGGCCCGCCACGGCGCCGGCTGTTGCGGTGAATCGCTTCGGCGACCAGCTCCTTCCCCGTTCCGCTCTCGCCGAGGATCAGAATCGACGCGTCGGTGGGAGCGACCCGCCCGATCAGCTCCAGGATCCGGATGATCTTCGGATCGCTCCCGATGATGTTCGAGAAGTCGTAGCGCTCGTCGAGCTCGGCGCGGCTCAGCTCGCGCGCCTCCCCTTCCCGCGCCGCGACGAGGCCGAGCGCGGTCTCCACCGACTGCAGCACGTGCGCGTTCGACCACGGCTTGGTGATGAAGTCGGCGGCGCCGCGCTTCATCCCCTCGACGGCCAGCGAGATCGAGCCCCAGGCGGTCATCAGAATGACCGGCATCGACGGATCGTGCGCGCGGATGTCCGCCAGGAGCTGCAGACCCTCCTCGCCGGTCGTCCGCCGGCTGAAGTTCATGTCCTGGATGACGAGCCGCGGCAGCTCGCCCCGCACGATCGACATCGCCTCATCGGGACGCGACGCGGTGACGGCGCGATGGCCGTGCTGCTTGAGCAGCAGAGCCAGCGACGCCGTCACCGACGCGTCGTCGTCGACGATGAGGATGGGCGCAGTCACTCGTAATGGAGCGCCTCGGCCGGTTGGACGCGTGAAGCGAGCCAGCCGGGGTACAGCCCGCAAAGTACCGTGAGCCCGTAGATGGCCGCAAGCGATCCCGCCAATCCTCCTGCGAATGCCGTCGGCGTGATCAGGGTGAAGAGCCCGAGGAGCGGCAGCTGCGCGACGATCGCCACGCCGAGGATCACGGCCAGCGTGGTGAGCGTCGCCACTTCGGCCACGATCTGCCGCCGGACCGCCGGCGCGCTCGCACCGATGGCGCGGCGGAGCCCGATCTCGCGCGTCCTCCTGGTGACGTTCTGCCAGAGCACGCCGCTGAGGCCGAGGACGACCATCGAGATCAGGAACGTGGCCACGGTGCCGAGGGCGATGAGCGGGAGGAGGGCGATGCGCAGAGCCAGCTGCCTCATCCGGCTCATCTGCCGGATGCGGAAATTCACCTGCGGGGCGACCTGATGGAGCCGCTCGCTGAGAGTCTGCTCGAACGAGGCGGAGGTGCCGGGATGGACGCGGATCAGCACGTTGTCCGGCAGCTTGTCGCCTTTCGCCGCGGAGACGCGCTCGAAAATCATGTTGATCGGCTTGCCGAAGTTCGCGAACTCACCGGACTTGCGATAGGGAGCGATCACGCCGACGATCCGCAACTCCTTCTGCCGCTGCTCGTCGAACCGGCGCCCGACCGGATTCTCATCGCCGTACACCGCCTCGGCCAGATCGGCGTCGATGACGACGGGCGTGTAATTCGCGGCGTCATCTTCAGGACCGAACCAGCGGCCGCGGAGCACATTCAGCTGCATCACACCGGCGAAGCCGTCCGTCACCCGATCCTGCGTCAGGAAGACGCTCTTCCCTTCGATGACCCACGTTCCTTCGAAGGACGACATGGCGTAGGGAGGGGTATTGGACGCGCCGACGGCGGCGACCTGCGGCATCGCCCGCAGCTCGCGCACGATCATGTCCATGGCCTCTACGCTCGCGCCCTCGGCAGCCTCGCCGCTGATGCTGATGTTCCAGACGTCGCGCCATTCGAACCCCAGCGGCTTCCGGAGGCTGCCGATGAGAGCCGACGCGAGCGTGAGGACCGCGAAGAGCACGAGAAAGGAGAGAAAGATCTCCGCGACGATCAAGGCGTTGGCGCGCTTCCGATTCCAGACGATCTTCAGGATGTGCCGAATCATTGAGAGCCTCCACGCAGCGCATTCACCGGGTGCAGTCGCGACATCCGCCATGCGGGATAGACGCCGGACAGCACACCGAACAGGAGAGCCATGAACATTCCCCACGCGAAGACGCGCAGGTTCAGCGTCAGCTGCGCGTCGGGAAGGGGGACCAGCCGGTTCAGGATCGGAAGCATGAATCCGGCGATCCCGAACGCGATCACGCCGCCGATGACGGTCATGACGACGTTCTCGAACACGAACTGCCGCACCAGCGTCGAGCGCGGAGCGCCGAATGCGCGGCGCACTCCGATCTCCGGCCCCCTCTCCAGAATCCGGCTGAGATTCAACGTGATCAGATTCAGCGCCGGGAGGGCCATGAAGAGCAGAGCGATGACGGCCAGGATGATTCGGAAGCGGCCGGGCGTCGACGCGTCGAACTGGCGGTTCCCGGCGATCATCCGGACGAAACTCTCGAACGGCGTGTCCAGCCCTCCCCTCGTCATGTGAAACTCTTTCGGATTGGAGAGCGGAACGCGCGGCAGCCGGCTTTCGAACTCACGCTGCAGTGCCGGAATGTCGCGGCGATTTTTCACCAGCACCGCTCCCGTGAAATCGCCGAGCATCCGCTCGCGGTATTCGGACGACTTCAGGCTCCCGATCGGCATCCAGATCTGTGAATAGGCCATGGCCTGCGTCAACGCGGCCCTCCGGACGACGCCCACCACGCGGAAGCTCCTTCCTTCCAGCTGAAACGTGCGTCCCACGGCGGGCTGGTTGTCGAAGAGCCTGTCGCGGACGTCTTCGTTGATCACGGCAACGAGCCTTCCCATCTCGTCGTCGGCCGCCGAGTAAGGTCCGCCTTCCAGAAAATCGAAGTCGAGGATCTGCCAGTACGGGCCATCCGTCCGCCGGAGCATCACGTCGACCCGCGCGCCGTCGCGGTAAATCGCACCCGCCTGCAAGGTCGAGAAGATCGAGGCGCTCTCGATGCCCGGCAGCGTTCGCACGAATTGGTCGAGGAACGCATATCCCGGCCGACTGGTCATGCCGTGCTGGTCGCCGTACTGCCCGAGCCGGGTCACGAGCAGCGTCCGGTCCAGCCGCGTCTCCGGCGCGCGCGCCTGAAACAGATGATCGAGGATCGCCGTGGCCGCCATCAGCACCGCCAGCGTCATGCTGATCCCGAAGAGGGAGATGGCCGTGAAGGCCTTGCGGCGTGCCA
>DATKCA010000198.1:0-2222 GCA_035544675.1 Thermoanaerobaculia bacterium | reverse complement strand
GTCAAGGGGATCATGGCCGGCGTCGCGGCGGGATGGTTCGCCCGGAAGGTCGACAACCTCTGGGCCGGAGTCGCATTCGGACTCGTGGTCGGACTGGCGCTGGCGTACTGGGTCGCGGCGATGCAGGGTAAGTACTACTTCGAGATCATGCTGCCGGGCGGGATCGTTGGCGCGATCCTCGGCTGGGCGACGCAGCGATACGGCAGGCCGGCCGGCAGCCGGGCGGCGGCCTCAGCCTCATAAAGCAAGAAAAGACTTGCACGGGGTGCTGATTGGGCGACAATTGGGGTTCCCGAATTCTTACGTGCGAGGATCCACAATTCTTACAGTCGAACAACTGCCCGACAGCCGGCGCGCCATTCTCGTGGCGCTGAAGCAGCGCGGCTCCGCGACGATCTCGCAGCTGGCCGCGCTGCTCGGGCTGACCGGTGAGGCCGTGCGCCAGCAGCTCGTGCAGATGCACCGGGACGGCTGGATCGAGTCGGGCGCGGATCGGAGCGCGGAGCGTGGCCGCACCGGGCGCCCGGCGGCGCGCTACCTGCTCAGCCAGGCCGGCGACCATCTCTTCCCGAAGCAGTACGACGCGCTTTCGATCGCTGTCCTCGATGCCGTGACGGAGAAGCTGGGGGCGGAGGCGGCCACGAAAGTTCTGGAGCGGCTGGTCGATGGGAAGGTGGCGGCACTGGAGCCGGCGATGCGAGGCCTCTCGCTCACCGAGCGCGTGGCGACGCTGAAGAGCTGGTACCTCGACGACGATCCGTTCATGTCGACCGAGGAGGCCGGGGACGGCTATCGCCTGGTCGAGCGGAACTGCCCGTTCCTGAACACGGCCATGGGGCGGCCGATGCTCTGCAGCATCTCGGTCAACGCTCTGACGCGGCTCCTCGGCGTGCGCGTGGAGCGCGAAGAGCGCTTTCAGAACGGTGACGGCCGGTGCGTGTTCCGCATCCAAGCCGGCGAGCCGGTCGACGTCGACAACTGGACGTTCGAGCCCGAGTCATTCCGCTCGCGATGACGCGGCGTACACGGTCTTGACGTTGACGAACTCGCGGATGCCGTTGACGCCGAGCTCGCGTCCGAATCCGGAGCTCTTCGTCCCACCGAACGGCAGGCGCGGATCGGAGGCCACCACGGCGTTGACGAAGACCTGGCCCGACTCGATGCGATCGACGAACGCGTCGATCTCGCGCTGATCGCTGGTCCAGACGCTGGCGCCGAGGCCGAAGCGCGTGGCGTTCGCGATGGAGATCGCCTCATCGAGGTCGCGCACGCGAAACAGCGCTGCCACCGGTCCGAACGTCTCTTCGTCGTGGACCGGCGCAGAGGGCGGGATGTCGCTGAGCACCGTCGGCGCGTAGAAGTTCCCCGTCGATCCGATGCGCGTTCCTCCGGCCAGAAGCTTCGCTCCGGCGCGAATGCTGTCGTTCACCTGCTTCTCGATGTCGTCCACGATCTGCGGTGTGGCCAGCGGGCCGATGTCCGTACCCTCGTCCAGCGGGTCGCCCACGCGCAGCGCGGACATGCCGGCCACGAAGCGTTTCTCGAATTCCGCGGCCATGGCCTCATGCACGATGAACCGCTTGGCGGCGATGCACGACTGGCCGTTGTTGATCGTCCTGGCCTTCACGGCGCTGGTGACCGCGTCGTCGAGACTGGCCGAAGGCATCACGATGAACGGATCGCTCCCGCCGAGCTCGAGGACGGTCTTCTTGATCCTCTTCGCCGCGGCGCTGGCCACGCTGGCGCCGGCCGGCTCGCTTCCGGTGAGCGTCACGGCCCTGACGCGCTCGTCGTCGATGAGAGAGGCCACCTGGTCCGATCCGACCAGCAGCGTCTGAAACTCGCCGGCGTCGAAGCCGGCGTCGGCCAGGACCCGCTCGATGGCCAGCGCCGACTGCGGGACGTTCGACGAGTGCTTGAGCAGTCCCGTGTTGCCTGCCATGAGTGCCGGCGCGGCGAAACGGAAAACCTGCCAGAAGGGGAAGTTCCAGGGCATGACGGCGAGGACCGCGCCGATGGGCTCGTAGCGGATGAAGCTGCGACCGTCGCCGGTCGCGACCGGCTCGTCGGCGAGGAAGCGTTCGGCGTGCTCCGCGTAGTAGCGGCAGACCAGGGCACACTTCTGCACCTCGGCGATGGACGCCTGGACCGGCTTTCCCATCTCCATGGTGATGAGGCGGCCGTACTCGGGAGCGCGTTCCTCGAGCAACCCGGCGCAACGG
>DATKCA010000197.1:0-13971 GCA_035544675.1 Thermoanaerobaculia bacterium | reverse complement strand
TGGCTGTGGCGGGAGGACTCGAACCTCCGACCAACGGATTAACAATCCGCCGCTCTACCAACTGAGCTACACCACACCAAGGACGGGAAAGGTCGCGTATGGTCGCACAGGGGCGACCGGTAGACAACCAGCGCCTGCCGGATCATCTTCCCCAATCACGGCATTCGATCCTCGCTCAACCCCGGTCTACGCCCTCACCGGCCCAGCGCCGCCCGGATCGCCCGCAACCGCTCCACCGCCCCTTCCATGTCCGCGTGAATGCAGAGCGTCTCGAACGCGATCGGAACGCGCCGGCCGCCGCGGGCGATGACCACGCCCTCCGCGGCAAGCAACTTCGCCTGCTCCGCAGCTTCCGCAATGGAGAGCAGCGCGCCGGGCTCGCGGCGCGACACCAGCGAGCCGTCCTCGTTGTAGCGGCGGTCGGCGAACGCCTCGCGAATGACCGCGACCCCGCGGGCTCGGGCCACGGCGGCAGTCTGCGAGGTGTCGCCGGCCACCACGGCCGGAGAGCCGGCGCGCTGCACGGCCTCGACGATCGCCGCGGCACGCGCCGCACCGGCGTGCGCGTCGTTGTAGAGCGCGCCATGAGCCTTGACCCGTCTCGCGGGCAACCTCGAGATCTGCTGAACGAGCGACTCGACCAGTGCGTCGTGCCCGATGTCCATCGACACGCGGCCGAAGTTCTCACGATCGGGATACGAAGGGTGCGCGCCGACGATCACCCCGTGGGCGCCGGCCAGACGGATGGCCTCGCCCATCGAGCCCTCATCACCGGCATGGCCGCCGCACGCGACGTTCCCGGCGTCGATCAGGGGCCAGATGGCGCGCTCCACGGCGATGCCTTCGCGCGTGTCCGCTTCACCGAGGTCGCAACTGAGCTCGATCACGACGGAGAATCATAACGAGGAGGACCAGAACCGTGGCAATCGACACGCTTCCGAAGATCGCGAACAGCGGATTGCGGTAGCGCAGCTCGATCTGATGCGAGCCGCCCGGAACACGCAAGGCCTGGAAGGCTATGTTCGCCGGGACGAGTGGCGCTTCGCGGCCGTCGATCGTGGCGCGCCAGTATTTGTGACGCGTGACGGCGAGGACCAGCATCGCATCGCTCACCGCCGTCACGTCGAGGCGGACGCGATTCGAGGATGACTCGACCGACTCCACCTTCCCCGCCCCGGCGGGCTGAAACACGTACGGCCCATTCGACGGCACCGGCACGATGATGATCGGCCGCACGTCGCGACCTCCGCCGGCAAACGGCAGATAGAGCGCGCGGTGCCGCGCGCCGGTCATGGCCATCATCGTCTCCAGCCATCGGGGCTCGCCGCGCTCCCGCATCGCCCACATCGCCTCGTTCAGCTCCGCCGTCGGCTGGAGAAAGGTCTGGTCGATGTCGGGATTGAGAACCGTGGCCACACCCCAGCCGGTGCCGGTCACCGGAAACAACCCGTTGCGAATGACCCAGTACATCTCCGGCAGATCGAAGTACTGCCGGGCGATGGCGGTCGCGCCATACCAGTCGGCCTGATGGAAGAGCCGCTCACCGGACGGCACGGCCGCAGCGAGCGCGGGCCGCTCGCGGAAGAAGCCGCCGTCGATCGTCTCGGCCACCGACCAGCGCTGCCAGGCCAGGTCGATGGCCAGCACCGCCACCGCCGCGGACGGCACGCGGCGGGCCAATGCGATGGCGATGACCGCGGCACCTCCCCGCGCGAGGATCGACAGCCATGTCGCCGCCGACAGGTCAGCCATCTCCATTGCCAGTGGATGGATTCCGATCCGCCAGAAGCTCGCGAATGCTTCCGCGTACGCCCCGGACCTGCTGAGGGCGAACAGAACCGCCCCCATCGCGGTGACGACGCCGGCAACGACCATGGCCAGCCGCGCGATCGCCGCATCCCTGATCGCCTTGTCGAACGCGAACGCCGCGAACGCCGTCAGCGGGAAGATGCCGAGGATCAGGAATTTCTCCGGGAACCGGAAGGAGGAGAAGATGCCGGCCTGGTACAGGAGCCCCAGCAACGGCGTCGCCTTGCCGATCGCCAGAACGATCGAGATCGAGAGCAGCGTCAGAACCAGGCCGGAGCGAGGCAGCCTGCGCACGAAGCCGGCGACGGCGAATGCGATGGCGACCACGCCGAAGTAGATGCTGAGGAAGAACGGGTCGAGCCAGCCGTACTGCGCCGTTCCCCAGTAGAAGCGCGCGTGTTCGCCCGCAGGTCCCATGACTCCCGGGAGCAGCAGTTCGGCGAGCTTGAGCGGCGGCGTGCTCCACGTAGAAACGAGGTCGAACGAGAAGCCGCTGGCGCGGACCGAGTCGCGGAAGTGATCGGCGGCGGGGATGAGCTGCACCGAGGCGATGAGGAAGGCGACGAGGTGGATGCCGAGAAGACGCGGCCAGGAACGGCGGGGCCCCACTGCGAAGAGCAGGATGGAGATCTGCGCGATCGTAACCGGCTCGCCGGCGAGCATCGGCATCGCCAGGAGCAGCGACGCCAGCGCGAAACTGCCGCGCTGCACGGCGAGCATGATCGCCGGCAGCCACGTCAGGCAATAGAGGATCGGCAGCAGGTTCACCGACGAGAGCAGGAGCCCGCCGGCCGCGAATGCGATCGCCCCGAACAACGCGGCATGCACACCGAGCCGCCACCACCGCAGCAGCAGGTACATCCCGATCGCGGCGACGTAGAAGTGAAAGACGATGTGCAGCCGGTATCCGAAGTCGTATCCGGGCAGCAGCGTCAGCCACTGCAGCGGATAGAAGACGCTGTAGTCGGGATTGGCGGCCATCGGCTGGCCTGCGGCGAACAGCGGATTCCAGGAAGGGAACTGGCCGGAGAGGATCGTCTCGCGGACCAGCTTCTTGGTCGGGTAGTAGTAGCGGGTGAGGTCGCGGAAGTAGAAGTTGCGGGCGGCGAAGAGGACGTCGGCGAAGAGGAGGGTGATGAACGCGACAAGAAAGCCGATGGCCAGCTTGTCGCTCCGGCTCATGCGCCGGCCTCGGAGGTGAGCTCGCGGCCGCGAGTCTCAGGCAGCAGCCAGATCAGGATCGCGCCGAGGAAGAAGAACATCGCGCAGGCGGCGATGGCGGCGGCCAGGCCGTATCGCACCGCGGCCGATCCGATGGCGATGGGCGCGAGCGCGGAGACGAGCCGCCCGGCGTTGTAGCAGAAGCCCTGAGCGCTGGCGCGGATCGACGTCGGAAACAGCTCCGCCAGCAGCGTACCGAAGAGGGAGAAGTAGCCGTGCGCGAAGTAGCCGACGAGCGGGCCGACGGCGAGCAGCATCATCGGCGAGCGGGCGCCGAACGCAAACACCGGAATCACGGCGGCCGCGCCGACCATGAAGAGCGTGAACGCCGGACGCCGCCCGATGCGGTCTGCGATCCAGCCAAAGCTGATGTATCCGGCGAAGGCGCCGATCTGCACGACGACCAGCCACGCCGCCGACCTCGTGATCGACATCCCCGCCCCACCCTCGGACAGCGGCGAGGCCAGGAAGGCCGGCAGCCACGTGATCACGCCCCAGTACGCAACGAGCACACTGCTGGCCACAGCCGTGGCGATGACCGTACGCCGCAGCAGCACGGGCGCGAAGATGTCCAGCCACCGGCTGGGCTGCGCCTGTGCTCTGCTGTCGCGCCAGATCTGCGGCTCCTCGACGTTCCGCCGGATGTAGAAGGCGGCCACGGCCGGCAGCGCGCCGATGAGAAACAGCACGCGCCAGCCGAACGGCTCGAGGACGAACGCGGAGATCCCGGCGGCCAGCAGCGCGCCGATGGCCCAGCCGGACTGCATGATGCCCATGGCCTTGGCTCGATGCTGGGCGGGCCAGGTCTCGGCGACCAGGACCGAGCCGGCGGACCACTCGCCGCCCATGCCGATGCCGACGGCGACGCGCCAGGCCACGAGCTGCCACAACGCGGTCGCTGTGGCCAGCCCGGCCGTCGATAGCGAGTAGACGAGGATGCTGAGACTCATCGCCCTCACGCGCCCGATGCGGTCGGCCAGGCGGCCGAACACGATCCCGCCGAACGCGCTGGCCACCAGAGCCACTGACGTGAGCGCGCCCATCATCGGCCGTGAGAGCGAGAACTCCTCGCGGATCTGAACGATGGCGTAGGTGAAGAGGAGGAAGTCCATGGCGTCGAGCATCCAGCCGACCTGCGCGGCGATGAGTGCTCGCCACGCGCGGCGGTCTACGTCGAAGATGGACATTGGGGGGGATTGTATCTGTGGAGCGCCGCCGACTCGGCGGCTCTCACGGAAAGCGCCGCCGGGTCGGCGGCGCTCCACTACGACCGCACCCGCGACAGCAGGAACGTCTCCAGACCCAGCTCGACAGGGATGCCGCCGGACTTCCGCTTGAGGTCGAGATCGGCGATCGCGGCGAGCGCGGCGAAGAGATCGGCCTCGCCATGGTGGCGCGCCGCCTCCCATTTCTTGTGCAGGGGGAAGGGATGGGGGCGCTGCCTGACGAGACCGGCCGACTTGAGGTAGTCGCCGAGGGCGTCGGCGAGCGAGTCCTTGAAGCGGTTGTATTGAATCGAGGCGCGCAGGTCCAGCTTCCGGGCCCGGGCGAAGGAATGGATGGCGATCATTTGCCGGATCTCGTCGGCGAGCGGAAAGAGATAGCGACCGTAGTGGATGTCGAGCATCGTCTTCGGATCCTCGCGGCGGGCCTGGGCCACGAGGTCGCGCAGCTTCGACAACGCGGCCATGATCTTCCCTTCCGTGAACAGCGACGCGAACTCGTAGCGCGCGCCGCCTTCCACCGACTCGATCTCGCGGTCGATGAGAGCCGCGGTGACCCGCCCACCCGTTCCGGCCAGCGTGGCCAGCCGCTCCGCTTCCGAGACGGCCAGACGGAGGTCGGGAACGTCCCTGGCGAACTTGTCGGCGAGGAGGCGCTCGATGCCGAGGCGCTGGCGAAGAGCGGAGATCGCAGCGCCGTCGAACGTGACGCCTGCCTCGGCGGCCACCGCGGCGATGGCCTGCGCGAGCGCGGCGTTGAACGACTCGCGAGTCAGGTCGGCCACCACCACCGCGCCGACGCGATCGATCAGGTCGACGGTAGCCGACTGGCGCGGAATCTCTCCGGTGCGCAACAGCAGGAACGTCCCCGCCGCCCCTCCCCGGGTGATGGCCTCGATCAGTAGCGCGGCGTCGTCTTCACCGCGGCCGGCCTTCTTTCCGGTGGCCCGACAGAACGCCAGCATGTCCGCGAGCGTGCCCTCGTCGTCGACGCCGAGCGCCGTGGCGATGGCCCGATCCGTCATCTCCAGGTCGCATCCGACCAGCCCGAGGAGATGGAGCAGCTTCGCGGATGCAGTGGCGCGCTTGCGGTCCGTCTTCGCGCTGCGCCACTCCGCGACGGACTTGTCGAAGAGCGAGGAGAGCTCTTTCGCCGACACGAATGCATTCACTTCCGGCACGACGAGAAGCCGCGTTCCGCCGAACAGGGAGAAGGTCCGGTACGAGTCGACGATCGACGCCAGCTCGGTGCCCGGCTCGAACGTCTCCACGGAGATGCCGGCGTTCGCGGCGGCCATCGCGTCGCGGATGTCGTGGAATGCCTTCTCCGCGAGGAAGTCCGAGCTGCCGCCAACCAGGATCGTCCTGGGCGGATTCTTCGAGGCGATGGCCTCGAGAACTTTCGCGAGGGGCTTCGGCATAAGAAAAAAGGGAGCGAACATCGCTCCCTTTCGATCACGTCATTGCGAGAAAAACTACGACAGCATGCCCTTTTCCTGCAGCTCCTGGCAATCGATGCAGAACGGCGTCCACGGCACTGCCTGGAGCCGCTTCTCACCGATCGTCGCGCCGCAGTTCGTGCAGACGGCGTAGGTGCCCTCTTTGATGCGGACGAAAGCCTCGTCGATCTGCATCATCAGCTGGCGCTCGCCATCAGAGAGCGAGAAGTTCAGCTCCTTCGAATAGGCGCTGGCGGCTTTGTCGGCGAGATCCTGAATCCCATCATCGGGCTGGGCGTTGCCTGCGGCTTTGTCGCGCTCATACGACTCAAAGAGCTCGTTCTGCTTCTTCCGCAAAGCGTCTTCGTGCTGCTGGTAGGGGTTCTTTGTCTTGGTTCTGGCCACCGAACGGGCTCCTTACTTGTGATATCGAATGTTGCGCATCAACGTACAGGCCCTGTAGATCTGTTCCAGCAGGATGACTCTGACGAGCTGGTGCGGGAGGGTCATCGCCGACACGCTCAGGAGCTTGTCGGCTCGATCCTTCACCGACTCGTCAAGCCCCACATCCCCACCCACTACGAAATTCACGCCATACGGGTTGCTGGTTGTCAACCCTTCGAGCCATTTCGCAAACTTCAAAGAATCAATGGTTTGCCCCCGCTCGTCGAGGACAACCGTGTACCCGCGCCCAGGGATTGCCGCCAGCGTCTTCGCGGATTGAGCGCGGATGATAGACGCATCATCTGCGCTTTGTCTACCGCGTTCCGGCAGTACGTGAACCACCTCTAATGGAAAGAAATGCCGGATGCGCTCGATATAGCGGTCTGCGGCCTCCGCCAGCTCGTCGCCGGTCTGGGAGCCGCCCTGGATGATCGTCAGCCTCATTCAACAACCTCTAGGCCTTAGGCCTTAGTCGTTAGGCCTTAGTCCTTAGTCGTTAGTCGTTAGGAGGACGAACGCAGTTCGTGGGCGGGCGGCGGCCTCCTAAGGACAAAGGCCTAAGGCCTAAGGCCTAATCAATGCCGTACCTGCGCCGCTTCTCCAGGAGCGTCTTCCGGTTGATGCCGAGGATCTCGGCGGCGCGCGAGTAGTTCGCGCGGGTCTCGCGCAGCACCTCGCGGATGTACGACTCCTCCAGCTGCTGGAGGGTCCATTGTGACTGGGTGGCGATGGTGACGAGGTCGCCCGCGGAGAGAGCGAGGTCGCCGGCTCGGATCGTGTCGCCTTCGGCGGTCAGCACGGCCCGGTCAACGACATTGCGCAGCTCGCGGATATTGCCAGGCCAGGCATGTGCGACGAGCAGCTCCACGGCCTTCTTGTCGAGCCTCTTCCGCTTGGCCGCGAACCTGGCGGCGAGCGACGGGATGTCTTCGGGGCGAGCCCGCAACGGGGGGATCGATACGGTCACGAGATTGATCCGGTAGAGGAGATCGCGCCGGAAATCGGCGCTGGCGGCGAGGTCGGGCTCGGCCGAGGAGATGACTCGCGCGTCGAAGCGGATGGTCTGATGTCCGCCCAGACGTGTGAACGTGCGGTCCTGCACGGCGCGCAGCAGCTTGGCCTGAACGGGCGGCGTGAGCGCCGAGATGGTGTCGAAGTAGACGGTGCCCCCCAGGGCCACTTCGAGCTTGCCGAGCTTTCGCGTCTGCGCGTCGGTGAATGTCCCCTTCTCGTAGCCGAACAGCTCGCTCTCAAAGAGGTCGGGAGGAATCGTCGCGCAATCGATGCGGGTGAACGGACCGGCGCGGCGCGCGCTGCAGGCGTGAATCGCTTCGGCCAGATAGTCCTTGCCTGCGCCCGACTCGCCGAGGATGAGGACGGGGACGTCGTGGTCGAGCACTTTGGCGACCGTCTGGAGCAGGTTCCGCATCGGCGCGCTGCGCGTGCGGTAGAAGTCCGTCAGACGCGGATCACGACGTCTTCTTGAAGGCATTGCGCGGCCGTTCGGCCTCGTCGCTGTAATCGGACGTCACGTTCGGCGCGTCGCCCCACAGCCGCTCCAGGCCGTAGAAACGCCGGCACTCCTGGGTGAACACGTGAAAGATGAAGTCTCCGAAATCGAGCAGGATCCAGCGGCCGGGCGTCGTCCCTTCGACGAGCAGCGGCTTGACGTTCAGGTCGTCTCTCAGCTTCCCGAGGACGTTGTCGGCGATGGCCTGGGCCTGCCGCTCGTTGCCGGAGGAACAGAGGATGAAGTAGTCGGCGATGGACGTCAGATCTCCGACAGCCAGCACGTCCAGCTCTGTTGCCTTCTTGTCCAGCGCTGCACCGACTGCAACCCTGACGCGGCTTTCGATGGGGGAATCGCTCAAGTTCGGACCTCTCGGTAGAGTGCGTTGCGTTCAATGTAGCGCGAGACGCGAGCATCGACCAGTTCGTCGATGGACTGGCCCGCGCGGACCCTTGTTCTGATCTCAGTAGACGAGATGGGGACGGTATGGTTTCTGGCGAAAGCGATGGCGCCGGCGCGGCCGCGCGATCGCGGCTCGGCCACGACATGGCTTCGGAACCGTTCCGAAACATCGGCTCCCGCCCCGCGCGTCAGCACCACGAAGTTGGCCAGTTCCAGAATGCGATCGGGACGCTTCCAGCGATCGAGCTCGGCCAGGTTGTCGTCGCCGATGATCCAGTCGAGCGTCACGCCGTCGCCGGTCTCGGAGCGGATGGCCTCGAGCGTCTCGACCGTGTAGGAGATGGCTCCGCGCTCCAGCTCTCGCGGCGACACCGTCATCCCGTCCTGCGCCTCCACTCCCAGCACCGTCATCGCGAACCGGTGATAGCCGGACGATGTGGCGGCGTCCGCCTTGAACGGCTGCCGGAATGCCGGGATGTAGACGACCCGGTCCCACTCCATGACGCCGCGGACCGCGAGGATCGGGTCGAGATGCCCGCGATGAAAAGGATCGAAAGTCCCGCCGCAGATTCCGATGTTCATCCTCGTGTGGCAGCCAGGGTGGCCTCGCGGCTCTGGTTCTCACGGACGAAGCGCGCCACCAGCCGGATCAGCTCGCGCAGACCATCGCCCACTACCGCTGAGATCTCGTGATAGGGGTAGTCGTGCTTCGCGGCGTACGCGCGAAGACGTTCGGCGTTGCCCTCGATGGCGGAGTCGATCTTCGACCCGCACACGATGCGCGGCTTGTGCGCCAGGATCTCGGAGTGGAGGGAGAGCTCGCGCGCCACTACCTCGGCATCCTCCTCCGGATGCTCGTTCGCCGAGAGGTCGACGAGGTGAACGAGCACCGAGCAGCGCTCGACATGGCGGAGAAACTGATCGCCGAGTCCATGTCCCTCGTGCGCGCCTTCGATCAGGCCGGGGATGTCCGCGACGACAAACGTCTCGTCATCGTCACCGCGCACCACGCCGAGGTTCGGGACGAGCGTGGTGAAGGGGTAGTCGGCGATCTTCGGCTTCGCCGCGCTGATGACCGAGATCAACGTGGACTTTCCCGCGTTGGGAAGACCGACGACCCCGACGTCCGCGATCAGCTTCAGCTCGATGAAGAGCTCGCGCTCCTCGCCCGCTTCACCCGGCTGCGCGAAGCGCGGCGCCTGACGCGTGGCGGTGGCAAAGTGCTGGTTGCCCAGCCCACCCCGCCCGCCTTTGGCGACGACGACCCGCTGGTCCTCTTCGATCAGGTCCGCTACGACTTCGCCGGTGGCCTTGTCGCGCACGACCGAGCCGACCGGCAGTTCGATGATCACATCGTCGCCGCCATGGCCGGAGCAGTTGGAGCCCATGCCGTGCTGTCCGCGGCCCGCTTTCCACTCGCGCTTGAACTGGAGGTGGTACAGCGTGTTGAGGCGTCTGGATGCGGTGATGATGACCGAGCCGCCCGTGCCGCCGTCCCCGCCGGATGGCCCGCCCTTGGGAACGAACTTCTCTCGCCTGAAGGCCACGCACCCGCTTCCGCCGTCACCGGCATTGACGCGTATCGTGGCCTGATCGATGAACATCATGGGTTACAGACTGCGAGCTGTGTTCCAGTCCACTATACAGCGGACCCAACAATGAAAACGCCGCTCCGGGGAGCGGCGATCTCAGTGTTGTCGGTGTCTCTGTGGCTCGACCGTTCTGAAAGACTGTCTTCCACGGATTCTCTGGTTATTTGGACGGAGCCGGGGCGACGATGCTGACGTACCGGCCCTGCTCGCCCTTGTCTCTGAACTCGACGATGCCCTCGACCTTCGCATAGAGCGTGTGGTCGCGGCCCATGCCGACGTTCTGCCCTGGATAGAACCTCGTGCCGCGCTGGCGGACGATGATCGTTCCGCCGGAGACGAATTGCCCGGCGAAGCGCTTCACCCCGAGCATCTTCGGCTGCGAATCGCGACCATTGCGCGATGAACCCTGTCCTTTTTTATGAGCCATGGAAACCCTCCCGCAATTGAAGCGACTAGACGTTGATCGTGTCGATGCGCAGCTCGACCAGCTCCTGGCGATGACCGTGCTTGCGCTTCGTGTGATTCTTGCGGCGCTTCTTCTTGAACACGATGATCTTGTCACCGCGGGACTCGCGAAGCACCGTTGCCACCACTGATGCGCCGGCTACAGTCGGAGCGCCGATTTTCGGCTGGTCGCCGCCCACGAGAAGCACCTCGTTGAACGTGACCTTGTCCTTGTTCGCAGACCCGAGAACGTCCCGCTCCACGCGCAGAAGCTCCCCTTCAGCGACTCGGTACTGCTTTCCACCGGTTCGGATGATGGCGTACACGACAACCTCCCAGAAAAAGGCCGATCCTTTTACCACGCAGACACCTTCGCAGTCGAGAAGGCGTTCGAGTGTATGTGGCCTAACCTCAGAGATTAGGGGTGTATTCCGGACGTCGGGGCCCTCAGAATCGAAGCCGCATCCCCACCCGGACGAGGCGTGGATCCTGGTAGAGGAAGGGCTTTCCGTACCGCGGATCCCTCATGGAGCCGACCGCCTTGGCGTTCGCCGCCAGGACCTCCCCGAAGTCGAATGGCGCGTCGAAGAACGTGAACTGAGTGATCCCGGTCGCCTCCGGCAAATCCCCCAGGAGCAGCCTGTTCCAGCGGTAGAGCTCGGTGTCTTCGTCGAACACGTTGAGCACGCTCACCATCAACTGCAACCCGTACCGCCCTCCGATCTGCATCTCGTGCTGCAGGCTCAGGTCCGTCTGCGTCAGCATCGGTGTACGACCCATGTCCCCCCGGCCGTACGGGAAAAACGGGAGGGTCGGATAAAGGTTCACTTCCGTGGTCTGCGGCGTCCCGCTCCCGGCGTACTGGTGGAGGCCGATCGTCGTGCCGAACGGCGCGGCGAAGGTCGCCTGAACCTTGAGCTGATGAGGGCGGTCCGTCGGCAGGTGGCCGTAGGTCGGCTCGAGATTCTGGTCGAACGCCTGGGCGAGACCGTCGAACGCGCGGTTCACGTTCGGAGAGCGGCGGCCGGCTCCGCGACCGAGGACCTCGTCGGAGTTCGCCAGGCCGGAGTAGTTGCCGTAGAGGCGGCTCCAGGTGTAGCTGGCGCGCAGCGCGAGCGCGCTGCCAACGCGCCTGCTGGCCTGCACCTCGACGGCATCGTAGTCGCGCCGGGCTCGCGGCATCGGCACCGCGCCCAGGCTGCGGGAGAGACCTGAGCCCGGGTTGCCGTAGATGTAGATCTCGTCGTCGCCGACGAGGACGCCCATGTCCTCGATGGTGCGAACGAGCTCCTTGTGAACGAGACGGAAGCCGATCGAGAAGACGGCGCTGACCGCCTGCTCAGCGCCGATGGTGAGCTCCCGCGTCTCCATCGGCCTGATGGCCGGATCGAGCGTCTCGGCGACGCTGGCGGGATCGAAGAAGCGGCGGTCGGACGCGGTGATGAACGTTCCAGCCGGACAGGCCGGGCGGTCCGCGGTGGTGTTCCGGCCGACGGAACAGATGTTCCTGGTCCAGTCGGGGTCGTCGAGCGTGAAGTGGTAGTCGACCCACACCTCGCCGCCCGACGAGCCGCGCGGCCACTCGAGCTTCGTCACGTCGAAGAACGTGCCGTAGCTGGCATAGACCTTCGTGCGGCCGTTGCCGAAGAGGTCGTAGGCAAAGCCGAGGCGCGGGGCCAACTTGTCCTGGAAGCCGAAGTTGATGAACGTGCCGGCGCCGGCGCGATACTGCGGGACGTCCTCGCTCTCGGCGCGGACGCCCAGGTTCATCGTCAGACGATCGCGGATCGTCCACGCGTCCTGCAGGTAGATGGCGCGGATGTTCTCTTCGACGTCTCCGGTGGTCGCGAACTGGCGAACGGTGAAGTAGCCGTACTGGCCGCGACGGCCGGTGCCGGCGTGCGCGCGACCCCATACGTACTCGATGGAGGGTTGCAGCTCTCCGCTGAACACATCGTTCCGGATCTTCTCCTGCTGAAACCCGGCCTTGATGGCGTGCTCGCCCCACGCCCGCAGATACCAGGTCGCGTCGGCCGAAACGGCGTCGCGTGTGTACCGGTCGCGAGCCACGGCGGAATTCGTAGCCACGCTGCTGAATCCGGGGGAGCGAAGAAGGCTGGCCGGAATCTCCGGGAAGATGGCCGGATCCGCCGCGTTCGCGGAAAACTTGTGGAGGATCTCGTTCGGAATGCCTGTGTCTCGAGTGTTGGTCTCAAAGCGTCCGGCGCGGAAGCCGAGCAGAATGGTCTGTGACGGGAAGGCGTCGACGTACGCCGAATACGACTCGTTGTCGAACCGGCGGCCGGCGCCCGTGTCGACATCCGGTGAGCCGCGGCCGTTGCGGTTGACCGCCCCGCCCTGGCCGCCCTCGAAGTCCAGCGGAAACGTCGGGAACGCCAGCCCTTCGCGCTCGGTGGGCGAGAAGTTCGCCGCCAGCTTGTACGAGAGACGTGAGCCGATGCTGCCGTTCAGGTTCGCGCTTGCGTACCGCGTGGTCGTGTCGGTCTGGAAGGTCCTGCTCCGCCCGGCGTTCAGGCCGGCGTAGTCGACCGTCCGGCGCTGTCGCGTGAGTCGGGGCTGATAGGCGGCGAAGAAGAACAGGCGGTCGGGAAGGATCGGTCCCCCGAGGCTGAGTCCCGGCTCCAGCTGGGAGAAGTCGTCCTTGCGATATCGCGGCGCCTGCGCGGCCGCCGGCGTGCCCAGCGCGAGCTCGAGCTGCGGACGCTCCGCGCCGTTCAGCGAATGAGTCGTGCCGTAACCATAGACTTCACCGCGGAACTGGTTGGTCCCCCGTCTGGTCACGACGTTGATCACGCCGCCCGTGGCGCCGCCGAACTCCGCAGCGTAGCCGGCGGTCTTGACCTGCACTTCGTCGACGAAGTCGGTGATCAGCGCCTTGGCCTGCGATCCGTCGCGCGCGTCGGTGGTGTCGACACCGTCGATGACGAACCGGTTCTCCGACCCGCTCGCGCCGTCGACGGAGATGCCGCCGGAGGCGCGCTCGCGGTTCGCAGCGGGAGAGAGCGTCACGACCGAAGAGAAGTCGCGACCGATGGGAAGGTGCTCGAACTCATCGCTCCGATAGCTCGTCGTGGAAGCGCTTCCCCTCACATCGAGGAGCGGCGCATCGAGCGTCACCGTGATCGCGTCAACCACACCAATGCGCATGGCGTGATCGACCCGGAGGGCCTGACCGAGGAGAAGGTCGACGTTGATGATGGACCGGTTGAAACCGAAGAGCGTGGCCGTGACGGTATAGCGTCCGGCGGGCAGTGTGGGGATGCGATACGTGCCACTCGTGTCCGTGATGTGGGTGAATCTGACGCCGCGCACAGCGCTCTTCACCTCGACGGTGACACCGGCCAGAACGCCTCCGGAGGAGTCCTTGACGCTGCCGTGGATCGATGCCGCCTGCTCCTGCGCCAAAGCCGAAGGCAACGCGAGGATGAGCGCCGCGATGGAAGCCAGGCGAGTCAGTGTGGCGCGCATCCGACCGCTGCATTTTTGCAAAAAAGCGCGCGGGTCGGGTGTCAACGAAAGGTCACGGCCGCGGTTGTGACGGATCAGTGAACGAGGGCGGGGCAGTCCGAGGAAGACGCGCTGCACGTTCTTCGTGGCGGGGGCGAAGCCCTCCAAAGTGGCCGCCAGGCTGTAGCCCTCACCGGAGGGATACAGCAACGCCACTTCCTGAAGCCGGCGGCTTTACTGGCCGCGTCCGACGAAGTTCCGCCGAATGACGCCGGCGTCGCTCTCGAAACGTGCGGATCCACGGAGCATGACCGGGCTGTTCACTCTGCCGGAGGTGTCTGCCTGCAGCGGCTGAACCCAGGCGCGCAGCTCGATGGTCGCGGTCGACTTTGCCGGAATGGTGCGATCGAAGACATGGC
>DATKCA010000196.1:0-18133 GCA_035544675.1 Thermoanaerobaculia bacterium | reverse complement strand
GGCAGACAGGATTGTCTGCCCTCCACAGAGTCCGCTCTCTGCACGATGCTGTGGAGCAATCCTGCCTGTCCTCGTTGCGTCTGAAGGGGACAGGCAGGATTGCCTGTCCTCCACGCTAAACTTGGCTCCGTGTCTTTAGCGCTCTTCATGGCCCTCTACTGCCTCGAGGCAGGGGTCTTTCTCACCATCGTTCCCTGGACGCGGATCTGGACGCTGAATCCGCTTCTGCACAACAACCTGACCATCGGCTTCTGGGCTGACAACCCCTACGTCCGCGGATTCGTGTCGGGCGTCGGTGTGGTGCACATCATCATCGGGGTGAAGGACATCGTCATGCTGACGCGGGCGGCGGCGCTGGCGAAGAAAGCTCCATGAAGCGGCTGCTCATCGTGGAAGACAAGGAGTCGCTGGCGCTGATGCTGCGCGAGACGATCGAGGCGGAGGGCCTTCAGGCCGAGGTCGCGGCGAACGGCTCGGACGCGATGCGCCGCCTGGCCGAAGGGCGGCGCTATCTGGCGGTGTTGACGGATCTGCGGCTGCCCGGCGCCGACGGCATCGCCGTGCTGCGACAGGCCAGGGAGTCGGATCCCGACTGCCCGGTCATCGTCATGACCGCGTACGGCACGATCGAGAACGCCGTGGAGGCCATGAAGCTCGGCGCGCACGACTTCATCCAGAAGCCGATCGACGTCGACTACCTGATGCTGCTCCTGCGGAGATGCAGGGAGCACCGCGAGCTGCGCTCCGAGAACCTTCTTTTGAAGGAGGAGTTCCAGCGGCGCTACCGGCTGCCGGCGATCATCGGCGAGTCGCAGCCGATGGTGGAAGTCTCGCAGGCCGTGCAGAAAGTGGCCGCCACCGACTCGACCGTCCTGCTGCAGGGAGAGTCGGGCACCGGCAAGGAGCTCTTCGCGCGCGCGATCCACCAGCTCTCGCCGCGAGCGGGCCGGCCTTTCGTGGCCATCAACTGCGCCGCCATTCCCGACACGCTCATCGAGAACGAGCTGTTCGGGCACGAGAAGGGCTCGTTCACTGGAGCGTCGGGCCGCCAGCTCGGGAAGTTCGAGCTCGCCGACACCGGCACGATCTTCCTCGACGAGATCGGCGACCTCGGCGCGGCGACTCAGTCCAAGCTCCTTCGGGTCATCCAGGAGCGGCGCTTCGAGCGCATCGGCGGGACCGCCACCATCGACGTCGACGTGCGCATCATCTGCGCGACGAACCGCAACCTGGCCGGCGAGGTGAAGCAGGGGCGCTTCCGGGAGGATCTCTTCTTCCGCGTGAACGTCTTTCCGATCACCGTTCCGCCGCTGCGCGCGCGGCGCGAGGACATCGACGTGCTGACCGACTTCTTCGTGCAGCGCTTCGCGCGCGAGCTGGGCAAACCGCAACTGCGGATCTCCGATGAGGCCCGGCCACTGCTCCGCGCCTATGACTGGCCGGGGAACATCCGGGAGCTGGAGAACTGCATCGAGCGGGCCGCCATCCTGTGCGACCGCAGCGCGATCCTGCCGCGCGACCTTCACCTCGACGCGGCCGCGGGCGGCGGAGAGGAGTCGCTGCGCAGCGCCGTCGACCTCTCCGGCACCATGGAGGAGGCTGTGGAGCGCGCCACCCAGGCGGTCGAGCGGCTGAAGATCGCCGACGCTCTGCGCCGCACCGCCTCACGCTCCGAAGCCGCCGATTCCCTCGGCATCTCGCCGCGCACTCTGGCCTCGAAGATGAAAGAGCTGGATGTCGATGAGTGACCCGATCCCCACGTCGAAGGATGTCGTGGCGTTCCTCAACGCGCGCTTCCAGACTCGTGGACTGCCGTACCGCCTCGAGCACATCGCCGTCCTGCCGTATGTCAGCCCGATGTGGCTGGCCAACTGGGACGTACCGCAGCTGGCGGACGCGCCCGAGCGCGACATCATCGACGAGGAGATCCGCGAGGCGCGCTGGCGGTTCCCCCAGGTCCTCGACGAATTCTGACGTGATCGTCTCGGCCCTTAGACGTTACGGAGCCTCTGCGTGAGCTTTGTGATCTCACAGCGCGGCTACGCCGCAACCAAAACGTCGCTTGAATGGAGCGGCGGTGTCCTCACCGCCGCCCCCCGCTTCTGTGGAGGACAGACAATCCTGTCTGTCCTCGGCTGGACAGGCAGGATTGCCTGTCCTCCACTTCAGGTCCGGAGGCGCGGGTGTCCTCACCTTCAGTGCCAGGTGAAGTGCACGGCCGGGAGCCGTGTGATCCTGCCGGCGCCGTCCTCGATCTCGACCTCCACCGTGGTCTGTCGCGGGATGCCGGCCGGCCGCTTCTTCATCTCCACGACGAACCCCGGATCTTTCGTCTTCGGGTACCACGGCAGCAGCGCGTGAACGTCCGGCCTGCCGAACTCCTGCGTGTCGAACCGCATCTTGCCGCCTGCCAGGAGGATGGTCGCGCGCCTGATGCCGTGCGGCGAGAGAGCCCATCCCGAGATGTGCAGCTCCCGGTTGTACTCATGGTGAGGCGCCGGGACCTCCAGCTTGGCGATGGTCGAGTCGCTGTAGACGAACTCACCGGCGAACAATCGCCGGAGATTCTCAGCCGGCGAGTGGCCGATCGCGTCGGCACGACTGTCGCGGAAGCGCTGCCAGCCGGGGAAATTCGCGGGGATCGCGAACACGTAGTCGCCGGCAAACGAGCGGTCGAAGCGGCGGAGGAAAGCGAGCCGGCCCGCCGCCAGCTCGCGCTCCAGCCAGTCCAGAACCGGCTTTCTGCTCTCCCGGAGAATGTCCGCCGAGACGATGATCGTCCGGCAGCCGGTCTCCTCGATGATCCTCCAGAACTCCTCGTCGAGCTGTTCGTGCTCGATCTTCGCTCGAAGGATCTGATGAAACTCCGGCTCGAATCCCGACGTTCCGTTCAGCATCGGGACGCGGTGATGCGTCTGATGCATCAGGTACTGGTAGTGGACTCCCGCGGTCACCATCGGGATCTGCAGGATCGGGCCGGCCTCGGGCGCCGTGGCCAGCCAGCGGTAGACCGGCGGGAAGGAGTTGACCGCGTAGTCCCATCGGATATTCGGCCAGACGTCGAGCGCCGCGGCGACGCACAGCGCGACGGCCACGGCGTGGCGTCTCCATCCCTTGCGCGCCGCGAGCAGCAGGACGACTCCGATGGCGATGAACACGACCAGTCCGGTGAGGGTGAGGATGGCCCATCGCCCCGGCGCCCTCACCGCGCGAAACGGCGCGACGAGCCGGAAGAGGAATGGATGAAGGAACGCGTTCGTGCCGAACGCACCGAGCATTCCCACTCCGATCCAGAAGAGCCCGGCCCACACCGCCGGCGAAAAGCGTGACCGGTCCAGGATGCCGCGCAACGACTTTCCATTCGAGCCGCCGAACATCGGCGGCAGCCTGATCGAGAAGCGGACGAAGATCAGCACGACGGCGAGCGTCATCGGGATCGATGACCGCGTCACCGTCAGAAGGCTGACCCCGTTCCGCGTGACCTCGAGCTGTTGCGACACCATCGCTGCCCATGCAACGACGGCCAGGATGATGATGGATATGTCGATGGCCCGGAGGTACCTCTCATTGGAAGATGGCACCGCGACCTCGTTCGTGCCCCCGTGGCCCGAGGCCCGAGGCCCGAGGCCCGCCCGCGGCGTCATCAGCAGCACTGAAGACATCAGAAAGAGCGCCAGCAGTCCGGGAAAGAGCAGGCGTTCTCCACGCGGCGCCGTCGGATCCTGAATGCGTCCGTACAGTACGTTGCGAGGGTTCGACAGAAGCCAGTCCATCCACACCGGCGAGGCGTCCTCGACCTCGGAGAGCGTGCGGTGCATGTCGTATTTGCGCGAGACGACCGCGTATGGGACGAGCACAGGGATCAACACGAGCGATCCGAGGAGCAGGGCCACGAGGAGAGGCCGCCAGAAGTCGCGGCCGCGCCGCGGATAGAGCACCGCGAACAGCACCATCGTCACGGCGGTCGCGAACGAGCCGAACAACAGCCAGTGGATGTTCGTCAGACCGTTCATGACGAACGCGCCGAAGAATGCCCCTGCCCGTCTGCGCGTCGGCTTTTCCCAGTATGCGATGAAGGCCGCGAGCAGCAGAGGCAGCCATCCGCTCCATAACACCTGGAGGTGGGACAGATGGTCGAGCTTGAACTGCGTGAACGCGAAGAAGACGCCGGCCAGAATCCCTGCCAGCGTCGAGCGGCTCACCATGCGGGCGAGGACGAACGCTCCGTACCCGGCATGGGCGAAGCCGAGGATCTGGGCGACGTTGTAGAGGGAGACCGCGTCGAGGCCGGCCAGGTGAAAGGGGATCACGAAGAGAGCGATGCCGATCAGGTTCTCGCTGAAGGCGAGAGTGAAGAGCGCGGGGTGGTACATCGGTGCGCTGAACAGATCGAGCGGTGCATGGGTGAGCGCGTACGAGACCCAGTCGAGGATCCAGGCGTTCAGCAGCGGATCGGCCTGGTCCGACAGCGCGGATCCCATGCGCCGGGCCACCGGCCAGGTGAACGCCACGGAGAGCGCCGCGAAGAACGCGAAGAACGCCGTCTCGCGCAGTGCGGTGGAGCGCCGCCGACTCGCCGGCCGCCGGGTCGGCGGCGCTCCACTACAGAGCAGAGCGCTCACTGCTGCTCGAGGCTGGCCAGCACGCGCGAGCGGTACTCCTTCGCCTTCGCGATCGCCGCCGGCACGTCCACGGTGAGCACTCTGCCCTGCCGCATCAGGATGCGGCCGTCGACGATCGTGGTCACCACGGAGCTGCCCGATGCCGCGTAGACGATGGCCGACTCGACCGAGTAAACCGGCTGGGACCGCGGCTGCTGCAGGTCGATGATGACGATGTCAGCCTGCTTCCCCTTCTCCAGTGTGCCGATCTTGTCCGCCAGATTCAGCGCCCGTGCGCCGCCGATCGTGGCCAGCTCCAGGACCTCCCGCGCCGTCAGCGACTTCGGATCCATGCGCGTGATCTTCTGCAGGCGCGCCGCGCTGGCCATCTCCTCGATCATGTCCAGGTTGTTGTTCGACCCGGCCGGACCGTCGGTGCCCAGTCCGACGTGCACGCCCGTGCGCAGCATCGCCAGGATGGGGGCGACGCCGGAAGCCAGCATCATGTTGCTCTCCGGGCAGTGCACCACGCCGACGCCCTTTGCCGCGAACGTGTGCATCTCGCTCGTGGTGAGCCATACGCCATGCGCCGCCACGACGTCGTCGCCGAGGAAGCCGATGGAGTCGAGGTATGCGCCCGGCGTCATGCCGTTGGCGCGCTCGGCGACCTGTCGCAACTCGTCCTTCGTCTCGGAAACGTGGATGAGGATCGGGATCCCCAGTTCGGTGGCCACCTTGCGGGCCTCCTGGAGATGCTCGCGCGAGACCGTGAACGGCGCGTGCGGCGCGATGGCCGGCGTGATCAGCCGGTCGCCCTTCCAGTCCTTCGCGAACTTCCGCACGTACGCGATGCCCTGCTCCCACGTCTTGTTGTCGGGCGCGGGGAAGTCGAGCAGCGTCTGACCGAGGACGGCGCGGAGGCCGGCCGCTTTGGTCTCCCGGGCGATGTCCGCCTCGAAGTAGTACATGTCGGCGAACGTGGTCGTGCCGGAGCGGATCATCTCCGCGGCCGCCAGCCTCGTCCCCCACTTCACGAACTCCCGGTCGACATTCTTTGCCTCGGCCGGAAAGATGAACTTGGTCAGCCACTCCATCAGGTCGCGGTCGTCGGCGATGCCCCGCAGCAGCGTCATCGGCACGTGGGTGTGCGCGTTGACGAAGCCCGGTGTGACCGCCATGCCGCCCGCTTTGATCGTCGTTTTCGCCGTGTGGCGTCTGGCCAGGTCGGCGGCCCGTCCCACGTCGACGATCTTCCCGCCGGCCACGGCCACCGCGCCGTTCTCGATGTTCGGTCCGGCCATCGTGATCACGGTGCCGCCCGTGATGAGGATGTCCACTTCCCGCCCGGTGGCCGCGGCGGCGATGAGCAATGCCAGGAGCAGAGTGATCGTGCGAGGCAACGTGTTTACTCCTCGGGTGTGAATTCGAACGGGTAGGGGTAGAGCGTGGACAGCTTGTATTCGGTGGTCTGGCCGGTGAGGTTGGCCAGGGTGACGTCGATGTCGCCGCAGTACTCCCACATGAGCTGGCGGCAAGGACCGCACGGCGTGCCCGGTTTCCTGCTCTGCGTCACGACGGCGATGGCGGTGAACTCGCGCTCGCCGGCCGCCAGCGCGGAGAGCAGCGCCACGCGCTCGGCGCACACGGTGAGGCCATAGGTGCAGTTCTCGACGTTGCAGCCGTAGAAGATCCTGCCCCCTTTGGTGCGAAGCGCTGCCCCCACTCGGAACCTGGAGAAGGGGGCGACGGCGTTTTCCCGGGCTTTTGTCGCCTCCCGGATGAGGTCGGTCATGAGGCGCGGTACGTTATCTCACCTGACCCTCTTCTCCAACTCCGCCGCGACCTCGTTCCAGCTCGAGCCGCGCTCCACGAGCAGCACGGACAGGTGGAAGACCAGGTCCGCCACTTCCGAAACCACTCTCTCCTTCGATTGACCCTTCGCGGCGATGACCACCTCCGTCGCTTCCTCGCCGACCTTCTTCAGGATCGTGTCCAGTCCGGAGTCGAAGAGGTGGGCCGAGTAGGATCCTTCGGGACGTTCGGCGCGGCGCTGCGCGAGCACCTGCTCGAGGCCTTGGAGTGTGGAGGACAGGCAATCCTGCCTGTCCGTCGGCTCCGGCACATTGCGGAAGCACGACGCCGACCCGTCGTGGCAGGCCGGTCCGGCCGGAATGACCGTGACGACGAGCGCGTCCCGATCGCAGTCAGTGGCGATGTCGACGACGCGCTGGGTGTTCCCCGAGGTATCGCCTTTCTTCCAGAGCCGGTTGCGGCTGCGGCTCCAGAACCACGTCTCGCCGCTCTCGATCGTTCGCTGCAGCGACTCCGCGTTCATGTATGCGAGGGTCAGGATCGCTCCGGATCGTGCGTCACGCACGATGGCCGGCACGAGCCCGTTTCGGAATTGGATGTCGTTCATCGGACTGGAATCCCCTCCGCGTCGAGATAGCGTTTCACGTCGCTGATGCGCATGTGACCGTCATGGAACTGCGAGGCGGCCAGGACCGCCTGGGCGCCATGCTCGACGGCTTCGCGGAAATGTTCGCACGATCCGGCGCCACCCGACGCGATGATGCTGACCCGGACCGCCGCGCTGACGGCCCGAAGCAGACCGAGATCGAACCCGCCATGCGTCCCGTCGCGATCCACCGACGTGAGCAGAATCTCCCCGCACCCCATCTCCGCGGCCGCCGCGCACCATTGCACGGCGTCGATACCGGCCGGCTCTTTCCCTCCGCGGACCATCACCTCGTACCCCTGGCCGCTCTTCTTCGCGTCGCACGAGAGCACCACTGCCTGCGCGCCGAACTCCGCTCTCGCTTCCCGGATCAGGTCGGGTTTCTGAACGGCCGCCGTGTTGATGGCCACGCGATCGGCGCCCGCGCGCAGAAGCGCGCGGAAGTCCTCGATCGTGCGGACGCCGCCGCCGGCTGTGAGGGGAATGAAAAGCGCGCCGGCGACGCGCTCGACCGTCTCCAGCGCGGTGGCGCGCCGCTGGCCGGTCGCGCTGATGTCCAGCACCACCAGCTCGTCCGCGCCGTCCGCCTCGTAACGCGCGGCGCACTCCTCCGGGTCGCCGGCGTCACGAATGGCCGCGAAGTTCACGCCCTTGACGACGCGGCCGCCGCGCACGTCGAGGCAGGGGATGACGCGTACGGGAATCGCGTCGCGCGCGCCGGCCCTCTCCTTCGCTTCGCGAAAGGAGAACCGGCCATCCAGCAGAGCCTTCCCGATGACGCATCCCCTCACATTCGGTATCCGCGCCAGCGAGACGACGTCGCCGAGCGTCGCCACGCCACCCGACGCGATGATCTTCAGCTTCGTCTTCCGCGCCAGCCGGCGGTACAGCCCGAACGAAGGACCGCCCAGGGTTCCGTCCCGGCTGATGTCCGTGACCAGAATCTCCTCGACGCCGGAGCGTTCGACCTCGTGGAGCACGGCCTCCAGATCGAGGCAGGCCTCGCGCTGCCATCCCGATACCCGGACGCGCCCGTCGAGAATGTCGATCGCGGCGACGATCCGCTCTGCGCCGATCGCTCGAACCAGTTCACGGAAGGCGTCGGAATCTTCGGCGGCGAGCGTGCCGGTGACGACTCTCTCTGCGCCCGCGTCGAGCAGACGTCGCGCATCGGCCGTCGTCCTGATTCCTCCCGCGGCCTGGATGCGGACGTCACGCCGGGAGAGTCGCCGGATGACTTCCACTGCGCGCGGGCTGCCATCGCGCGAGCCATCCAGGTCGACGACGTGCAACGCGCAGCCCGCGGGAAGCTGCAATCCGTCGAGGATCTCTTCCGCATCGCCGTACGCGTGTGCCGACGCGAAGTCTCCGCGAGTGAGGCGAACGACGCGGCCGCCGAGAATGTCGAGCGAGGGAATGACGGTGAATGTCATTGCATCATCACGTAGTTGCGCAGGATGCGGAGCCCGGCCGCGGATGACTTCTCCGGGTGGAATTGCACGCCGAAGACGTTGGCCTGTTGCACGGCCGCCGTGAAAGAGACGCCGTACGCCGCGGATGCCACTTCCGCGTCGCAGGAGGTCGCGGCGTACGAGTGCACGAAATAGAACGGAGTGGAATCGGCGATCCCATCGAAGAGCCGGGTAGACGCTCCCGTCCATTTCACCCGGTTCCAGCCGATCTGCGGGACGGGAAGGGAACACGCCAGCTTTCGCACGATGCCGCGGATCAGCCCCAGTCCGCCGTATGGAGCGCCGGTGTCCTCACCGGCGCCCCATTCCTCGGACCCATCGAACAGCAACTGGTGGCCCACGCAGATGCCGAGGAGCGCCGCGCCTCGCGCCACGGCGTCGCGGATGGCGTCGTCGTTGCCGGTGCGTCGCAGCCACGACATTGCCGCGCCGAACGTGCCGACGCCGGGCAGGACCAGTCGCGAGGCGCGGCGCACGTCATCGGGATCGCTGCTGATCTGGAGATCGGCGCCGGCCGCTCGCAGCGCCCGCGCGATGCTGGCGGAGTTGGCAACGGGCGAATCGATGAGCAGGACGCGCGTCACAGCACTCCTTTCGTGCTCGGGACCTCGGTTCCGATGAGCGCCTTCGCCTCGCGCACCGCCACCGCAAACGCCTTGAAGATCGCCTCGGCGGCATGGTGGCCGTTGCGTCCGCGCAGCAGATCGATGTGCAGATTGCAGGCGCAGCGATTGGCGAACGACTTGAAGAACTCCTCCACCAGCGCGAACGGGAAGTCGCGATGGATCAGCAGCATCTCGCGATCCATCGGCACGTCGAACACGAGATAGGGACGGCCGGAGAAGTCGATGACCACGCGCGCCAGCGATTCGTCCAGCGGCACGTACGCGGTGCCGAAGCGCCTGATCCCGCGTTTGTCGCCGAGGGCTTCGGCGACGGCGTCTCCGAGGACGAGGCCGATGTCCTCGACCGTGTGGTGGTAGTCGATGTGGGTGTCGCCGCTCGCGATCACGCCGAGGTCGATGCGGCCGTGACGGGCGATGGTGTCGAGCATGTGGGAGAGAAACCCGATCGGCGTGTCGATGGTGCCTTTCCCGGTGCCGTCCAGATCGACGGTGACGGTCACCGACGTCTCCTTCGTTGCGCGTGTTGCCGTGGCTCGTCTGGTCACAGGACCTCCTCGATCGCTGCCAGGAATGCGTCGTTCTCCGCCGCGCTGCCGATCGACACGCGCAGACAACCGGCCAGGCCGGGGTATGACGAGATGTCGCGGACCAGGACGCCGCGCGCGCAAAGCGCCTCGAAGGTCCGGTGCGCGTCGGGGATGCGGAAGGCGATGAAATTCGCGGCGCTCGGGAAGACCTCGACGGACCGCATTGCCGCGAGTGCGCGCCCGGCGCGCTCGCGCTCGCGGATCGTTCTCGCCACCGTCTCATCACGGCCGGCGCGGTTTCTGAGAGCGATGACCGCCGCCGCCTCGCTGATGACGTTGAGGTTGTAGGGGAGTGTGACCTTCCGGATCTCGCGCGCCGTCGCGGCGGTAGCGGCCAGCCACCCGATCCGCAGTGCCGCCAGTCCCCACGCTTTCGAGAACGTGGAGAACGTGACCAGCCGGTCATGAAGGGGTGGCAGCGTGTCGCCGGCGAAGTCACCGTACGCGCGGTCGAGAAACACCGTCGCGCCGGTTCCGAGCAACGCGTCGAGCGCGCCTGCCGGGAGGACTCCGCCGGTCGGATTGTTCGGTGAGCAGGCGATGACCAGCGGCCCGTCCAGCGTGCTGGCCAGGCGGATCATGTCGCGGGCCGGAAGCAGCGGCGAGGCCGGATCGGCGTCGATGAATCGCGGCACCCCGCCCGCGATCGTGGTGAGCTTCTCGTACAGCGTGAACGACGGGCGCAGCATTACCACCTGCGTCCCCGGCGCGACGAACGCCGTGATCGCGGCGGCCAGCAGCTCGTTCGAGCCGTTGCCGGTGAGGATGTTCTCCGCTGCAAGGCCGTACTCGCGAGCCAGCGCATTGCGCAACGTCGAGGACTCGAAGTCGGGATATCGATTCCACGGCCGGGCCAGCGCTTCCTCCACGATCCCCCGCTTCAGCTCGGCAGGAAGATCGTCCGGACTCTCGTTCTGATTGAGCTTGGTGTGCGCCTCCCGCACCTCCAGCGTGTACGCGGTTAGATCTCTGAGGGCCAGTCTCATGACGCGCTCCGGATGGCCGCGCGCCCAGCGAGCGAGGCGGCGTGCAGAGGCAGCCCTTCGATCCCAGCCAGCGTCGCGGCCAGCTCGATGAGCGGCTCGAGGTCCTTCTCGCCCGCTCTGACGATGTTGGAGCGCTTGACGAAGTCGTAGACGCCCAGCGGGGAGAAGAAACGGGCGCTTCCCGCGGTCGGCAGGACATGGTTCGATCCGAGGATGTAGTCGCCGGCTGCGGGTGCGGAGGCGCGACCGAGGAAGATCGCTCCGCAGTTCACCACCCGCGCCGCAATGGCCTCGGCATTGCGGGCCTGAATGGAGAGATGCTCCGGCGCGAGCCGGTTGACCAGCGCGACGCCGTCGTCGATGCTCCCGATGAAAGTCAGCGACGGGATGGCCCGGCGGCCGATGTCCCTGGCCAGCTCCACGCTCGTGGCGATCAGGATCACCGCGCTGTCGGGTCCATGTTCGGCCTGGGCGAGAAGATCGGCAGCCGCGCAGGCCGGGTCCGCCGTTTCGTCGGCGATGACGACCAGCTCCGTGGGGCCGGCGGTCATGTCGATGCCGACCTCGCCGACGAGCCGGGCCTTTGCGGCGGTCACGTACGAGTTTCCCGGGCCGGCGATCTTGTCCACGCGCTGGAGTGTGGCCGTGCCGAGAGCGAGCGCGGCGACACCCGCGGCGCCGCCGGCGCGATAGATCTCGCGGATGCCGAGCCGCGCGCAGGTGTAGGCGAGCTCCGGCCGGGCCGCCGCGGCGGGCGTCGTGGCCACGACGATCTCCTCCACGCCGGCGATGCGCGCCGGAATCGCGCACATCATCAGCGTGGAGACGTACACGGCCCGGCCGCCCGGCACATACACCCCGGCGCGCCGCAGCGCAGAGACCCGATGCGCGATGCGAGTGTCGCCGCGCTGCCATTCGTAGCCGCTCCCGCGCTGGGGCGTGTGAAAGGACTCGATCCGCTCGATGGCCACGTCGATGGCGCGCGCAATGTGCGGGTCGATCGTGACCGGCTCGGGGCGGATCAGGATCTCGGCGGGCGCGATGGTCACGCCGTCGAATCGCGCGATCTCTCCCGACACGAACGCGTCGCCCTGCGTGCGCACGCCCTCGATGGCGGCGTCCGCAACCGCCAGCGCCTCGGTGGAGGCGTCTCTGCGCCGCCTTTCCAGTGAGCGCAGGGCGTCCTCCGCCTCCGCCGAAACGACCTTCAGAATGCGCATACTCTCTCCTCGCTTCCGACGGCCTGCCTCACGCGCTCGATGAGCTCACGGGCGCCGCCGGGATTCGTTCTGTAGATGTCTTTGCCGACGATGAGGCGCGGCGAGATCGCCGCGATCGTCTCCTCGATCTCCAGACCGTGCGTGCGAATCGTCTCGCCGGTCTCGACGAGGTCGACCACGTGTGAGGTCAGTCCGAGGACCGCGGCCAGCTCGACGGATCCGCCCAGGGGGATGATCTCCGCGCGATGTCCGCGCTGTTCGAGCCACGATCTCGTGATCCGGGGGTACTTCGTCGCGATGGTCGCCGTGGACGCCGACGTCAGTCCTTGCGCGCCGGCGGCGGTGATGAGCGCCAGCGTGCATCGCCCGAACGGCATGTCCACCGGCTGATAGGCGGTCGAGTCGTGCTCGAGCAGCTGATCGAGTCCGGCGATGCCGGCGTCCGCCGCGCCATGCTCGACATACACCGGCACGTCGCAGTCCTTGACCAGGATCCACTCCACGGCGCCGCGCCGGAAGACGAGCCGGCGCGAGGCGAGGTCCAGCTCGTCGGGCACGGGGTATCCGGCCGCGTCGAACATGCGCAGCGCCTTTTCCTGCAGGCATCCTTTGGGAATCGCGATTCTCATGGCTTAGTCCTTGGTCCTTAGGGAACCTCTGTGTCCTCTGTGTTCTCTGTGGTTGCACCGGGAGGGGGGACGGTAAACCACAGAGAACACAGAGATCACAGAGTTGCGCAGAGGCTCCTTAGACCCCTAAGGCCTCCCCGCTCCATTCCAGTTCGTCGATCGTCACCGTGAATCCGACGGCCGGCGCCGGAGCGCCGAACTGCCCGTACAGCGAGTCGTAGCGGCCGCCCTGCGCCACCACGCGGGAGCCCGCCCCGTACGCGCGGAAACGGAGGCCGCTGTAATAGCCGGCGCGCCGGTCGACATCGTCGAGTTGCGCAACGCAAAACCCGTCCACCGCGCAGGCGATCTCGGCCAGCCGGGCCGCCACCGGCGCGGTCTCGGCGCACTGCTGCAGGTCTGCGACGGTGGCCTGGCCGGATGCCAGCCGCGACGCCACGAGGAACGCCTCCGGCGACAGAGCGCGCTGCAGCCCCTCGAGGTCCCCGGCCCGCTTCCCGGCCAGCGCGTCGCGCACCGCGGCGCCGCTGCCGGCGGCGAGCCGCTCGGGGATCGTGGCGTCCGTGTAGACGATGCGCGGTGTGACGCCGAGGTCCCGCAGGAGCGAGCCGAGCAGTCCCAGCAACGCGGCGTCGGCGGTCGAGGAGCCGTCGCCGACGATCTCCGCTCCGATCTGGAACATCTCCCGGTTCGCGCCGAGGCGTGAGGCCTCGCGGCGGATCACATCACCGCGGTAGAACACGCGCAGCGGGGTGCGCGTCTTTTCCACGACGGGGGAGAGGGCCCGCGCCACCATGGGCGTGAAGTCGGAGCGGATGGCCACGAGCTCGCCGTCGCGATCGACGAAGCGGTAGGTGTCCTGCGCCTCGACGGCCGCCGGGTCGGCGTAGTCGAGGATCGGCAGGACGATCTCTTCGAATCCGGAGCGCCCCAGCAGCGCGACGATGCGGGACTCGACGCTCCTGCGTCGCGCCGTCTCGCGCATGAGAAGCGGCCTGACTCCGATTGGATACCGTAACGATGTGGCCATGAACAAAAAAACCTCTTCCCGCAGCGTGGAAGAGGTTGGTTCAGGCGATTACGGTTTGTGCTGTCTCGACTGGCGTTGCCCCTTCCCTGGTTGCGGGGCACACGCGTGAATGCACCCCTACACCGGATGGTGGTGGGTGTGGTGGTGCGTCAGTCGGATATTGGATCTCACAGCGGCGGCAGTGTAGAGGGGGGAGGGGGTAGTGTCAATTACAATCCCCGCGCGCATGCTGCCGACTTCTCTCGACGAACAGCTCGACTATCTGGCCAAGGGGACCGTCAACCTCATCGAGCGGGCGGACCTCAAGGGCAAGCTGGCGCGATCGCGGCGCGACGGAAAGCCGCTCACCGTCAAGGTCGGCTTCGACCCCACCGCCCCCGACATCCACCTCGGTCACACCGTCGTCATCCGCAAGATGCGGCACTTCCAGCAGCTCGGCCACCGCGTGATCTTCCTCATCGGCGACTTTACCGGGATGATCGGCGACCCCACGGGCAAGAAGACGACGCGGCCGCCGCTCTCGAAGGAGCAGATCCTCGAGAACGCCGAGACGTATCAGAAGCAGGTCTTCAAGATCCTCGATCCGGAGAAGACCGAGATCCGCTTCAACTCCGAGTGGCTCGGCAATCTGGGGTCGGAAGGGATGGTCCGCCTGGCCGCGAAGTACACGCTGGCCCGGATCCTGGAGCGCGACGACTTCCGCAAGCGATTCGAGTCGCACCAGCCTATCGCCATGCACGAGCTGCTCTACCCGCTCGCACAGGGCTACGACTCGGTCGCGCTGGAGTGCGACGTCGAGATGGGCGGAACGGATCAGTTGTTCAACCTCCTGGTCGGCCGCGACCTCATGCGCGAGTACAACCTCGAGCCGCAGGTCGTCATCACGATGCCGCTGCTGGAAGGGCTGGACGGAATCGAGAAGATGTCCAAGTCGCTCGCCAACTACATCGGCATCAACGAGACGCCGGGCCAGATCTACGGCAAGGTCATGTCCATCTCCGACGACCTGATGTGGAAGTACTTCCTGCTCTGTACCGATCTCACGACGGCCGAGATCGAGGCGCGGAAGCGTACGCATCCGATGGACGCCAAGCGCGAGCTGGCCAAGATCATCATCGCCGAGTTCCACAGCGCCGCGGCGGCGGAGGCGGCGGAGGGGGAATTCCGCCGGATCTTCAGTGACCGCCAGGCTCCGACCGACATCGAGGAGAAGCAGTTGCCCACCGCGGCGGAGCCGCAGCTGCTCAGCAAGGTGATCGCGGCGGCCGGCCTGGCGGCGACGAACAGGGAGGCCCAACGCCTCATCGCGCAGGGCGGCGTGCTGGTCGACGAGGTGAAGATCGACAGCCTCAAACACGCGCTCGATGCCGCGCCCGGGAAGTCCTATCTGTTGAAAGTAGGCAAACGCCGGTTCGCGCGGGTGCTCTTCGTGTAACTCTGTGTCCTCTGTGACTCTGTGGTTATCGTCTCCCCGGGGGGATCACCACAGAGTCACAGAGAACACAGAGTAGAGCGGAGCCGCCCGACACCACTTTCTACGCTCCCGGCGTTAAACTCCCGCGGCCATGCCTGTTCCTCTCCTCGACCTCAAAGCCCAATACGCGACGATCCGCGAAGAAGTCATGCGCGTCACCGAAGAGGTGTACGAGTCGCAGATCTTCATCCTCGGCAAGCGCGTAGATGAGTTCGAGCGGGACTTCGCCAGGTACTGCGGGGCGAAGCATGCCGTCGGCCTCTCCTCCGGCACGGACGCGCTGCTCATCGCGCTGATGGTGTACGAGATCGGACCGGGCCACGAAGTCATCGTTCCTGCCTACTCGTTCTTCGCCACGGCAGGCGTCGTGGACCGCCTCGGAGCGAAGCCGGTGTTCGTCGACATCGATCTCGGCGACTACAACATCGACGTCGCGAAGATCGAGGAGCGGATCACGCCGCGCACGCGCGCGATCATGCCGGTTCACCTCTACGGCCAGGTCGCGGCGATGAAGGAGATCAATGAGATCGCCGCGCGGCACAAGCTCGTAGTGATCGAGGATGCCGCCCAGGCCGTCGGCGCGGAGTACGAAGGGAAGCGCGCCGGAGTCCTCGGTGCCATCAACTGCTTCTCCTTCTTCCCCTCCAAGAACCTCGGTGCCTTCGGCGATGCCGGAGCCGTGACGACGGACGACGATGCTCTGGCGGAGAGGCTGGTCGACTTCCGTGTACACGGGATGCGTCCGAAGTACTACCACCGCTACGTGGGCGGCAACTTCCGGATCGACGCGCTGCAGGCCGCGGTGCTGCACGTCAAGCTGCGGTATCTCGACTCGTGGTCCGACGGGCGGCGTCGCAACGCGAAGATCTACGAGGATCTGTTCCGCGAGGCGGGCCTGGGCGAGCGCGTTGTTCTGCCGCGGGAGCTGAAGGGGCGGCGTCACATCTTCAACCAGTACGTGATCCGGTTCCCCGCGGGGTCGAAGGTGCGGGACGGCGTGATGGCGCACCTCAAGAGTGCCGGCATCGGCTGCGAGATCTACTACCCGCTCACGCTGCCGCAGCAGGAGTGTTTCCGCGGCGTCTGCGAGGCGGGTGAGAAGTTCCCGCACTCTGACGCGGCGGCGGCGCAGACGCTGGCCATCCCGATCTATCCCGAGCTCACGAAGGATCAGCTCGCGGAAGTCGTGCGCGAGATCGCGCGCGGCCTCGATCGATGATTCCCATTCGGCACACGCTGCCGAGCATCACCACGCCGGTCATCACGCGGACGCTGGTGGCGACGAACGCCGCGATCTTCCTCCTCCAGCTTTTCCTCGGGCCTCAGACCGAGCGGCTCATTCAGACGTTCGGGTTCATTCCGGCGCGGCTGCTCAATCCATCAGCGTGGCAATACGCGCCGTGGGAAGTGGCGATCACGCTCCTCACGTCGCTGTTCCTGCACGGCGGCTTCGTCCACCTCATCGGAAACATGATCTACCTCTGGGTGTTCGGCGATGCCGTCGAGAATGCGTTCGGGCACGCCCGCTTCTTCGTCTTCTACATCGCGTTCGGCGCGCTGGGCAGCCTGGCGCACACGGTCGCCTTCTCGCAGTCGCCGGTTCCGTCGATCGGGGCATCGGGCAGCATCGCGGGCATCCTGGGCGCTTTCCTGGTGCTGGCCCCGCGCGCGCGGATCGTCACGCTTCTGCCGCTGGTCGTCTACTGGGCCATGCTCGAGATACGGGCCGCGCTGTTTCTGCCGGTCTGGTTCCTGATGCAGTTCTTCAACGGATTCCTGTCGCTCTCGTCGGCGCGCGGGACGCAGGAGGTTGCCGGCGTGGCGTGGTGGGCGCACGTCGGCGGATTCGTCTGCGGCGTTGCCGTCGCCGCGGCGTATCGGGCCATGAGAAAGATCGAGGCACCCTATGTTCAACCGCTCGAGTGAAGATCTGGTCGGGCAGTCGCGCCTGGTGGGCGCGAACGAGTCGCTCGTCCTGTGGGGCGGCGGCAACAACAGCATGAAGACCAGGGGCGCCGACATCCTCGGACGCGAGATCGACCTCATGCTGATCAAGAGCAGCGGCAGCGACATGAAGACGATCACGCCGGCGCAGTTCCCGGCGGTGCGCCTCGATTACATCGCCCCCCTCCGCCATCGCCGTGAGGACATGACGGACCAGGAGATGGTGAACTGGCTCGCGCGCTGCCTCATCGATCCAGGGAGTGCGCGGCCGTCGATCGAGACGCTGCTGCACGCATTTCTGCCGGTGCCGGCTGTGCTTCACACGCATGCGGATGCGATCCTGTCGCTCACGAACAGCACCGGTCGCGAGAAGACGGTGCTCGAGGCGTTGGGCGATGACGTCATCACGATCCCGTATCGCCGGCCCGGCTTTTTGCTTAGCAGGGAGGTGGGGGAGGCCTTCGACGCGCAACCTGATGCGCGCGCGATCGTGCTGATGAACCACGGACTGATCACCTGGGGAGAGACGCCGCAGATCGCCTACGAACGGCACATCGAGCTGGTCGAGCAGGCGGAGCGGTTCCTGGTGGAGGACAGGCAATCCAGCCTGGTGGAGGACAGGCAATCCAGCCTGGTGGAGGACAGGCAATCTTGCCTGTCCGGGCAGGCGGAGCGCTTTCTGGTGGAGGACAGGCAATCTTGCCTGTCCGGGCAGGCAGGATTGCCTGCCCTCCACAGAGTCGCGCCGATTCTCCGCGGCGCGCTTTCCGACCGCCGCTCCCTCATCCTCGAATTCGACGACAGCCAGGAGACGCTCGCGTTCTGCAGTCGCGATGATCTCGATCGCATCACACAGATCGGTGCGGCCACGCCGGATCATCTGCTGTACACGAAGCGGTGCCCGCTCGTCATCGACGAGGTCTCGCAGATTCCAGCCGCGCTGGAGAAGTACGACGACCGAGAGGGAAAAGCGTACGAGCGGCAGAAGTCCGAGTTCCCGATGCTCGATCCGGCGCCGCGCGTCGTGCTCGTGCGCAACGGCGGCATGTTCACGGCCGGCAAGGACGCGCGTGCCGCGCGGATCGTCCGCGACATCTACCGGCACA
>DATKCA010000195.1:0-5698 GCA_035544675.1 Thermoanaerobaculia bacterium | reverse complement strand
CAGGGAGCCGCGGGACAACTGGGGCACGCTCATCGCCGATCGCGGCGAGCTGACCATCGAGACACTGCCGGGAAACTACGCGGCGTTCTACGAGAACGTGCGCGACGCGATCCGCGGCCGGGCGCCGCTGGCCGTCGACCCGCGCCAGGCCCTCGCCACCATCGCGATCATCGAGGGGGTCAGGTCTTCGGTTGTCCGGTTTCCCTCCGACCCGTAGACAGATTCCACATGCTGGAGGGAAACCGAAAACCGAAGACCTGACCCCCGGACGCGTTTACGCCCGGAGGCGGGTGCTAGGGATTACACTCATCGGTTCATGGGCAAAAAGCTGAGGCGCATCCTTAAATGGTTTGCCGTCGCCATCTCACTCGTGGTGGTTCTGGCCGTGCTGGCGCTCGTCATCGCCTACTGGAGGTCGGACAACGACTGCGCCGAGCGCGCCGCCGCCGTGCCGAAAAGCCCGATGAAAGCCATCGTCTACTGCGACTATGGCTCACCCGATGTTCTCCGGCTGCAGGACATCGAGAAGCCGGCTCCGGCGGACGACCAGGTCCTGGTCCGGGTTCGCGCGGCTTCCGCGAACCCTCTCGACTGGCATTACATGAGAGGCGAGCCATACGTCATGCGCATGGAGACCGGACTGCGCAAGCCGGAGATCACCCGCCTGGGCGTCGACTTTGCGGGGACGGTGGAAGCGGTCGGCAGGGACGTGACGCAGTTCAAACCGGGTGATGAGGTATTCGGCGGCCGGACCGGGGCGTTCGCCGAATACGTGACGGTTCGCGAGCAGGGAGTGGTGACGAAGCCTTCGAACATGACATTCGAACAGGCCGCTGGTGTGCCGATTGCGGCAACCACGGCGTTGCAGGCCCTTCGCGACAAGGGAAAGGTGCAGCCGGGGCAGCGGGTGCTGATCAACGGTGCGTCGGGAGGCGTCGGGACGTTCGCAGTCCAGATCGCCAAGTCGTTCGGGGCCCATGTGACCGGCGTCTGCAGCACGAGGAACGTCGAACTGGTCCGATCCCTCGGCGCCGACGCGGTCTTCGATTACACCCAGCAGAACTTCACGCAGAGCGGGCAACGCTTCGACGTGATCGTCGACATGGTCGGAAACCACTCCATGTCGGCATACAGGCGTGTCCTGAATCCGAACGGCATCTACGTGATGGTGGGAGGCCCGAAGGGCCGGTGGATCGCGCCGATGGATCGTCTGGCCAGAATGGCTGTCGTGTCACCGTTCGTGAAACAGGAGTTCGGCATGCTCATGGCGCAACTGCGCAATGCAGATCTGATCGTCCTGCGCGATCTGATGCAGACGGGAAAGGTCACACCCGTAGTCGACCGGCGTTACCGGTTGAGCGAGGTCCCGGAGGCGATCCGCTACCTGGAGACAGGCCGGGCCCGCGGGAAAGTCGTGATCGTGGTCGCAGAGTAGATGCGGGCTGAAGCCGTGCCGGCCGGGCCCGGGTCCGGCGCACGCGTAGAATCGTGGGTGCCGTGACGCTCAAAGGTGATGAAGAGCGGCGCAACGCTCAACGATTCGCCCTGCCGAAGCCGCCGCACGCGACGTTCGGCGGATTCGAGTCAGAAATCGTCGAGATCAGTCTGGTCGGTTGTCAGATCAAGCATGCCGACCGGATCGCGCCCCGCGCGCACCTGTCGCTCCGCTTCAAGTGGCGTGGAAAGCCTGTTCGCCTCGACGCAACGGTCATGCGTTCGGAGATGCGCTCCGCCGGCGGAAAGCCCGCATACATGTCGGGCCTGGCATTTTGCGAGACAGCCGAGGAATCCCCGGCAGTCATCCGCGAGATCGTGGGCTGGCTGGCGGACGCTGCGAAGAGCGAGGGGCACGAGGAGCCGGCCACGGAGAGCCCGGCCGCGGCGGCAACCGTGAGCGCACCGTCCGACGAGGCATCCGCCGACGGAGTGGAGGATCTATCGGCTCCGTATCTTCAATGCCGGTTCACCGGCGGGACATGGGACAAGCTGTACGTCGAGAAGCCGGAGCAGCCGGAGGACGGATTCACGATCGTGGCACCATCGAATGATGCCGAAGTGGCCGTCCTGTGCCGCGCCTATCAGGCCGCCAGCGTTCCGAAGCGACGCGAGATGCGCGCGTCGTTCGAGCTCGCCATCGCGCAGAACCGCGGCGGAAAGGGCGGGCTCAGCCGAGGCCGATGAGGACGCCTTCATCGGCTCGCAGGGACAGCGAATCCTTCACCGCTTCGCCTTCGCGATCGAGATGCGTCGACAGCACGATGTGCCCGTGGAAATCGTGTGAGGGCAGATCGAACAGCGCCGGAGACCCGCCCAGGTTCAGCACGATGAGGAAGAGCGCGCGCTCTTCCTTGCGGACGAAGGCGATCACATCACCCGCGGACGCCATCGGCGCGTAGGCTCCGCGGTGAAGAGCGGGATGCTCCCGGCGCAGCTGGATCAGCCGGCGATGCAACGTCAGCATCGACGCCGGGTCGTTCCGCTCGGCGGCCACATTGACCGTCCGGTAGTCGTGGGCCAGCGGCAGCCACGGCTTCCCGCTCGAGAATCCTCCATGTGGCTCCGCGCTCCACTGCATCGGTGTGCGCACCGGATCGCGTCCCAGGCCGCGTCCCGGAACGTTCTTTCCGTAGGGGTCCTGCTCGAGCTCCGGCGGAATGGGAACGTCGCGCATGCCGAGCTCGTCGCCGTAGTAGATCGTCGGCGTTCCGCGAAGCGTCAGCAGGAGCATGGCCGCGACGCGAGCCTGCGCCTCCCCTGCCCTCGAGGCGATCCGCGGCTTGTCGTGGTTTCCGAGAACCCAGTTCGGCCAGGCGAATCGCGGAAGGAGCGCCTCGTACGCATCGACGGCCGCGGCGATCGTCCTGGCCTGCCAGGGAAGGCTGATGAGCTGGAAATTGTACGGAAGATGAACTCCCCCTCCCTCCCGGCCGTAGTACGTGATCAGCTTCTCGAGCGGGAGATAGATCTCGCCGATCAGAACGCGATCGCCGTACGAATCCACGAGTGCGCGCATCGACTCCACCAGCTCATGGATCTCCGGCTGGTCGCACGAGTAGATCGGGAGCAGCTCGTAGTACGGAGACCTGGCGCGATGAAGATCGGGATTCGAGGGATTGTTGCGAAGCTCCCCGTCCTTCATCAGGTGCCAGATCACGTCGACGCGGAAGCCGTCCACCCCGAGGTCGAGCCAGAATCTCAGGACGTCGAACATGGCCGCGCGCACATCGGGATTGCGCCAGTTGAGATCCGGCTGCTCCTTCAGAAAGGCGTGGTAGTAGAACTGCCCGGTCCTCTCATCGAACGTCCACGCGCTGCCGCCGAAGACGCTGCGCCAGTTGTTGGGAGGGCTGCCGTCAGGGGCGGGATCGCGCCAGATGTACCAGTCGCGCTTCGCGCCCTCCCGTGAGGAGCGCGACTCCACGAACCAGGGATGCTGGCTGGAGGTGTGATTCGGGACGTAGTCGAGGATGACCCGGATCCCGCGGCGGCGCGCCTCGGCCAGCAGTGCGCGGAAGTCGTCGAGGGTGCCGAAGAGCGGATCGATGCCGGTGTAATCGGAGACGTCGTAGCCGAAGTCGGCCATCGGCGAGGGAAAGACGGGCGAGATCCAGATGGCGTCCACGCCGAGCCACTGGAGATACGGAAGGGTGAGGGCGATGCCGGGGAGGTCGCCGACGCCGTCGCCGTTGCTGTCGCGAAAGGAGCGGGGGTAGATCTGGTAGATGACGCCGCTCTGCCACCATTTCATGGCCACGGCGGGCATGATAGACGGCTCGAAGTCATGGCTTCGCCGGCGCGACCTGTCGTTCCCACGCGCGATGCTTCCCGTCCAGTCGTCGCAGGACATCAGCGCGTCCTGCCGCAAGGTCCTTCCGCTCGCCGGGATCGGCGACATCGGTTGCCGGGAGACCCCTGTCGGTGTTGCCGATGGCGTGCGCGAGGACGCCTTCGATGCCGGCGCGATGCTGATACCGCCCGGTCATGAATGCGGCGCGCGTCGGCGTGCAGACAGGAGCTGCCGCGTAACAGTCGGTGAGCCTCACCCCTTCACGCTCCAGCCGGTCGAGGTGCGACGTCCTCGCGTCGAGCGCGCCGTCGATCCGCAGATCGGAGTAGCCCATGTCATCCATGAAGAAGATGACGATGTTCGGACGATCGGCGGCGTGAGTGACGGCGGCAAGAGCGCAGGCGAAGAGCAGCAGTGTCCAACGCCAGCGGTTGTTCATGACGCCGCCATGATGAATGGACGATGGCGATCCGTCGCCGGCGCCTCAGTGATGGACCAGAAAACCGGCGCAGTCGCACGTGACTCCCGCCGCCGCGTCGCGGTAGGTTCCTCCCCAACGGGAGAGCCGGTCCGATTCAGTCGTGCCATTCAATCATCGCGCCCGCGAGGTTGCCTTGTGCTCGACAGGATATCGCCGGGATCTGTCGCTGCGGAGCGTGTGAAATAGAGCGTCCTTCCATCACCAGAAAGCCCCGGCTGCATGTCATCCGATGCGGTGTTGATGGGCGGCCCCACGTTGACGGGTGTTGACCAGGGATCCGAAATGGAGAGCCGAGTCGAAGTCCATATGTCCTGGCCTGAAGAACCTTGACGGTTGGAACCGAAAAAGACCTCGCGCCCGTCGTGGCGGATCGTGAGCCGGTTTTCGGCAGCGGGGCTGCTGAGCTCCCGTACGAGCGCTGGCGCGCCCCAGGTTCCATCGTCCTGCTGCTCGCTCACGTAGAAGTCGGTTGCTCCTACATCTCCTCGGTTGCTTTGAAAGAACAGCTGGGGCCTCCCCCCGTCGTTCTCGAAATACGCCGCGCCCGCATCATTTGCTCCCTCTTGATTGATCTCGTTGACAGGGACCGGCTCGCTCCAGCCGAAGTCATCATGAACCCGTGTTCGGTGGGAGACCCAGATATCCAGGTCGGTACCGTCCCGTCGATTTGTGGAAAAGAAGAGGAAGTGGCCGTCGCGTGAGAGAGCCGGTGCTACTTCGTTGTACTTGGTACTGATGGGTCGACCGATCCTGACTGCCGGCGCCCAGTCCGCATTCGTTGCGCGCTGAGAGACGTAGATGTCATTGATCCCGAGCCCCGGCCGAAGAGAATGGAAGTAGAGGCTTCGCTCATCCTTCGAGAGGGCGGGCGCCGCCTCGAAAAACGGGGTGTTGACCGAGGTAAGACTCGTAGGATCGGACCACTCGCCGAACCTCTGTGCGAACAGCGGAACTGCTGCGAAAACCGCGGCGAGCGTCAGTACAGAGAAAATGGGCCGTCTGAGAGTCATCGTGTTCCTCCCTTTGTTAGGTGCAAGAGAGGTCCGCCGGCCGCCGCCGTCCATGGCCAGCAGATCAAACTCGGATAAGATCTCGGTAACCTGCCAAATCGAGCAATTGGAACCGTTTCCGGCGGTCGGTGAGACGGCTTGTCGCGGACGTGTTCAATCTCCGAAGAGAAAAATTCAGCCATGGGGGCGCCCAGCCGATCCGCCGACGTCATTCGATTCGCGAATTTCGAGGTGGATCTGCAATCGGGTGAGGTGCGGAAAGCCGGCTTCAAGATCAAATTGGAGGGGCAGCCGTTCCGGGTGCTCCATCTCCTCCTGGAACGACCGGGCGAGCTGATCACGCGCGACGAAGTGAAACGCAGCCTCTGGTCGGATAAGACCTTCGTCGACTTCGATCGTGGAATCAACGAAACCGTCAAA
>DATKCA010000194.1:0-20727 GCA_035544675.1 Thermoanaerobaculia bacterium | reverse complement strand
CGAGCACGGGACGAAGCTGGCCGGCGACATCGCCGAGTGCGCCGCGGCCGCCGTCATCATCACCATGCTTCCGACGTCGAAGGAGGTGGACGAGATCGTCGCCAGGCTGCTGCCCCTCCTGCGGAAGGGAACCCTCTGGATCGACGCCACCAGCGGCGACCCGAACTTCAGCCGTGAAACGGCCCGCCAGCTCGCCTCCCGCGGCGTTGACTTCGTGGACGCTCCGGTGACCGGCGCGGTGGTCGGCGCGGAGAACGCCACGCTGACGATCATGATCGGCGGCTCGGCCGCGGACTTCGAGCGTGCGCGGGACATCCTGCGCGTCTGCGGTAAGACCATCATTCACGTTGGAGCGGTCGGCGCCGGTCACGCCATCAAAGTGCTCACGAACTCGATCATGGGCGCCACGGTGTGGATCACATCCGAATGCCTGCTGCTGGCCAGGCAGATGGGCATCGACATGAAGACGGCTCTGGCCGTCACGAATGCCGGCAGCGGCCGCTCCAACGCCTCGGAGAACCTCCTGCCCATGCGGCTGGTGGAAGGGAAGTGGCCGCTCGTGTTCAAGCTGCTGCACCACGACAAGGACATCCGGATCGCGGCCTCGCTCGCCCATCAGCAGCACGCGTCGACGCCGATGCTGGCGCTCACCTCGCAGCTCTTCACGGCCGCGCTGCACGAGCTGGGGGAGGGGGCGGACTACATCGAGGTGGCCAGGATCGTGGCGAGGATGAACGGGGCCAGCTGGAACGATGAACGATGAACCGTCTCAGAACGTGCTCCTGATGATCCCCCCGTCCACCTGCAGCGATACTCCCGTGATGTAGCTTGCGCGCTCGCTGCAGAGGAAGGTCACGACGTCGCCGATCTCCCGGGCCCGTCCGAAGCGCCCAATGGGGATGGACGCCTCCACGCTGGCGGCGTACTCCTCGACCGTGATTCCCTTCTCCTTCGAGCGGATCTCGTTGAGGTGGGTCTGCCGGTCCGTCAGGATGTGTCCCGGCAGCACCGCGTTGACCAGAACGTTGTCGCGGGCGACCTGGTCCGCCAGCGTCTTGGTCAGCCCGGACAGTCCCGCGCGCAGGGTGCTGCTGATCGTCAGCAGCTCGAGCGGCTGCTTTGCCACGAGCGACGTGATGTGAACGATGCGTCCCCACTTCCTCCGCTGCATCTCCGGCAGCACGAGCTTGCAGAGCCGGACGACATTCATGAGGGTGGAGTCGATTCCGGCGCGCCACTGGTCCTCGGAGAGCTGCAGAAACCTGGCAGCCGGCGGGCCGCCGGTGTTCGTCACCAGGATGTCGACCTGGCCGAACGTTGCGGTGGTCGCGGCGACCCAGCGCTCCAGCTCCGACGGATTGGAGACGTCGCACTTCATCGCCAGCGCCTCTCCGCCCGAGTCTTCGATGGCGTGTCTGGCGCCGTCGAGGTTATCCGTCGACCGCGAGCAGATCGAGAGCCGGCAGCCCTCGCGCGCCAGCGACTCCGCGATGCCCCGGCCGAGGCCCTTGCTGGCGGCGGCGACCATCGCTACGCGGCCTTTGATCCCGAGGTCCATGAGGGGCCGGAGTGTAACGCACGCACGTCATCGCGAGAGTGAGGAGGGATCCGGGCGGTGGGCGCGCGTCCGTACCACCCCGTCCCCCGGATTCCCCGCTACGCTCGGAATGACATGCACGTGCGTATGATCCATGCAGGAGAACCGCTCACGGTGACGTAAGACCTGCGATGAGGTGTCCCAACTGCGACTCGCCCCGCAATCGCCGCGGGGGCAGCGCCATCTGGACGGTGTACATGGTGCTGATCGCGCTTGCCATGCCGTTCGTCCTGGTCTGGCGGTTCAACGCCGCGATCTTCGCTCTGGTGATGATCGCCGTCGTCCTCCTGACGCATCTCATCGTCAAACAGCGGGTGTGCCTCGACTGCGGGGAGCAGTTCAGGGTTAGTCCTTAGTCCTTAGTCCTTAGGCGTCAGGCGTCGGGCCTTGGCGGGATGACAACTCAGCGGTTTCGTGTTACGAACTCGCCTTCCCCTTCGGCCTAGCGCCTAAGGCCTAAGGCCCAAGAGATGCCTGACCCACAGTACATACGCAACTTCTCCATCATCGCGCACATCGATCACGGCAAGACGACGCTGTCGGATCGACTGCTGCAGAGAACGGGCGCCGTCGAGCCGCGCGACATGGGCGAGCAGATGCTCGACGACATGGATCTGGAGCGCGAGCGCGGCATCACCATCAAGGCCCGCGCGGTCATGCTGCAGTACCGCAGCAACGCCGGCCAGGACTACACGTTCAACCTCATCGACACGCCGGGCCACGTCGACTTCAGCTACGAGGTGAGCCGCTCTCTGGCCGCGTGCGAGGGCGCCATTCTCGTGGTGGACGCCACCCAGGGCGTGGAGGCGCAGACGCTGGCGAACAGCTATCTGGCCATCGAGAACAACCTCGACATCCTCACCGTCATCAACAAGGTCGACCTGCCGTCGGCGGAGCCCGAGCGCGTGCGCGAGCAGATCGAGAACGTCATCGGCCTGGACGCCCATGACGCCGTGCTCGCATCGGCCAAGGCCGGCATCGGCGTCGACGAGATCCTGGAGAAGATCATCACCAAGATCCCTGCGCCGAAAGGGGAGAGGAACGCTCCGCTGCGCGCGTTGCTGTTCGATTCCTGGTACGACTCGTATCGCGGCGTGGTCTGTCTGGTGCGCATCGTCGACGGCGAGATGCGGCGCGGCATGCGGATCAAGTTCATGTCCACCGGCCGCGAGTACGAAGTGACCGAGATGGGCGTGTTCACCCCGAAGCAGAAGGCCATCGACGGCGCCGGCGTCGGCGAGGTGGCGTATTTCTCGGCGAACATCAAGGACATCGTGCTGGCCAAGATCGGCGACACCATCACCACCTCGAAGGAGAACCCGGCCCCGCTGCCGGGCTTCCAGGAAGTGAAGCCCATGGTCTTCGCCGGCATCTTTCCCATCAACACGGATGACTACGAGAACCTGCGCGATGCGGTCAGCAAGCTCAAGCTCAACGACGCCTCCTTCAGCTTCGAGCCCGAGAGCTCCGTGGCCCTCGGCTTCGGCTTCCGCTGCGGTTTCCTGGGCCTCCTGCACATGGAGATCGTCCAGGAGCGGCTGGAGCGCGAGTTCAACCTCGAGCTGCTCACCACCGCGCCGGGAGTCCGCTACCGCGTCACCAGGACCGACGGCGAGCTGGTCGAGATCGACAACCCGCAGAAGCTTCCCGATCCGGCATACATCCGGTCGATCGAGGAGCCGTTTTTCGAAGTGACGATGCTCACCACCGATGAATACGTTGGCCCCATTCTGGCTCTGGCAATCGACCGGCGTGGCCAGCAGAAGAAGCTGGAATACGTCAGCAGCAACAGAGTGATGATTGTTTATGAAATGCCGTTGAATGAGGTGATCCTCGATTTCTTCGACAGGCTGAAATCGATCTCACGCGGATACGCCTCGCTCGATTACCAGTTCATCGGATACCGCGAAAGCGAGCTGGTGAAGATGGATGTGCTGGTCAACGGTGAACCGCTCGACGCGCTGAGTCTGATCGTGCACAAGGACAAGGCGCAGCCGCGCGGAAAAATGCTGGTCGAGAAGATGAAGGAATTCATCCCTCGCCAGATGTTCGAGGTTGCTCTGCAGGCCACGATCGGTAATCGAGTGATCGCCCGCGAAACCGTCAAAGCCCTGCGCAAGAACGTCCTGGCCAAGTGTTACGGCGGAGACATCACCCGCAAGCGGAAACTTCTGGAGAAACAGAAGGAAGGGAAGAAGCGGATGAAGCGGGTGGGTAAGGTGGAGATTCCGCAGGAGGCTTTTCTGGCGGTGTTGAAGATCGACTGATCATCCCCACCAGAACGATCCATGAGCTCCATCCCTGTCAGGTTCGCTTCCGAGAGGCGTGGACCGAAAACACAAGAGCGAACTTGTTTTTTGGTGTAAAACGGATGCGTGACTCACGTGGAGGAACGCCCGTGCGGAAACTGACACTTCTGGGAGTCGCTCTGGTAGCCGGCTGCGCCTCGTCCTCCACGGTGGATCTCAATGAGGCGCGCCGCGTCGTCGGCACCGAGAACTCTGTGCGCATCGATGCGCAGATCTTCAGTGAGCGACTCAGTACCAACACCAGGATCCGCCTCACGTACGACATCAGCAACGAGCGGTCGTCGCCGATTGCCATCGCGGACATCATTCCCGAGACGTCCTACGACGCCGATACGCAGACGGTTACCATCGCCATCGGGTCCGAGGTTCCGGGCATCCAGTTGTTGCCGCGGCTGCTGACGATCGGGCCGGGCGAGAAGAAGAGCTTCAGCACGGTTGCGCGCGTGAACATCGTCATGGCCAGGACCGCCACCCCGCTGAGCCGCTTCCCCAACGCCCTGCGTCTGAAGATGCACTTCCTCAACGAGACCGAGCAGTTCCAACAGCTGATCGCCATTCCCGAGCGGGCCATCCACGATCCGAAGCTCGCCGACGAGCTGTTCCCGAAATGGCTGGAGAAGAACGAGACCGTCTACACCAACACGCTTCCGATGCGCTGGGGCGCCGATCCGCCGTCGGATCAGTCGCCGCAGACGCCGCCCGGCCGGCGCCGGGGAAGAAGCGGGTAGGTCGAGGGCTCGGGGCCTCGGGGCAACGCGAACGCAGCTCCTGAGCCCCTGGAGCCCGGAGCCCGGAGCCCCCAGGACTCAGAAGCTCTTGACCGCTTCCTGTTCGTTCTCGTAGACCTCGAACACCGTGATGAGCTGCGTGACGTGGAGCAGCTCGTTCAGTTTCGCCGGCAGGTGAAGCAGCTTGAGCTTTCCGCCGCGGTTGGTGACGGTCGTGTACGAGCCCACCAGCTCACCGATCCCCGATGAGTCGATGGTGGTCACGCCGCTCATGTCGAGCAGCAGGTTGTTCTTGCCCGAGTTGAGGCTGTTGGTGATCACCTCGCGGAGCTGCGAGTCGCCGGCTCCGATCGTGATCTTCCCCTGGAGGCTGATGACCTCGACGCCTTCAACGCTGCGTGAAGTGGCTTTCATGTGTTTCTCTCCTTAGAGCGGCTCTCGTGAGCGAGCCTTCATATCATGCTTTGGTGGTGGCCAGACCGCTCCCCTTCTCCAGGTTCTTGGTCATCACGAGGGATGTCCCGCCTCCGGGATGAAAGGAGTATTCGATCGCATCCATGAACGTCTTCATGTAGAAAATGCCGCGGCCGCTGGTTTTCATCAGGTTCTGTGGATTCAGTGGATCGCTGACGTTGGCGGGATCGAACCCGTGTCCCTCATCCGAGATCGTGATCTCCAGCGCGGAGCCTCGAAGGTCGAACGTCGCGTTCACCTTCTTGCGCACATCGAGTTTGTTGCCATGTTTGATGGCGTTGGCGACCGCTTCGCGCACCGCCATCCCCACCCAGTGCGAGCCGTCCTCGTCAACACCGGCGTTTTCGCACAAGTGCTCCGCGATCACCTGAACGAGCTCGATATTCTCGAACCGGCTGCTGATGGTGATCTCGATACGCTCGCCTTCACCACGTTCCATTGAATAAATCGAGGCATTCTAAGTGAGCAAACGAGTGGGATTCAACAAATTAGCCGCGGAATCCCGCGGTGTGACCGCCCGTTAACGACGCGCATGTCCCGTTGGATGCGTGGCGCGCTGGCTCTCGGACTCCTTGGCTCCTGGCTTCTGGGTCCGGGCGCCTGGGGGGAGAGCCCGAAAGCCGAAAGCAAGGCGCCAGGCGCCAGTGCCGGGCTCGACGACTCGAAGCGAGCGGTCGAGACCATCCGCGGTCTCCCCTTCCGGGAGCCGGTCCGGGTGACCAGAATCGCGCGCAGCGAGCTGCCGGCTCGTCTCGAGGATCAGTTCGCCAAGACGCTTCCGTACGCGACAGACGAGTGGGAGGCGATCCTGCGCGCACTGCTGCTCGTGGAGGAAGCGGGCGAGGTGATGCCGTCGCTCATCGCCCTCTACCAGTCACAGGTGCTCGCGTATTACGACCCGCTCACCAAGACTTACGTCGCACTCGAGGAGCTGCCGGAAGCCGCCGCGGCGCTCGGCGTGGCTGCCGCGCTGAACGAGGGCATCGAGGTCCACGAGCTCACGCACGCCCTGCAGGATCAGCACTTCGCAATCGGGAAGAAGAGCTGGGACCTGCGTCTCGACACCGATGCCGGCCTCGCCTACCACGCCGTGCTGGAAGGGGAGGCCACGCTGGTGATGCTGGCCCACCTGGTCGGAAAGATGGGCGGGTCATTCGATGAGGCCATCCGCAGCGACCTTCTGACCGGGTCGCTGGCCGCGGCCGCCTCCTCCGGGACGCTCATCGACGCCTCCACGCCCCGGTACTTTGGGGAGCTGCTCAAGTTCCCTTATCTGCAGGGACTGAATTTCGCCTTGGCGGCGTATCGCCGCGGGGGCTGGAGGGAGCTCGACCGCGTCCACCGCAATCCCCCCCGCTCGACGCGCGAGGTTCTTCATCCCGACGACTATTTCGAGAAGAGGTTCGTTCCGGACGCGTTCTCGGACACTCCCGCAGCCGGTGTCACCCGCACGCTCGCCGTCGAGCGCCTGGGCGAGTTCCACTGGAGCTTCCTCGTCGGCGCGGAGGCGGCGCGAGGGTGGATGGGGGATCGCGTGACGATCGCCGCGGACGCGGCGTGCCAGCCCACCGTCCTGGTGGAGAGCCGGTGGCAGTCGGCCGCGGACGCGCAGCAGTTCCACGATGCCTACACGCGCCTCCTGGAAGACCGCGGTTACGGCAGTCTGTCACGCGTCGAGGGAAGCTCGGTCAGGGTTGCCTACGGCGTCGATGGCCCTCTGATGGAGCGTTTCGTCCGTTGAACATCGATTACGCGAACCTGCCGCGCGAGGTCGAAGACGGCGAGTTCCGGCGAACCCTGGAAGAGGAGCTGATCGTCGGCTTCCGCATGATCCGCGATGGCGGGGAGCGATTGCCGACGGCCTCCCACTACGCCTCGCAGATCGCGGAGATCGTGAACCGCAACGCCCCCGAGCCGCTGACCAGCGAGCTGGCGTACGTCGTCTATCAGGAGATTCTGGAGGCGTGCGAATACGCGCGCGCAACGGTGCTGGGCGAAGGCGATAGACTCCCTTCGTGAAGCACAAGCTCCACACGTCATACCCGGCTCTCTCCTCATTCGCCACGACCGGCGGTTGAGCCTGCAAGCTGGGTCAGGATGACCTGCGCTCCGTTCTGTCGCATCTCCCTTCCCATGAAGGGCTGGGGGATCTTCTTGTCGGGACGGCCACCAGCGACGATGCGGCGGTGCTGCGCATCAGCGGCGACCAGGCCATCGTGCAGACCGTCGACTTCTTCACGCCGATCGTCGATGACCCGTTTCTCTTCGGCGCGATCGCCGCGGCGAACTCGATCTCCGACATCTACGCCATGGGGGCCACGCCGATTCTCGGGCTGGCCGTGGCAGCCTTCCCGACCGACAAGCTGCCACTGGAAGTGCTGCAGGAGATTCTGCGCGGCGGCGCGAGCAAGGCCGCGGAAGCGGGTTTCCCCGTCGCCGGAGGTCACACGATCATCGACGACGTGCCGAAGTACGGTCTGGCCGTCACCGGAATCGTCTCGGTGGAGAAACTCGTCCGCAACTCCACGGCGAAGGAAGGTGATCTGCTTTACCTGACGAAGCCGATCGGGAACGGCATCCTCGTCTGCGCGCATCGCGCCCTGAGCGGACGGCGTCTGTGGAGGCGGCGCGATGCGCCTTCGCTCGACGAAGCCGTCGGTTGGATGACGGCGCTGAACCGCGAAGTGGCCCTGGCCATGGTGGAGGCCGGAGCCAGTGCGGCGACCGATGTCACGGGCTACGGCCTTGCCGGCCACCTGCTCGAGATGTGTGAAGGCGCGGCCCTCGGTGCCGAGGTCGGCGTGAGCAGCGTTCCGGTCCTGCAGGGGGCGCGCGAGTCTCTGGCCCGCGGATTCGCTCCGGCCGGCACGACCAGGAACGTCGACACCTTCCGCCGGCGGATCGACTCGTCCGTCTCCGAGTCAGAGCTGATTCTGATGTGTGATGCGCAGACCAGCGGCGGTCTTCTGATCGCCATAGCCTCCGAAAGGGCCTCCGCTCTGGAGGACACTCTCCGCAGAGGCGGCCTGTTCTATGCAAAGATCGGGAGGATGACGGCCGACCGCGGACGTCTGAAGCTACTTCCCTGAGGAGCGTGAAATGCCTGATACACCCGATCCGGACCTCGTGAACACCATCCCCTCCGAAGACGGGACGACGTGGGTGGAGATCGCCAGCTCCGGGACCGAAGACGAAGCCCGGCTGCTCCAGGGGTTCCTCCAGTCGGAAGGAATCGCGGCCCAGGTCGAGAACGTGAAGTTCAGCATGGAGCCGATCAACTTCGGGACGATGGGCGACATCCGGATCTACGTCGGGTCGCAGGACGAGGCCCGGGCCATGGAGCTGGTGAGGGGTCGCCAGCGCGAATACGACAAACTGGATGACGACTCCGAGACGCTGGTTACGGATGAGGGTCCCGCGCTGATCGATGAGGCGGCCCGGACGAAGAACGACAAAGACGTATGACGGCGCATCCTCCCGATGAGGAGCATCACGACCGCGACGCGCTGCCGCGCTGGGTACCGGTGACGATCGGCGTGGTCCTGGTGACGCTGGCCGCGCTCGCGGTGGTCACCGGGCTGCGCTATCGCAATCCGACGCTGGTGAGCATCATCAACGCGCGCCAGGATGAGCCGCGGCCCAGTTCGCCCGCGCCCCCCGGTGAGCCGGAGCCGGGTGGGTCGCTGGTGGTGTCGGGGCACGGGGCGAACGCGCCGGCGGCGAACGAGGCGATCGCCAACGGATCGAGCGCCGACATCAGCGGCGGGCCGGGTGGGGTCTCCGGGGTCATGAAGCTGTGGGCCCGGCGCGGGATGAAGCTGAACGTCACGCCCCGCGACACGCTCGTCTACGTGAACGACGTCCCTGTCGGCACGGCGCAGCAACTCGACTCCGACGACGAGGTCTACGACTTCGCCGAGCCGGGAAGCTACACCGTGAGGCTGGTCGCACCCGGGCACAAGGAGCGACAGTTCATCGTGACGGCCAGCGAGGCGGCCGCCGACGAAGTGGCCACGATCACGGCGCGGCTGGAGAGGGAGTAGTGGATGGAGGCGGCGGTGTCCCCACCGCCGCGCCGCGCGGGTGAGGACACCCGCGCTCCATTCCACCTAATGATGTCCCGCGTGCGCGGCCTGCGCCTTCTTCGACTCGGTGATGATCTTCTCCTGCAGATTTCGCGGCACTTCCTCGTAGTGTGAGAACTCCATGTGGAACGATCCGCGGCCCTGCGTGATCGAGCGCAGCGTCGAGCCGTACGTGAGCATCTCGGCCAGCGGCACGCGCGACCGGAGCGTCTGCATGTCCTCTTCCACTTCGACGCCTTCCATCTTTCCGCGCCGTGACGTGAGGTCGCCCATCAGGTCGCCCACGTATTCCGAAGGCGCGGTGATGTCGACGTGCATGATCGGCTCGAGGAGTGTCGGCCGGCCCTGCTCCATGCCCTGCTGAAATGCCAGCGAGCCGGCGATCTTGAACGCCATTTCCGACGAGTCGACGTCGTGATACTGGCCGTCCTTGAGTCGAACGCGGAAGTCGACGACGGGGTAGCCGGCCAGGAACCCCTTGAGCCGCGCTTCCTGGATGCCTTTCTCCACGGCCGGGATGTATTGCCGCGGGATGGCGCCGCCGAAGATCTCGTCCACGAACTCGAACTCGGCGCCGCGCGGCAGCGGCTCCATCGTGATCTTGCAGTCGGCGAACTGCCCGTGGCCGCCCGACTGCTTCTTGTGGCGGCCGTGCGCGTCGGCGGCCCTGGTGATGGTCTCGCGGTACGGCACCTTGGGCGGGTGGAGGATGACGTCGACGCCGTACTTCTTCTTCAGCTTCGAGACGACGATCTCCACGTGCAGCTGCCCCTGCCCGCTGATGAGCAGCTCCTTGGTCTGCTCATCGCGGCTGAAGCGGATGGTGGGGTCCTCCTCGATGACCCGGCCGATGGCCGTCCCGAGCTTGTCCTCGTCACCGCGCGCTTTGGCCTCCACCGCGAAGGAGATGGCCGCCTCCGGATACTGGATGTGCGGCAGGACGATGATGTGGTCCTTGGCGGTGATCGTCTCGCCCGTGTGCACGTCCTTGAGCTTGGCCACCGCGCCGATGTCACCGGCGCGAAGCTCCGAGACCGGAATCTGCTGCTTGCCCTGGAGCACCTGCAGCTTTCCGATGCGCTCATCGTGCTCGCGCGAGGCGTTCCAGTACGTGGTGTCGGACTTGAGTGTGCCGCAGAAGACGCGCATCAGGGACACCCGTCCCGAGAACGGATCGGAGAACGTCTTGAAGACCAGCGCCGCCGGAAACGCCTCGGCCCGCCGGTCGAAGGTCAGCTTCTCCCCCTTGGCGTTTTTTCCGTCGATGGTCTTCACTTCCTCCGGCGAAGGCATCAGCGAGACGAAGGCGTCGAGGATCGGATGCCCGCCGATGTCGCGCGACGCCGATGCGAACACCACCGGTACGATCTGATGATGCTGGATCTCCCGCTTCATCCCGTCGATCAGCTCCTCCTGCGAGAGACCGCCCTGCTCGAAGAACCGTTCCATGAGCGTGTCGTCGCCCTCGGCCACCTTCTCGATGAGCTTCTCGCGCCAGTCCTTCGCGTCGCTGACGTATTCGGATGGGATGTCGATCACCTCGAACTTGCCCGAGCCATCCAGGGAGTACTGATGCGCCCGCATGGCCACGAGGTCGACCACGCCCTTGTAGTCCTTCTCCTCGCCCATCGGCAGCTGAATGGGAACCACGTTCTTGCCGAACTTCTGCTGCAGCGCCTCGAGCGTGCGCGTGAACGATGCCCGCTCGCGGTCCATCTTGTTGACGACGACGATGCGCGGCAGGTGGTGCTCGTCCGCGAACTTCCAGACCTTCTCGGTCGTCACTTCCACGCCGGTGACGCCGCTGACGACGATGGCCGCCGAATCGGCCACGCTCATGGCGCTCTTCGCCTCCATCAGGAAGATGCCGAACCCGGGCGTGTCCAGGAGGTTGATCTTCACATCTTTCCACTCCGCGACGGCGACGGCGGCGGAGATCGAGTGCTTCCGCTCGATCTCGTCGGCGTCGAAGTCGGTGACGGTCGTCCCATCCAGAATGGTGCCCAGTCGCGTGACCGCGCCGGCGTTGAAGAGGAGCTGGGACACGAGAGTGGTCTTGCCTGTGTCGTTGTGGCCGACCAGAGCGATGTTGCGAATGTCACTTCCGGAATAGACCTTCATTTGGCGTGACCTCAGAGAGCGGATTTGAGAAGCCGGATCATAATTTAAAATCGCCGGCGGGGTACCGGAGGAGAGGGAGTTATTATTGTCGGCGCACAATCGGGCTCCGCCTCAGGCGGAGTTCCGTCGGAGAACGTCCCTCAATTGAAGCTCGGCCGATACGAAGTGGTTCGCGAGCTCGGCAAGGGGGCGATGGGAATCGTTTACCTGGCGAAGGATCCGCTGATCGGGCGGCTCGTCGCTCTCAAAACGATTCGTCCCGCCGCTCATGTCGAGGACGACGAGACCAGAGAATTTCAGCAGCGCTTTATCCGTGAGGCGCAGGCCGCCGGCATTCTCAATCATCCCGGCATCGTCACGGTCCACGACATCGGCCAGGAAGAGTCCTCCGGAATCTCGTTCATCGCCATGGAGTTCGTCGAGGGCTCGAACCTCAAGGAGATCCTCGCGCAGGGGCGGGCCCTCTCCTTCGACCAGATCGGCGACATCATCTCGCAGGTCGCCGATGCCATCGACTTCGCCCACATCAAGGGCATCATCCATCGCGACGTCAAGCCCGCGAACATCATCCTCCTGGAAGGCAACCGCGCCAAGATCACCGACTTCGGCATCGCCAAGATCGCCTCCGGCGTCGCCAATCTCACCACCACCGGGCAGTTTCTCGGCACGCCGAACTACATGGCCCCCGAGCAGATCAAGGGCACGCCCGTGGACGGCCGCACCGACATCTTCTCCCTCGGCATCTGCCTGTACGAATGCCTGACGCGGCGGAAGCCCTTCGGGGGCGACTCGCTGACCACCATCTCGTACAAGATCGTCCACGAGCCGTTTCCTCCCATCCACGAGATCAACCCGCAGATTCCCGAGGGCTACGAGGAGGTGGTGGCCAAGGCGCTGGCCAAGGACCCGGCCAGGCGGTATCAGCGCGGGCGCGAGATGGCCAGCGCACTGCGGGCCGTTGTGCGCGGTGAGCGGCCGGCGCCGGTGCACGAGCCTCTGCTGCACGAGGAAACGGTCATCACTCGCGACAGGCTGCCGACCATGGAGATGCCCTTGCCCGATGCCGGGCCCGCCGCGGCGGCCTCCAGCGCGATGGCCCAGCGGCCGGTGGCGATGGCGGCCGCAGGCGGATCGCCTGCCGCCACGGTGGCCATGCCCGTTTCCCTCCCCCGGCCCGCCGCCCCAGGGGAGCCGCTCGGCGTCCGAGTGCGCCGCACGGTATCCGGCGTTCGTGCCCTTCCGATGTGGCGGCGCCGCATCTCGTTCCGTCTGGCCACGGGTGTCGTTGCCGCATGCGTCGCGCTTCTCTCCGGGCTTCTGCTCGTCATCAAAGGCGATGACATTCCCGTTCCCGTGGTTGACCGGCGCGCGGAAGCGATGGCGGCCCAGGAGCGAGGGCTGCGCACCGAAGGCAATGCTCTTCTGTTACAGGGACGTATCGCGGAGGCTCACGAGCGCTTCGAGGCGCTCTACAAGCTCGCTCCCGATTCCCCGTATGTCATCGACGTGATGCAGAAGCTCTCCGCCATCCGCGTGCAGCAGGAGACGAACAAGCAGCAGCTGGCCCTGGCACAGCAGCGGCGTGACGAAGGGATCGCGCTCGTCAACGAGAAGAAGTTCCTCGACGCCGTTACTTTGCTGCAGGAGTCGTTCTCGCTGAATCCGAGCGACGAGGCGACGGCCGAATACCTGAAGTTCGCGCAGCAGGAGGAGCAGAAAGCCTCGCAGGCTCGCACGCAACCACAGAAGAAGGCTCCCACCAAGGTGGCATCGGCGCAGCCTCCTCCCCAGCCGCCCGTGGTTCCTGCCGGCGGCGACGGCGGTCGCATGGTCAACAACACGCCGGCATCCCTCACCACGTTTTTCAACAGCCCTTTCAGCGACGGGTCCATCACGGTGCGAATCGGCGCCGACACCGTGACCAACGAGAGCCTGTTCCTGGAGCGCGGCCGCGGTCCTTTCCGGCGGAAGGTGGCGCGGGTGGTCAACACCACGACGTCTTTCGCACCGCGCAGTGCGGACATGGTCGTGTCGGTGGTCGTTCCCTCGGAGAGGATCAACGCCCAGCGCGTCATTTCGCACAACTTCCAGCCTGGCAGCACGCAGCGCCTGGTCGTCAGCTTCAACCCGCAGAGCAAGACGTTCGACTACCAACTCAATTGAAGCCGGCGCATCGATTCGCCATCGCCACATGCGAGGAGCTCTGGACCCGGGAGTGTCTCGAGTGGCGTGTCAGCCACGGCGCGCTGCAACAAAGCGGCACGCGCATCACCGCCACCGATGCTGCTGACCAGGAGCTTCTCTCTCGCGCGGAGGAACGGCTGCGCGAGGGTCGCGCGGCGATCGCCACTCTGCCCGACGTTCGCGCGCGCATCGTGGCATCGTCACGCCGGGCCGGCGATCGGGTCCGCGACGACGTCATCATCGTGCTGTCGAGGGCCGGTCTGTCTTTGGTCACCTGGCCGGAGCACGCGCTCGAAGACTGGAACTGGCTGGAGATGTGTGAAGCGCCTCCGGCCCGCCGGCAGGTGACCTATCGAGGCATTCCGATCGTCTGGACCCGTGGCTCCGCGGCCGTGCTCTTTCATGAGGGTGCCGGCCATGCCGCCGAGCACGGCGCACCCCCTCTGCGCTGGCCGGGATGGATCTCCGTGCAGGACGAGCCCGCCTTCGACGACACGGGCGCGGCGCCGCGCGTCGCGGACCTCCTGGCCGGAGAACCTCCGCGGGCTCTGCGCCGCGCCTCGTTCGTCGACGTCGCGCTCCCGCGCATGTCCAGCATCGTTGTTCGACAGCAGGGCGCGACGATGGACCTCCCCTCGCCGCGGATCGAGATCAGTCTTCTCAGCGGTGGCTCGTACGAGCCACTCACCGACGAGGTCTCCCTCCATGTGTCGGTCGCTCATCTGATCGCAGAGGGTGCGCGGACGCAGCTGTCGCCATTCGTCATCGAAGAGTCGCGCCAGGGGATCCGCCGCTCGCTCCGCGGCGCAACCGGCGAGCCGCAGCGCTACCCCGGCGTCATCTGCTCCTCCGAGGGCCAGCAGCTCTTCGCCGCCTCCGCGGCTCCTGTCATGCTGACGTGGTTCTGATGCGCGAGGTCTACCGGAAGCGGGGTCGTTCCGTGCGCTGGGAGCACGGCCACCTGATCACCGTGACCGAGTCGGGCCAAGCGATCGAGGAGGGGCAGGTCTTCTCCGCGAAGCCGCTTCGAGACGCGCCGCCAGGAATGGCGGCGCCCCACCAGGCCGGGGAGGGTGTGGAGAGCGTTGTTGACCAGATCCAGACTGTCGTTCGCTCTCCTCTATCGATCGAGCGTCTCGTCGTGAGCGAAGGGAGCGCCGATCACGAGCTCGGCGGGATGTTCTGGACTGAAACGACGCGGAGAGTGCATCTCTCGATGACGTTCCAACGGTATCGGGCACTCATCGATCTCGGCGACTTCGAGATCGATGAGATCGAGCGGGTCGCCGGCGTACTGCCCCGCGTCTCCGGTGAACGGGCTGCCCCCGACCGCGTCGTCCTCGAGTCTGCGGTGACGGCGGCTCTGGTTCCGCACCTGATCGGCATCGCGCCGCCGAACGTGACACTGCTCCAGACCGCGGGAGGCCTCGACGGCAAGGGGCGCGTCATCGAGGAGTCCGTGTTGCGCGGGCCGCCTTTTCCGAACTGGTATCGGCCCAGCTATCGCGTGCGACCGCAGCTGGTGCCGCTGAACGTCAGGGCTAGGTGCAGCGTGACCGGCATCGAGCCCTCTCTGGCCCGTGCCGTGGCGCTCCTCGCGCCGCCTCATGGCTTGTCGCTGCGTGTCCTGGTGGTGGAGGGAAGCGATGTTTACGCGGCGACGGTGCACGTCGATCGCATCGACGCGATCGCTCCGCCGGGCCGGTGGTATCCGTACGCGGCCGGTTCTTTCGGCGCGCTGATGACCGTGGTCTAATTCGCGCGGCCATGACCCTCGACGCGAAAATGGAGGAGCTCGCCCGGCGCAAGCGCGAGAGCGAGGCGGGCGGCGGTCAGCAGCGCATCGATCGTCAGCACGGCGAAGGAAAGCTCACCGCGCGCGAGCGCGTGTCGCTGCTCTTCGATCCCGGCTCGTTCCAGGAGCTGGACCAGCTCGTCGTGCACCGCTCGGTCGACTTCGGCATGGAGAAGCAGCGCGTGGCCGGCGACGGCGTCGTGACCGGATACGGCACCGTCCAGGGCCGGCTCGTCTACGCATTCGCGCAGGACTTCACCGTTTTCGGCGGCTCCCTCAGCGAGACCCACGCCGAGAAGATCGTGAAGATCATGGATCTGGCCGTGAAGAACGGCGCCCCCCTGGTCGGCCTCAACGACTCCGGCGGCGCCCGCATCCAGGAAGGCGTCGTCTCCCTCGGCGGCTACGCCGACATCTTCCTCCGCAACACTCTCGCCTCCGGCGTCGTGCCGCAGATCTCCGCCATCATGGGTCCCTGTGCCGGCGGCGCGGTCTACTCCCCGGCCATCACCGACTTCATCCTCATGGTCAAGAAGACGAGCTACATGTTCGTCACCGGGCCGGACGTCATCAGGACGGTCACCCACGAGGAAGTGACCAAGGAGAAGCTCGGCGGCGCCGAGACGCATAACCAGATCTCCGGCGTCGCTCACTTCGCCGCGGAGTCGGATGAAGACTGTCTGGCCACGATCCGCGAGCTGCTCTCCTACATGCCTTCCAACAACATGGAGGAAGCGCCGCGCGCGAAGACGGGAGACGATCCGAACCGCGTCGACTCCGACCTGGACTCCTTCATCCCGGAGAACGCCAACCAGCCGTACGAGATCCGCGACCTCATCAAGAGGATCGCCGACGAAGAGCACTTCCTGGAGGTCCATCAGCACTTCGCGCGCAACCTGGTCGTCGGTTTCATCCGCCTGGACGGCTATTCGGCCGGTGTCGTGGCGAACCAGCCCGCGTACCTGGCGGGTGTCCTCGACATCAACGCGTCGCGGAAAGGCGCGCGCTTCGTCCGCTTCTGCGACGCCTTCAACATTCCTCTGCTCGTGCTGGAGGATGTTCCCGGATTTCTGCCCGGCACCGATCAGGAGTACGGCGGCATCATCATTCACGGCGCGAAGCTCCTGTACGCGCTGGCCGAGGCAACGGTGCCGAAGATCACCGTGATCACGCGCAAGGCCTATGGCGGCGCGTATTGCGTCATGAACTCCAAACACATTCGCGCCGACATGAACTTCGCTTACCCGACTGCCGAGATCGCTGTCATGGGTGCCGAGGGTGCCGTCAACATCCTCTATAAGGCCACTGCGGATCGAAGCGCGAAGATCGCCGAGTACCGCGAGAAGTTCGCCAATCCGTACATCGCCGCCGAGCGCGGGTACGTGGACGAGATCATCGAGCCGCGTTTCACCCGGCGCAAAGTGATCACCGCCTTTGCGATGTTGCGCAACAAGCGCGACAAGAATCCGCCGCGCAAGCACGGCAACATCCCGCTGTGAGGGCGCCTCTTGCACGGTCATGCCGAGCGTAGCGAGGGACCCGGGCGGGAGGAACGTCTGGTGAGGGCCGCCGCTGGTCCGGCCAGCTTCCTGTTTGCCGCGCAGACCTTTGCCGAGGTTGGGGACGAGCGCCGGGCGGCGGAGTGGCGGCGGCGAGCCCGGAACTGACGTGACGGCGGCTTGAGCCGGCAATCGCCCCCAGGAGTGAGCACCGGCGGAGTCGTCACTGGCCAAATCCCTGAGTTTTCTGTTTACGGTTTGATACCAAACGTTCATCAAACCGTTGCAGTTGTTCACAAAAATGGATTCGCGACGCGGCTCATCGTTGCTCAACTTGAAGTGTCGTAATGGTTTAGATGAGTGTCACCAGTCGGCAACGTGTTTGCCTATTCGCTACCGGATCGTTACAATCCGCGAACTCAGTGATCGGAGTCATTGAAAAAAGGAGGGGAGACCTATGTTGCGTAATTTCACCAGGTTCGCCCTGTTGCTCGTTCTGATCGGCTCGTTGCCGGTCATGGCGCAGGAACAGACTGCGTCCATTCAGGGCACGGTGACAGACCAGTCGGGTGCGGCGCTGCCCGGCGTCACGGTTGAGGCAGTGTCGAACAAGGGGCTGAGGCTGACATCGCAGACCGACAGCTCGGGTACATACCGTTTTCCGGCGGTGCCGCCGGCAACGTACACGGTGACAGCCACGCTGGCCGGCCTCGAGCCGGGCGTGGTCCGAAACATGGATGTGAGGGTTGGCGCTACGCCTCGGGCAGACGTCACGCTGCGCGTAGCGGCATTGGCGGAGGCCGTCACGGTTACGGCGGATGCGCCGCTGGTCGACGTGACCTCGAGCGCCACGACCATCGAGCTCTCCTCGGAACAGTTCGAGAGGCTTCCGAAAGGCCGTGACTTTTCGACGGTCATTACACAGGCGGCGTCCGCGAACTTCGAGACGAAGCAGGGCGCGTTTGGAACCGGCGGAATCTCGATCGACGGCGCTTCCGGTTCTGAGAACGTGTATGTGGTCGACGGCGTCAACACGACGAACCCGCAGACTGGTGTTCAGGGGAAGATCGTCGTCACTGACTTCGTCGACGTCATTCAGGTGAAGTCGGCCGGCTACCAGGCCGAATTCGGCGGAGCGATCGGCGGCGTCATCAACGTCATCACCAAGACGGGGACGAACGATTTTCGCGGTTCGCTCGGCGGCCAGTTGGTCAACGACTCGTGGGGTGGCTCGGCACGGCCGACCCTTCAGGTCAGCGCCGCGAATGCTCGTGTGCATGAATACGTGACGTACGACAAGGACGATCAGACGGTCATCGAGCCCACGATCACGCTCGGTGGCCCGATCATGCGCGACCGCGTCTGGTTCTTCGGCGCGTATTCGCCGAGCACGCGCGACACCGATCGCACGGTCACGTTCCTCGACGGTACTACGCAGACGATCAACCAGGAGTTCGTCCGGCAGAACTGGGCAGGCGCGCTGTCGGGCAACATCGGCTCGAAGCTTCTGTTCAAGGTTTCCGGCAACAACAGCGGCTTCGAACAAACCAACATTCTTCCGGGGGTCAACGGGCGGGGTAACTCGAATCCGGCGACCTATGAGGGACAGTCGCTCGACCGTGAGAACTGGACCTACTCGGGATATGCCGACTTCATCGCCAGTCCGGAGTGGTACTTCTCGGCCCGCGGCGGCCGATATTTCGACGAGGTGTCGCAGGGCGGAATCCCGAGTGATCCGTACGTGTGGTTCGCCTCCGGGTCGCCCAGCGTTTTCCCTGGAGTCGATCCGGCGATCGTCCGTCCTTCGGGCTTCCGCACGCTGGCCAGCAACTCGGCGATCACGGCAGATTCGTACACGCGCGACAATCTTGATTTCGACGCGACCTGGTTCCCGACTTTTGGAGGAACGCACCAGATCAAAGGTGGAATCCAGATAGCGAACCTGAAGAACAATGTCGACAGCGGATTCCAGAATCATGTTTTCCGGACCTATTGGGACCAGCCCGGACCGTTCGGAACGCAGCAGAACCGCGGAACGTTCGGTATGGTCGGTGTCTACGTGTTCAAGACCTTCGGCGCCGTGAAAAGCGAGAACACCGGCCTGTTCATTCAGGATTCGTGGACGATGATGAATGATCGGCTCACGCTGAACCTCGGCCTGCGGGCGGAGGAGGAGAAAGTCCCCAGCTACGCAGACCCGTCGCTCGGTCTGCCGAAGCATGCAATCCAGTTCGATTACGGCGACAAGCTGGCTCCGCGCCTCGGGTTCGCCTATGACGTCTTCGGCACCGGCCGCACGAAAGCTTTCGGAAGCTGGGGTCGCTACTACGACGTCACGAAGATGGAGATGCCCCGCGGCTCGTTCGGCGCCGACAAGTGGATCTGGTTCAACTTCGCGATCGAGAACCCCGATTGGACGAAGTGGAGCTGCTCCAACGTCGGCACCAGCGCCAGCCAGGTCCCGACCTGCACGGGCGGACTTCAGTACGTCAACAACGTGAATCTCCGTGCGGTCAACTTCGACCTCATCGAGCCGAATCTGAAGCCGATGGAGTCCGTGGAGTTCACGCTGGGAGCTCAGCACGAGCTTACGAGGAGTATTGCTCTCGGGTTCCGCTACGTGAACAAGAGCCTCGTCCGGACGATCGAAGACGTGGGCGTCCTCGTCCAGGGTGATGACGGCTCCGCGTCCGAAGAGTACTTCACCGCCAACCCCGGCTTCGGCGTCGCCTCGCGAATTCTAGCGCCGACCTGCCCGAGCTGCCCCGCTCTGCCGAAGGCCGAGCGCGACTATCAGGCGTTCGAGCTCGAAGTGACCAAGCGTTTCTCGGGGAACTGGGGCGCGCATGCCAGCTATGTCTACAGCTCGCTCGAAGGCAACTACGGCGGACTGGCAAGCTCGGATGAGAACGGCCGCAACTCACCGAACGTCAATCGCTACTTCGACAACCTGTTCAACAGCTTCGATGCCCAGGGCAACTCCGTCGTCGGGAAGCTCGCCACCGACCGGCCGCATGTTTTCAAAGCTCAGGTCACGTACGCTCTGCAATGGGGCACCGCGCTCGGCCTGAACCAGTACGTCGGAAGCGGCACGCCGAACTCGACTCAGTTCTTCTATCACGGCGTTCCGTTCTTCGCGTATGGCCGCGGTGACATGGGCCGGACCCCGACACTCAAGCGCACCGACCTTTCCGTGCAGCACGGCTTCAATGTCCGCGGCCGGTATGGTTTGCAGGTCGGCGTCAACGTGCTCAACGTGTTTGACTCAGACTCCGCGGTGAACGTGGAAAACAACTTCAGCACGACCAGCGTCAACGTCACGGACGAGTCGTTCTTCCAGGGGTTTGATCCGCTGGCGAACATCGGCAGCATCGAGTCGAACAAGAACCCGCTCTATGGCCAGGCCGTTCAGTTCCAGGACCCGCGTGAAGTGCGCCTGTTCGCGAAATTCACATTCTGATTCGACACATCAGCAGCACTCGTTCAGGGGGCGGGACTTCGGTCCCGCCCCTTCTTCATAGCAGGAGCCTTCATGAGAGTCGCGAGGTTCGTTCCCCTTCTTCCAATACTGGCCCTCATGGCGGCGTGCGCGACGCAGCCGGCCCGCCGGTCCGTACCGGAGGTCTCCCTGGTCCAGGTGTCGCCTCTCCCGAACGCGCGCGTGGAGTCGGCCTCCGGGCTGCCGGTTCAATACCAGTTGAAAATCTCGAATCCTTCCGATCAGCCGGTGAAGTTGATGTCCGTCGAGGTCGAATCCGTGGGGTACTCCGGTGCCTATGAGATGAAGCGCGTGCGCCATGTCTTCGATCGCACCATTCCGGCAAAGTCGACCGCGACCATCGAGCTGCGCGCCTGGGTTCAGCCGCTGCAGGCAGACACCTCCGGCAGAGTGAACAGCCCGGTCATGCTCCGTGGATCCGCACGTTTCGAGAGCG
>DATKCA010000193.1:0-35199 GCA_035544675.1 Thermoanaerobaculia bacterium | reverse complement strand
AGCAGCGCCAGCTCCTTCTCCTCCACGGCGTACTCGAGCCGCGCCAGCGCCTCTTTGTGCTGGGGGCTCTCGTACAGAAACGCCGGGTCAGGCGTCTTGCCGAAAGGCTTCGTGGTGAATCCGAAGTGTTCCTCGAACATGGGGGGTCGGAAACCGGAAACCGGAAACCGGGGGGGTCGGAAACCGGTAACCGGAAACCGGAAACCGGGGAGTCGGCAACCTGTAACAGGTTTCCCCTTTCCTGTTTACCAGTTTCCTGTTTACCCCGTTTCCTGTTTACCCGTCTCCTGTTTCCTTTTACCCGTTTCCTGTTTCCTTTTACCCGTTTCCTGGTTCCTGTTTCCTGTTTCCGGTCCGATTTCCGATTTCCGGTTTCCGGTTGCCGTCCGGTTTCCGGTTTCCGGTTTCCGGTTGCCGACCCCCCCGGTTGCCGACCCCCCCCCCGGTTTCCGGTTGCCGTCCGGTTTCCGACCCCCCGCCCCCCGTCTACACCACGGCCGCCCGTGCCTGCCGTGCTCTCCCTCCAAACTGATCGATCAGCGTCCCTACGTCCACGACCAGCACGATCTCGCCTTCGCCGATCTCGGTGGCGCCGGCGACGCCGGCCGTGTCCTTGAGGCGTTGCCCGATCGACTTGATGACGATCTCCTGCTGCCGCACGAGGGCGTCGACGAGGAGGCCGACGACCTTCTCGCCGGAGCGGGTCACCACGACGAACCATTTCGTGTCCGCGCCGGTGTCGCCGCGATCGGGCAGGCCGAACGCGTCGGCCAGCCGGAGCAGCGGCACGGTCGTATCGCGGAGCGTGAACACCTCGCGCCGCTCCACCGTGCGGATGTCGCGGCCGTACATCCGCAGCGACTCGTCCACCGAGGTCAGCGGAATGGCGAACTGCTCGCCCGAGGCGCGCACGACCAGGGCCTGGATGATGGCCAGGGTGATCGGCAGCATCACCCGGAAGGTGGTCCCCTGGCCGATGACGGAGATGACCTCGATGCTCCCCTTCAGGCTCTGCAGGTTCTTCTTCACCACGTCCAGGCCGACGCCGCGGCCGGAGATCTCGCTGACCGCGCCGGCCGTGGAGAAGCCGGCCGCGAAGATCAGCTCGTGCGCGCGCTGGGCATCCACGGCCTCGGTCTCCTCGATCAGGCCCCGCTTGATGGCCACCTTGCGGATGCGCTCCGGATCGATGCCCCGCCCGTCATCGGCCACGTCGATCACGACGGAGTTGCCCTGCTGATAGGCGTTCAGCGTGACCTTGCCGCCGGGCGGCTTGCCGGCCCGCTGGCGCTCCTCCGGCGGCTCGATCCCGTGATCGAGAGCGTTGCGGATGATGTGCATGAGCGGGTCGGTCAGCTCCTCCACCATCATCTTGTCCAGCTCGGTGTCTTCGCCTCGCAGCACCAGCTCGATGTCCTTGCCCAGCTCGCGCGCGACCTTGCGCACCGTGCGCGAGAGCTTCGCGTAGATCTGCCCGACCGGCACGAGCCGCACTTCGATCACGGATCGCTGCAGCTCGTTCAGCTTGCGGTCGATGTTGCGGGCGATCTTGCCCAGCTCGTGCGTCAGCATCCGCCCCTGGCTGCCCAGCGACCGGCCGAACGCCTCCAGCTGTGTCTTCTCGATGATCAGCTCGCCGACGATGTTCATCACGTGGTCGAGCCGCGCGATGTCCACGCGCACGGTCTGCGACAGCGAGCGGAGGGAGAGCGTCTCTTCTTCGACAGGTTCGAGTGGAGCGGCGGCGCCGGCGCGCGACGGTGAGGACAGCGGCGCCCCACGGAGATCGGTTACCTTCCCCTCCGGCACGAGCGCCGCAACCGCTTCGGCCTGCAGCGTCGATCCGTACAGCAGCCGGAACGAGATCCCGCTCCCGCCGCTCCCGTCGATGGCCGGCAGCGTGGAGATGACCTCGCCCGCCTCCGTCAGCGCCGCCGCGACGGCGCGCAGACGATGGTCGAAGTCATCGAGGTCGAACGTCACCGCGACCGACAGGATCTGCTTGCCCGAGCGCACGTTCTCCACCAGGCGATGCTCCTCGTACTCCGTGAGCGACCGCCTGGTCATGTCGTCCAGCGTCAGCGCGGCGAGCGGATCGCCGCCTTTGGCCTGGGGCTGGCTGGTCACGGCCTGATGGATGCGGCTGGTCAGTTTCGTGATGTCGACCAGCGCCGCGATGGACGGCTCGTTGATGGCGATCACCAGCCGGTTCAGGCTGTCCACCGAGTCGTAGAGCAGGTCCATGAGATCGCGGTTGATCTCGACCTTTCCCATGCGCAGCTTGTCCAGCATGTCCTCGAGGTTGTGAGAGAGCTCGGAGATGTCGGCGAAGCCGAGCATGCCCGCCAGACCCTTCAGGGAGTGCACGTCGCGGAAGATCTTGTTGACCAGTTCGGGCCGGACCCGATCACCCTGCGCCTCGAACTCGGCCAGATCGCGCGAGAGGCCGTCGAGAAGCTCCTCCGCTTCCCCGGTGAACTCCTGTCGGGCCCGATCGTCGTCTTTGCTCATGCCACCCGCAGGAGCCTGCGAAGCTTCTCCACCAGCTCGGACGACTGGAACGGTTTGACCAGATACTCCTCCGCTCCGAGTGCGGCGGCCCGCCGGCGGTCCTCTTCGCTGCTTTCGGTGGAGATGACCATGATGGGGATGGCCTGGTAGCCGGGATGGTTCTTGAGGAAGCTGACCAGCTCCAGCCCGTTGATGTCGGGCATGTTGATGTCGGTGAGGATGGCGTCGAACTTGTGATGGGGAAGCGTCTTGAGGGCCTCGAAGCCGCTGGCCGCCTCGACGATCTCGAGCTCGTACGATTCCGTTCCGCCTTCGATGATCGTCGTCAGGTAGGCGCGCATCGAGGAGGAGTCTTCGACGACGAGAATTTTCATTTCCCTTCCCGCCCACGCCCGAGGTTCCGAGATGCGAGCACCGCGTTGCCGAAGGCGTATCCCGCCTGCGACAGAAAGATCTCCAACCCCGTGATGTCGTCGATGGGAGCGTGGTGCTCGGCGTTGTCTCCGTACAGAATACCAATGGCCCGCTCGCTGTGCATGACCGGCAGCGCCACCACCTCGGTTGGCAGAAGGCCTCCCAGCCTCTCGATGAGCGTGACGTTCGAAGGGGTCTTGCGCATCTTGCCGCGATGAGTCTGGCCCGAGGCGGCCACATCCATGAGCAGGGAAGCCTCGCGCCGCGGCAGTTGCAGACTCTTCGCGCGCTTGCTCAGGTCGTCGTTGCCGCCCGTCCTGCCGAACCCGCTCAGTCCGATGAACTCGTCCGCGGTGACCGCGAACAGGACCCCGCGCTCGAGATACTCGGCGGCCAGCCGGACGATCGTCGAGGCCACCTCGCCGATGTCATTGGGATTGCTCAATTCGTTGATGAGCTGCTTGAGAACCCCGAACGAACGGTCCAGGTTCTCCTTCTGCGCGATCTCGTAGAACTTCCTGCCCGCCTCCGCACCGTAGTTGCCGGCCATCTCCTCCCACTGCCCGAACGAGCGCTCGGCGAACAGCACAAGCTCATCGGCGAAGAGCGACAGCTCCTCCTCGGCCATGCCCGGCTGGAGCCGGGCCGGCGCCGGCCTGGTCAGATAGAGATCCGCCCCCGCGCGCAGCAGATCGTGGCGGCGGTGCATGTCTGCCTCGGAGTCGACCATCACCACGGGCAGGCGCGGATTGCGCCGCTTGATCTGCTGCATCAGACGCACGGCCGAGTCGTCGTCCTCCAGCTCCAGGAACGTGACGAAGAAGCTGTTGGAGCGGAACAGGTCCGTGATGGCCGAGCGGACGTCCTCCAGAGATCCGAACTGGAAGATCTTGATCTTGTGCTTGCCGAACGCGCGTTTCGCGGCCACTCGCACGAGCGGGTTGTGCTCGAACAGCACGACGTTGCGGTACACGGCGTCGGGCGACTCGATCTCGAACAGGCCCCCCGCGACCTTGAACTGGCCGCTGGCCGGGGTCGAGCGCGCCGGCACGCGGAGCGTCTCTTCGTCGGGATCGAGCTCCGGGATGGATTCCTCGCGGGACCGGAACGGGACGACGTTGTCTTGTGGAGCGCCGCCGACCGCGGCGGCGCCTTCGGGTGGGACGGCCGCCGGGGTCGGCGGCGCTCCACTCAACCCCACATCCAGCGACGGCTTCTGCTCGGGCGCATCTCCCCGCAACAGCGCCTTGCCGGCCCTGAGCGACTCCTCCAGTCCACGCAGAGGCTTGAGCTTCTCCCCGTCCGTGGCGACGATCTTCTGCGGCGAGAAGCCGCCATCTTCGAAGATGGAGTCCGGGTCGTACTCGATGTCGACGGCGTTCATCGAGTCGATGAGGAGGAAGTTGAACTCGCCCTCCCGGCTCTGCAGCAGAGGCGTGACCACGTCGAGGATGCGGTCGCGGATGGCAAGACCCAGCTCTTCCTTCGCGATGACGTTCATCTCGATGGCGGCCGTGCCGCCCGGGATGCCGCTGTCCTCCATCTTACGCAGCACGATGGCCATTTCCGCGGACGCGATCCCCCGCTTCTGCAGAAAGCTGATGAGATCGGTGTGGTCCGGAGCGGAGGCGTTGACGACCAGACCGTGGCGAAAGAGGACCGTGTGCCGTCCTTTGTCGTTCTCGATCTCCAGGACGCCGGTGCGCCGGCTCAGGAAGACGATCTGGACGATGTCAGTGAGGGAGAGGTCCTCTAAACGTCCGAGAAGGCTCACAGTCGGAACCTCGCATCCCGAACGCCGGCCCTCGTTCTACGCACCCTGCAAATTGTAACGTTTCAGGATGCCATCGAGGATTCCGTTGATGAATTGCGAGGACTTCTGGGTGCCGTATTTCTTGGCGATCTCGATGGCCTCGTCGATGATGACCAGCTTCGGAGTGGCATCCTCGTGCAGGAACTCGTAGACCGACATGCGGATGATGTTGCGGTCCACCACGGCCATCCTCTCCAGGCGCCAGTTGTCGGCCTGGGCGATGATCATGTCGTCGATGCCGGCCAGGTTCTCGACCGTGCCGCGGAAGATCTTCGTGGCGAACTCGCGCGTGTTGGGCTTGGACTTCTGCAGCTCTTCGAACGTCTCGATGATGGTGTCCGGCTCGTTGCCCGCCATGTCGTGCTGAAACAACATCTGCAGTGCCAGCTCGCGTGCCTTCCGACGGGCTCCCATCTACTTCCTCACATTGCGAATCTGACGCCACAGGTTGGCCATCTCGATCGCGGCCAGAGCGGCCTCCCATCCTTTATTACCACTCCCGGACGAGGAGCGCGCCACGGCCTGCTCGCGGGTATTGACCGTGATCACGCCGAAGGCAACGGGGAACGAGGCGCCGGCGGCGACGCGCGAGAGCTCCGTGGTCACCTGCGAGGAGATGAAGTCGAAGTGCGGCGTCTCGCCGCGCAAGAGACAGCCGACGGCGACGATCGCGTCGTAGTCTCTCGTCTCGATGAGCCGCTGGACCACCGTGGGAATCTCGAATGCGCCCGGGGCGCGGACCACGCTGACCGCCTCGTCCGCCGCGCCGTGCCGCAACAGGCACGTCACAGCGCCATCGAGCAGGCCCGAGACGATCTCGTCGTTGAACCGGCTGGCCACCACGGCAAAGCGCAGCCCATCGGCGTTGAGATCCCCTTCGAAAGAACGCATGTCGCGCCAAAATTATAGGCCTTAGTCCTTAGTCCTTCCTTAGTCCTTCCTTAGTCCTTCCTTAGTCCTTAGGCCTTAGTCCTTAGTCCTTAGTCGTTAGTCCTTAGTCCTTAGGAGAACGACCGGGGATGTGCTGCCTTCGTGGGCGGGTGGTGGTCTCCTAAGGCCTAAGGACTAAGGACCAAGGAAGGACTAAGGACTAACGAGCAGCCTGCCGCGCATCGGGCCTGGGTGCGTCGGCGTAATACGCCACGATCCCCCGATAAATGGCCTCGGCCACCTTCTGGCGGTACGCGCGGGTCTTGATCAGCTCCCGGTCGCGAGGGTTGCCGAGGTTGCAGACTTCCAGGAGGGCGCGGGTGGGAACGATGTTGTGGCGGATGATGGCCGGGACCCATTCGCGCCGCTCGCGCACGACGTTGTCGCGCACCGGATTGAATGGATGCACCGCCAGGCCGGCGCGGCGGAACGACTCGATGATCGACTCGGCCAGATCCCGCGACAGCCCCGCGGCCAGGAGCGCTTCGCTCTCGGAGTGGCTGACCAGCGGTCTCTCCCGCACTTCGGCGCGAGCGAGGTAGACCGCGTCCTTCTTCACGTAGCTCCCCTGCACGAATCGCTGGCCGGGGATGTAGGCCATCCCTCCCCGCAGGGCCGGATGGAGCGAGTCGGCGTGGAGCGAGAGGAAGACCACCTTCTCGCGCGGCACGCCCGACTTGAGCGCCTTGCGAAAGATCGAGTTGGCCAGGTACCAGCGCAGGTTCACGCCGACGATGGCGTCTTCGAGCGGGTACGCCGGCGTGGTCTGGACGTAGTGATCCTGATACTGGCTGATCACGTCACGCCTGGAAGGATCGAGGCCTGCCTGCTTCGAGCGCGTGGTCATGGTGACGCGCGCCCCGCTCTTCGACTCCAGAAGCTTCCTGAGGCGCAGCGTCACGTCGTACATGTAGACCGACTCCCAGACGTCGTCGTGAATCGTGCCGACGTCGCGCCCGCCATGTCCGGCGTCGAGAATGACGTGGACGCCCGACAGATTCACCGCGCGCGTGCGCTTGGCCACTCTGGCGCTGGCGCGCTTGGAGCGCTCGGCGGCTACGCGCTCGGGATCGTCGGCCGGCAGATACTCCGGCAGAAGCAGATCGAGCGGGATGCGCACCGGGTACCCGACCGGCAGCCTGGAGACATCTTCGATCTGGTTGAACTTCACGATCTGTTCGAGGACGTCCCCGACGTCGGGCGAGTAGACGCGGCCGCTGAAACGGATCGCAACAGAGGAGTAGAGCGCCTCCCCTTTCTGCAGCCTGTAGACGGCGTACGGCTCGGAAGCTTTGCGCTCATACGTCAGCGCCGGCTGTCCCAGGGCAGCCGCAGCCGCCTCCGGTACGTCTTCATCCGTTGATGAGCGCTCAGCCTGATGGTTCTCCTGCTTCCGTACCTCTGCTGTCTTCTGTGCATTCTCCCCCTCCGACTCACCGCCGAAAGCGGCGATGAGCAACCGTTTTGGTACGAGGATCACGTCACCAGGCCGGGTCGACAGACCTTGATTCGGATTCGCTTTCCGGATGGCGGAGTAATTCGCGCCCTCGCCCGTGAACCACTCGGCGATCTTCCAGAGCGACTCCCCTTCGATTCCGCGGCCGCCCAGGACGGTGTGTTTCCATCCGGCGGGCGTGGAACGGTCTCTCGGGAACAGGGACTCGATGATCTTCCGGCGCAGCTCGGGCCGCGCCGCCGCGAACGGGACGCGCACCGCGCGTCCGGCGATCAGCGTGTCATCGGCGCCGTTGAGCTGCGCGATCTCTTCCCAGCGCGACGCGTCACCGGTCACACGGAGAGCGAGGCGCGTCCACGCATCGCCCGGATGCGGCTGGACGACGATCTCGATCTCGTAGTCGGCGGTGAGGATGGCCCGAAGCTCGGACGAGACGGGCGCGGAGGCAATGGCGTCTCTCGCCGATTCCGCCGCGGTGAGGGTGAGCGGGAAAACGAGGGAGTACAACAGGGGCCACACCCACCACTTACGCACGGAGAAATTGTAGCAGGTGGAAGGATTTTTCCCGTCCCCGAGCCCGAGCCCGTGCCCGAGCCCGAGCCCGGCTTTGGGGCGGGGGAACGAAAAGGCCGGGCTCGTGCCCGGGCTCGGGTTACTCTCCCCTGATCACGACATTCCCTGTTCCGTTGTCCACCGACTGAACGAACGGTGCCACCCGCCCGCTGCCGCTGACGACTTCGACCTCGACCTGCATTCCGCGCAGATCAGGGAGTTTGTCGCGCTGCTCGCTGCCGAGGACGGCCCGCGCCAGATCGGCGATGACGAGCATCTGACCGGGGGAGACTTCGAAGTTCTTCGATATGAACGAGTCTGCTGACGCCTTCAGGCCGGCAGCGTAGGTGTAGCTGAGGCCGACGCGAACCGTTGCTGTCTGGTTGGCCGTCTCGATCAGCAGCAGAGAAGTCAGGGACGTGCCGGAGGCGCGCCGCTCCACGCTGAGCGCCGATGCGTCGTCGACACCGACGAAGCGGCGTTGTTCCCCGTATGCCAGGGAGCGCGTCACCGGCGCCGAGATCATCGACGTCCGCGGCGATGTCGCGCCCGCGGAGACCATGGCGATCCTGCCGCTGGCACTGATCGATTCCGCCGGCGCTCTGAGAATGAGATAGGACGGGGCGGAGACCTTCACTTCCACTCTGGCGGTCTTCCGGGCCTCGATGGACAACGTGGCGGTCTCGCTGTTGCTCATCCTCAGGGAAGCATCGTTCTCGCTCGAGCGCGGCACGATTCGCCGCCGGGGCGACGATGCCGCGGCGGCGACCGTCTCGACCAGAAGCCCGACCGAAGCATCCGTATTGTTCGAGACGAAAATCTCGCCCGTCAGTGATCCGTTCCGCGCTGGAACGATCGGAATGACGTGAGAGTCCGCGGGCGGCTCGGAGGCGCGGACGATATCGGTGACGATGAAGACTCCACCGGCGGCACTGTCGTTCACCAGGGCATACGCGCCCAGGCGCGCCTGACCGTTCGATGCATTCTCGATGCGCGCCGTCGCCGTGCCCGGCGGGACATCGGTGATCTCGACGAACGAGAAGGGGGAGATCGAGTGGGAACGCGTTCCCAGAGTCCGCCCTGCCGTATCGAGGAGCTCCAGGCGAACTTCGCCGCTGAACCCGCCTACCTCCTGAACGTAAATGGTGGCCGAGTTCTGCGCAGTTCGTCCGACACCTGCCAGAACGATGCGCTTCCCGGTCGTGACACCGAGATCGGACCGAAGCATCGGCACGTGAACGGGTCGTCTGGCGGATCCGACGGTGACGAGCTGGACGCTCAACACGGCGATGTCTTCTTCTCCACCGCCGCGAATCTGCAACGAGCCGCCGCGGACGTCGGCGCCGAACGTATTGCGGGCCACACGCGGAAACGCCACCACCGAGTTCCCTGGCACACTCGGCGTGACCAGTCGCGTAGAGCTCGGCGTCGAGAGATAGAGGCTCACCTCCCGGGAGGCAGCGGCCCGGCGATTGCCGATGAGCAGGTCGATGATCGGGGCATTGTCGGCTCCGCTCAGCCCGGGTAGAAAGTACGCGATCTGGCCCGGAGGCAACAGCGGCACGTTCTGCAATTTCGGCGTCGCCAGGACCACATCGAACACATCGACGTCGTCCCCCGTGCCGCCTTCGTCATCGACCGACTGCCGCAGCAGACCTGTCCCCTGGCTGGCCAGGAAACGGAGACTGAGCGTTCCGAGCACACCTCCGACCGGCGCATCGCCGTCGGGGCGATTGGCGCGCACGATCGTAATGGTGAGGTTCTTCTCCTCTCCCGGGGAGATCCGCAGGATCTCGTTCGCCGGCACGATCCATGACACGTCGGAAACGGCGATGCCTTCGAACTGCGAACCGCCGATGTTGCGATAGGTGACCTGCGCCGTCGGATTCTGATCGGCGGGCGCCACCGTCTCGATGCGCGCGTTCACCGGGACGATTCGGGGAGGAGCCTCGGGCGGCCGGCTGGACAGCAGGCGGATCGGTATCTGGAGGTTCGCCGGAACTCCCCCTCCGGACGGCACGGAGAATCCGTCGAACAGACCGGCCGGCCGCGCCAGAGCGGTGATGGCGATGACCTGGCTCTGAGAGGGAACGAGCGTGAACGAGACCGGCGACTGCTGGAAGAACGCCGCCGACTGCGTCAGGGTGATCGTGGTGGGAGACTGCCCGTCGTTGCGGAGCGTGTACGAATCGACACCTCCAGCGGAATCGGCGGCCTGCACCATCCCCCGCGGCAGGTTCTCCACAACGATCGACGCAGGCTGCCGCTGGGAATCGACAGTCACACCGTTGTAGCCGGTGTTGTTCGTCTCGTCGGATTCGTCCACCATCGCGGCCGAATCGGCCTCTACGAGGATGAACAGCTGGCCGCTGGGCGTGCCCGCCGGAATCGTCACCGGCACGACCAGGGTTGCCGATGCGCGCACCGCCAGAGGCGGCACAGGTTGGGAGCCCAGAACGACGTCGGCGGGATCGAAGATCGTGTTCGACGACAACAGGATCCGCGCGGTCGAGCCTCCGGCCAGGGCGCTCCCCTGGTTGGTGACGGTGACCACGACGCTGGCCTGTTCGCCGGCGACCAGGCGCGATGGCGTCACTGAGGTCACCGCCGGGACGAGATCCGGCTTCTCCGCGCGTGGGTTGACGGTAATGGTCGTCTCGCTTCGTGACTCGCCGCCCGCGCCCGAGGCCGTGAGCGTGTACTTCGTGGTCCTGGCCGGCGTCACACGCCGCAGTCCCGACGACGAGACCGGCCCCACGTCGTTGTCGATGATCACCGTGTCCGCGAAGCTCGTACTCCACGTCAGCGTGGAGCTCTCGCCCTCAGTCACCGCCGGCGGCGAGGCCGAGAACGTGATCGATGGGGGAGGAAGGTTCACGGTGACGGTCGCCGTCGCCGTGGCCCGGCCGCCGGGGCCCTCCGCGGTCAACGTGTACTCGGTCGTGGAGCCTGGAAAAATGTCTTGGGATCCGCTGGCCAGGACAGGCCCGATGCCGGGGTCGATGTGGACCGACGTCGCATTCTCCGTCCCCCAGTTCAGCGTGGCTTTTTCGCCAGCCGTGATCACCGTAGGGCGGACGGAGAAGGCGATGGCCGGCGCGCTGGCCGCGGGAGAGGCCACCCCGGTCACGCCGATGGCGACGTTCCGCCAGACGGGAGTGCGCCGCGCCTGCGGGCCCAGCGGCGCCACGCGAATGACCTCTTCGAACGATCCCCGCGGCGCAGGCTGAGCGGCTTCGCCCTCGGCGGTGAAAAAAAACGCGATCATCAGGGCCGCAAAGACGGTCTTGCGCACGCGCGCGATCCTTCCGCCCCTGTAGAAAAGGGGAATGATGGGTGATGAGAACTTGCTGAGTGAGACCGATTCTAGCAAGGTCGGCGAGCGTCGTGCCATGAAAGTTGCGACAATGCGTCACCGAGGCTCAGCCGTTCGGGTCTCCAAAAGCGCGTCGAGATGCGCAGACCACCTCGCCCCCACCTCATCCCTGCGCCGAACGAGTCGCGCCTGGCCGCGGTCGAGTGGCTCGTTCTGGCTACCGGCATGCTCCTCATCCCCCTCTGGATCTCCCCCGCCGGCCGCGATCCCTTCCGCATGCCAAAGCTGCTGCTGCTCCGTGGAGAAGGCATCGTGTTGCTCGCGCTCGCCGCGGCCTCGCTCCTTCTTCACGGGCGGGCGAAGAACGCCGGCCCGGGCAGCGCCTTCTCTTCCGCTGTGCTCATCGCCATCGGCGCATGGACGGTCATCACCTCACTGACATCGCACGACCTGCCCATGAGTGCCCCATCGGTTCTGACGGTGCTGGCCGGCATTTCGGTTTTCATGGCCGCGCGAGGTGCCGCGGCCCGTCCGGCGGCGCTATGGATCGTGCTCCCGGCGCCGCTGATCATCGCCGCCCTGGCCATCGTGGAGACGAAAGATTCATGGAACCGGTCCATCAACACGATCCTGATCGGAGGAATCGCCGACGACATGATCGCGCGCGTCTCACCGGTCTCGCTGCTGGGAAACAGGAACGACGTCGGAAACTTTCTCGTGGCACCGGCTCTCTGCGCGATGGCCATGTTCTGCGTGGCAGGCCGGCCGCGGTCGCGCGCCATGGCGCTGGCCGTCCTGGTGGTGCTGGCCGGCGGAATCGTGGTCAGCAACACGATCACGGCCATCGCCGCGTTCGCCGCCGCCGTCATTCCGCTGGCCTTTCTCCGCTCCCGGAAGGAGGGCCTGGCCGCGCTACTTCTGGTGGCGGTGGCAGCCACCGCCGCCGTGACTGCATCCGCCCCGCTCCGGCAACGCCTGGCCGCTCTCCGCCAGGCCGTGGAGAGGCGCGCCTGGGACGACCTGCTGACGCGGCGGCTCGTTGCATTTCTGGCGGCCGGCGAGATGATCCAGCGAAATCCTCTCACCGGAATCGGACCGGGGCTGTTCCGCAAGGAGTACTTCGATCATCGGATCATCGCCGCGGAGAAGCACCTCGGCACTCTCGATGACGGAGGCTCGCCGGACGTCTTCGAGGAGGCCCACAACGATCATCTGCAGGTGGCGGCGGAGAGCGGTCTTCCCGGCTACGCGCTTTTCGTGATGGCGATGGCCGGGCTGGCCCGGCTCTCGTGGCGCGCTCCCCCCTCAGCGGAGATCGTCCGCCTTCTCGCCGCGCCGCTTGCAATCTCCCTGTTCGTTCTGGCGCTGGCGCAGAGTCCGCTGCGGCTGGCCGTCACGATCGGAACCTATAGTTACCTCGCCGGCATCTGTGCCGGGCGGAGTGGCCGTGACGCGCACTAAGACGGCCGCTGCGGTGTCCGTGGGCGCGATGGCCATCGTTCTGCTCTGGTACTTCGTGGCCGAGCCGTATCGCGCCAACCTCACGAAACGGGAGGTGGCGGCGATCACGAACGCCGCGCTTCTCGGTCCGGAGCGGGAGGCGGCGGCGATGGCGCGCGAAAACCTGCAGCGGCTTCAGCGCCTCAGCTATCCGTCCGTGCTCGATCCGGAGATCCACGTGCTGAAGGCGGCCAATTACCGCGTGTTGCGCCGTTACCAGGAGGCCATCGCCGCCTACGACGAGGCTCTTCGCCTCGAGCCGACCGCACACATCTACCTGAATCGCGGCGTGACGCAGCTGGCTGCCGGAAGACCGGAAGCCGCGCACGAGAGTTTCAGCAGGGCCGTCCGCTTCGACAGGTCGCTTGCGGCGGAGGCGATGGACGCCGAACAGACGTACCGATCGATGCTGCCACGGCCGTGACGGCGGCGCGTAGCGTGAGCGTTCGTCTGCATGCTACGCTCGACGATGAGGTGAAGGCGCTCGAATTCCACGACGTCGGTGTCAGCTTTCCTGCCGCGCGCATCCCGTTCGTGAAAGAGTGGATCGTACGGAAGGCCAAAGGGACGGCCGATGTGGGCTGGTTTCCGGCGCTCTCCGGCGTCTCGCTCGAGCTCGACCGCGGAAAATGTCTCGGTGTCATCGGCCCCAACGGAGCGGGAAAGTCGACGCTGCTTCGCGTCGCTGCCGGAATCCTCACTCCCTCTCATGGGCGCGCCGTCATTCGCGGCTCGGTGGCACCGCTGATCGAGCTCGGCACGGGATTCGACTTCGAGCTCAGCGGGCGCGAGAACATCTTCTTCAATGGCGCGCTCCTGGGACGATCGCGCCGCACCATGGCCGGGCGCGCCGGCGAGATCATCGAGTTCTCCGGCCTGGCCCAATTCATCGACCTTCCGCTGCGCACCTACTCGACCGGAATGGTGGCCCGCCTGGCGTTCTCCGTGGCCACAGCAGTGGATGCCGATGTCATTCTGATCGACGAGATCCTCTCGGTCGGCGACGCTGCATTTCACGAGCGATGCGAAGCGCGGATCCGCAGCTTCCGCGACGGCGGCCGCACCATGTTTCTCGTCTCCCATGACCTCGGTTCCATCGAGAAGTTGTGCGACGAGGCCATCTGTCTGGATGAAGGACGCATCGTCGTTCGCGGCAGTCCCTCCGATGTCGTCCGCTGGTACGAGAGAAAGATGACGCCCCATGAGCTGCGGCACGATCGCTCCTCCATCGCAGTCGAAAAGGCCGGACCGGTCAGCACGGCCGTCCCGCCGGTGCGCGCCGCCGTTCCCAACGTCCTGTTCCCCGATTTCGACGACGCCACCTTCGAGTCCCGCTACGCGGCGGCGACCGCGCGTCGCATCGCGGGCAGCGGCCACTCCGCGTTCAGGTATGTCGGGACCGACGCTCTGTCGGAGGTCTTGAAAGGAGTCCACTCGCCGCTGGTGCTCGTCGCCACCGATCCGGTGATGGTGCCGCCGCAGAACCTGTTCGAACTGCTCGAGGCCGCGCTGCGTGAACAGCCATCGGCATCGGCGGCGGTGCCGCTCGCAAACCTCTCTGAAGAGCCGCGGCAAAGGCGTGACCCTCCGCATCCATATGCCACGCTGCGCCAGTTCGAGAACGTATCGCGGACGTTCGAGGCCAGCCAGGAACCCTCTACGAGCATCGAGTGGGGCGCGGCCGATCCCGGCGTGTTTCTGGCGCGCACGGAAGCGTTCCGCGACGAGAGGCGGCCAGCCAGAGAGGCGCTGGCCGGGCGGATCGTCGCGATCGCGCCGAAGACCTTCGTGAACCGGTTCTTCGATTTTTCCTCGCTCGTCCGCACCGATCTCATGGCCCGGATCGATCCGGGAGCGCAATCGGTCCTCCATGTCGGATGCGGTGCCGGCCTTCTCGCCGTGGAGCTGCGAAAACGCCAGAGTTGCCGCGTCACCGGGATGGAGACGCCGGGATTCCGCACTGCCGAGACGAAGAAAAACGTCGACCGCCTCGTCATGGCCTCATCGGCCGAGGAAGGGCTTCTCGCTCTCGACGACACCTTCGACGCCATCGTCATGGGGGAACGATTCGCATCCATCGCCGATCCGGCGGCGTTCCTGGAGCGGTTGAGAGGACTCACCAACCGCGGCGCCGAGCTCGTTCTGAGCGTTCACAATATCGGCAGCTGGCCGGTGGTAGCCGACCTGCTGCAGGGTCGCTTCGATTACGGCTACGCGGGAGTGGTCTCGGCGGGCAGCCTCCGCTTCTACACCGAGCGTTCCCTTCGTGAACTGCTCGAGCAGAACGGATGGGAGATCCTGTCGGTCGAGCGGCAGCCGGAGTTTTCACTCGAGGAGAGCAGCCGTCTCTTCGAGGCTCTCTCCGATCACGGAGCGTCCGCGGATCATGGGAGCCTTACTGCACGCGGCTTCTACGTGGTGGCGCGCGTCCAGTCATGAGCAGGCCCGCTCCCATCCCGCAGGAACCTGCCTCCGGCTCGCTCCGCCCTGTCATCGAGTTCGAGAACGCGGCCGGGTCACGGCTGAGCCTGGCCGGCGAGTTGCGGGACATCGCCGGGCACGATCACCTGCTCAGCAGTCTCGTCCTGCGGGATCTCACCATCCGTTACAAACGCTCCGTCCTGGGGTTCCTCTGGACGATGCTGAACCCCCTGCTGATGATGGTCGTTCTCACCCTGGTCTTCTCGGCGTTTTTCCGGTTCGCCATCGAGCACTACGAGATCTACTTCCTTTCCCAATACCTCCCGTGGATCTTCTTCTCCCAGACAACCGTCAACTCGATGGCGGCGATGGCGTGGAACGGACCGCTGATGAAGAGGGTGCGCATCCCCAAAAGCATTTTCGCGGTGGCGGCGACGTTTTCGGGAATGGCCAACCTGTTGCTCTCCTGCGTCCCGCTGCTGGCGCTGATGCTGCTGACCGGCGCGCCCATCCCGGTGACCATTCTTTTTCTGCCGGTCAGCTTCCTGATCCTCGGCCTTTTCACGCTGGGCATCTCGCTGGCGTTGTCCTCGCTGTCGGTGTACTTCGCCGACGTCAAGGAGACCTATCAGGTGGCCGTCCTCGGACTGATGTACCTGGCGCCGATCTTCTATCCGATGAGCATCGTGCCGGAGCAGTACATGTGGATCATCAGGCTGAACCCGATGTTTTACCTTCTTCAGATCTGTCGCGATCCGATTTACAGCGGCCGGATCCCCGCGGCCGGCGATCTCATGGTTTCATCGATCTGCGCGGCCGGCGCTCTGGTCATCGGCTGGCTGGTTTTTCGCCGGCTGTCGGCCGGCTTCTACGCCCATCTCTGATCGGCGAGCCAGGAAGCGAAAAGGCGCGGGCGCAGCGACGGCGAGGATGTCATATCGCCTCAGAATCCAGCGAGGCACGTCGTGGTCCATCCTCACCTCTTCATTGAGGACGATCAGTTCGGGACGGGCCTTCTCCAGATCGCGGACCGTGCGGCGGGTGAGCTCCTCCGCCTGCGGCCCCTGCATGAGCGGGTAATGCAGGATCACACCGGCAGGCGGCGACTTCTCCGCGATGAAATAGAACGCCGGCTCGCTTCCCCAGACGTAGAGGCTCCCCGGGCCGGCACGTCTCGCTGCGTCCGGGGCGGCGTTCGCGGCAGCGATGAAGATCGGCCCGTACTTGATCTCTGACCAGCGCTCCGCGGGCAGAAGGTAGTGTCGAGCTTCGAACGCGCAAACCAGAACGAGGGACACCGCGACCGCACCCGATCCCCATCGCGTGTGCCGCAGCCGGCTGGCAATGTGCCCGGCAGCGATCGCTGCCGGCGGCAGCCAAAGCTGAAAGTAGTGAGGAAAGAACCGCGGCTGCACGGCCACCGCCAGGAGTGTCCCGGCACAGTAGGCAGTGAAGACAGCCTGCTGCCGATCGAGGGCGGTTGCGCGGGCGATCAGCGCGAACGCCGCGGCCGCGAGGGCGATCATCATCACGGCGCGCGGCGCGCTCACCGCGCTACCGGCGTAGAAGACGTTGGTCTCAATGACCGCCCGGTAGAAGTCCCCGCCGCGGCCGGTGCCGGCGAAATAGGCGAACACCCCGGCCCACATGAGGAATCCGGCGGTGCCGATCGTGAGCAGCGGCGCGAACCGGCCGCGGCCCCTGCTGCCGGAGACGGACGCGAACGCGATCAACGCCGCCGGGAACACTGCCACGTGCTTGAACAGGGAGGCGGCGCCGAAAAGCGCGGCGGCAGCGAATACGGCGGCGCGCCGGCCCGGCTCCTTCACCATCAGCGCCACTCCCCAGACGAGCAGTGCGTTGAGAAAGACTTCGGTATTCGGCTGATTGGCTTCCAGATGCAGGTCACCCGAAACGAACGTCCAGAGGATGGCAGCGACCACTGCCGGCGCCGGTCCGGACATCCGGCGGCTGATCAGCCAGATGCCCGCCAGCGAGGCCGCCGACGCGGCGACGTTCAAAAGAAAGATCGCGGCCCGTCCGTAGCCGGCCACGGCCTCCGCGGCGGCGTAGGCCACGAAGACCGCCGGCGGTTTGTGGTCCCAGAGATCCGAATAGAGCTCGCGGCCCGACAGCATCTCGTGAGCGATCACTGCGTAGAGGGTGATGTCGCGCTCGAGTGGCTCGCCGTAGGTGTGAAACCGCATCGCCGCGATCAGAACGGCGAGGAGAATCAAAAGGGAGGCGGTGGCGACCGGCCGTCCTGCTCCGGCCGCTGCAGTATCGGTGCTCGGATTTTTCGCCGCCATGGCCCTGACGGTAGCCCTCCGGTCTCAACGCGGCGCTGGCCGTAGGCGCGTTCGTTTATCTGGTGGCTGCCGCTGTCGTCTCTACGGGCGCCTCCGCCGGCGTCTTCGCTTGACCCTGCCGGCCTCCCTCTCCACTGGCGGCGGCGGCCGCCACGAGCAATGCCACCAGTGGCGTGAGCAGTACCCGCTGTGCAGAGCTGGCGATCCAGAATGCAGGATCGTCCGCATGAGTGTAGAAGTAGACGATGGCGGCGAGGGTCAGCACCGAGACCGTCAGAGGGAGAAAAGCACGGCGGTAGTCGCCGGCGGCGATGATGACGAGAGGGGCGATCCAGGGGAGCCAGTAGATCTCGTAGCTGGCCGCCCAGACCACCGCGGCCAACACCCTGCCGATGTTTTCCGCCACCATCGGTCTGCCCGCCATCGCATAGCCATCGATCAGCCCGAAGTGGCCGGCGAACAGCAGCCAGGAGCCGAGGAGCACGGCGGCCGGAGCGATCATCGAGACGACGGATCTGGAGTCACGCCGCGCCACGATCAAGGCGATGATCACGGCGATGGCGAACGTGGTCCCCTCGACCTTCGAGAAGACCGCGCCGGCGATTCCGATCGCGGCGATGGCGGTGGACGATCGCGAATCTCGCGGAAACGTCAGCGCGCCGAGCGTCAGCACCTCGAAGAATACGAGTGGCACATCCGCGCCTCCGGCGGCATAACTCACGGCGAAGGTGTGGGCCAGTGTCGCCGCCGACAGAACGGCAATCCAGCGACTGCCTCCGTGGATCACGGCGACAGACGCTGCCAGCAGCACCGGCGTGATCATCAGGACGGCCATCCAGGCGAAACGACCGGCGACCAGGATTGACCACGCGTAGATCAGAGGGATCAGCGGCGGATAGTCAGGATGGAGACGGAAGTAGTTCGGATCGCCCAGGAAGTGAGCGTCGACCTTCTGTGCCGCGGCGAATCGGATCGCCTTCGGTCCCCAGAAGTATTGAAGATCGCCGCTGCTCGAGCGCACCGTGGCCACGCCGTATGCCGAGACGGCCACGAAGAGGCCGGCGGCCGCAGTCGTCCAGGAGGGCCTCCAGCGGCGCGGCCACTCCAGGACGCCACGGGCCGCGTACCAGCCGGCTCCCGCCAGGGCCACCGCGATGGCCAGGAGAAGCGGCCGGGTCCACGGTATGCCGGCCAGCGACAGCAGCCACATCGCCACGGAGAGGGCCAGCGCGCCGGCCGCTCCCGCAACGGCCAGAGCCCTCCCGCGTTCGAGCACATTGACACCGGTCAAGGGCAACGCCCACAACCCGCAAAGCGGCAGTCCCGCGATGGCGACAAATGCCGTGATCGTGACGATCAAGCGCCTTCGTCCTTCCGGTACAGCGCCCCGCCGCGGAAGCCGGCGATCAGCCGATAGCGCGGATGCACGAATATCAGAGCGCGAGCGCTCAGGGGTCTGCCGATGGCGATGACGTAGTCGGGCCCGTTCCGGGCGACCGAGTGCGGCAACACCACGCGGTGCTCCGGCAGCAGCCCCACCGCCGTCGCAAAGTCGGTCGGCTCCCACTCCGGCAGGATGGACGGGCGGATGATCGTTACCTCCGCCCCTGGTGGCAGAAACGGCCGGGCACCGCGGACAGCGAGGATCGCATCCACGGTCGGATGGCGGGTCGGCCACACGTGGTCATAGATCGTTTCCGGCCGCTCCAGGAACGGGCCGCCCAGCGAGTAGAACCGGACGACCAGCGCGATGAGCAGCAGCAAGGCCGTCCCGGACGAGACCACCGGCGCAGCAAGTGATCCGGGTTGCGCGGGCGGCTTCTCCTCTCCGGACATGGGGCGCGAACATACGCGAGCGCGCTGCTTCATCGCAACATCGCGTCTCCCCGGCCGGACGCCCTTCTATACTGACCGGCCCGAAACGACGATGAAAATCTCCGTGGCCATGTCCACCTTCCAGGGCGAGCGTTTTCTCCGCGATCAACTGGAGAGCGTGCGTGGGCAGACGCGCCCGCCCGATGAGGTGGTGGTGTGTGACGACGGCTCCGACGATGGCACGCCTGCGATCCTGGACGCCTTCTCAGCCACGGCCGTGTTCCCCGTCCACGTGATTCGCAATGCAAAGAGGCTGGGGGTGGCCGGCAACTTCGAGAAGGCGATCTCGGCCTGCGTGGGAGACGTCATCGCTCTGTCGGACCAGGATGACGTCTGGCGGAAGGACAAGCTCGCCGCGATGGAGGGCGTCTTCGCACGAGATCGCACGATCACCTGCGTCTTCACCAACGCCCGGCAGATCGACGAGTACGGGTCGGTGCAGTCGAAGACGCTCTGGGACCACATCGCCTTCACTCCTGCAGAACGCCGTCTGGTGGCGGCGGGTCAGGCCTTCGATGTGCTCACAGTGCACAATGTGGCGACGGGAGCGACGATGGCGCTTCGCGCCGGCGCTCTCGCCCGCGTGCTCCCCATCCCGCGGATCGAAGGCATGTTGCACGATCAATGGATCGCCCTGGTGCTGTCGGCCTCCACGCGCGTGGTGGCGCTCGATGAACCGCTCATCGACTATCGGAAGCACGAGCAGCAGCAGGTCGGCGCGGGCCCGGCGGTTGGCGGGGTCGGACAATGGATCGAGGTGTCACGGAAGACGGGACGCTCGCAGTTCGCCCTCTGGGCAGAACAGGTGGAGCTCGTCATGGAGCGCCTTGTGTCATTGCCGGACGTGCCAGCGCATCGAATCGACGCGCTCCGCGACCGCCATCTCCATCTCCGAATCCGCGCTGCGCTGCCGCAATCGCGCATGCGCCGCGTCCCCATTGTCGCGAAGGAGTTTCTCAGCGGGCGCTATCATCGATTCTCGAACCATTTCTGGAGCGCGGCGAAGGACATCTTCTGGAGGTTGGATCGGTGATTCGCTGGCTGGCGATGTCATTGCTGCAGGCCGTGGCGCTGCCCGGAACGATCGACACCTGCATCCGGCTGACGCTTCGTCATCGAGCGGCCGGGCCGCGAAGTCGTGATTCGCTCCACCGCCCGCGGCGCATGGTGGCGGTGGTCCCCTCGCGCGACGACGCCGCCCGCATCGGCGATACGCTCCACTCCATTGCTCGAGCCGCCTCCTCCGGCAACATCGCCGTCCGTGCCATCGCCCTTCTCGATGGGGACGACGCCGCAGCGGCCGCCGCCGCGCAGGCCGCCGGTGCGGAGGTTCTGGTCAAGCAGCCCGCCGGTCCCCGAAAAGCGGATGCACTGGAGTGGCTTGCCACGCGCCATCGCGCGCTCATCGAGAGCGCCGATGCCATCCTGCTCATCGACGCCGGGACGCAGCTTTGCGACGGCTTCTTTCGCGATCTGGAGTGGGACGCGCGCGCCGACGCGCTGCAGTGCCGCATCGAATCGGAAGGCACCGGCCTGGCCCTGGCCATCGCCTCGTCGGAGTCAGCCGCGTTCGCCGAGGATGCTGCGAAGGTGGCCGCGGGATGGAATCCTCGCTTTCGCGGCAGCGGCATGATCGCCACGCCGCGCTTTTTTCTCGAGCTCGTGCCGCAGCTGCGGACGCAGGTCGAGGACTGGGAGCTGTCGCTGCTCGCCGGCGCGCGTGGCTTTCGCGTCACCCTCGCGCCGGCGCAATGCGTCATCATCGACACCAAACCGGCCGGGAGCGAGGCGGCCGCGCGGCAGCGCGCCCGATGGCTGGCCGGACAGTGCGAGCTGATCCTGGGCCGCCGGTCGGAGCTGTTCCGCTTCGTCGCCCGCGACCCCCTGCAGGGACTCTCGTTCGCTGCCGAGCTCCTCAGCAGGCCGCGCTCGCTCGCTCTGCCGGCACGCGTCGCCGCCGGCATCGGAATCGCTGTTCTGGGCAGACGGAGCACCGCCGCGCGCCTGCTGGCCTCCGCGGTGCTGTTGACCGCCGCCGCCGATCTCTCTGAATGGGCGAAGACCACAAACGCCTCCACACTCGTGAGAACGTGGGTGCGGGCCATCTCGTTTCTGCCGGCGGCGCGGAAACGATGGTTGAGCGCGAACGACCGTTGAGAGCTGCCGTTCTGTCGTATCGATTCCCGTGGCCGGGCTACACGGGCGATCGGCTCCGCGCCGCGATCTGGATCGAGGCGCTGGCCGCAGTGGCCGAGGTGTCGTTGATCGCGCCGGCGGGCCGCGTCCCCGCCGGAAGCGGCGCCTCGCACATCGTCGTCCCGGCACGTGCCGGCTCCGCGGCTGCGGCAGTCTCTCGTGCAGCGATCACGTCACTGCCCTGGCATACCGTCGTGGCAGGCCGCTACGACTGGAAGGAAACGCTCAGCCGCGCCGGGCACTTCGACCTGGCCGTGGTCATCCTCTCGCGGCTCCATCCGTGGGTGTCGGAGAGTCTCCGGGCCACGCTGCGTGTGCTCGACGCCATCGATTCGTCCTCGCGCGGCATGGCCGAGCGCGCACGCGCCGGCGGCTTGATGACGCGGCGGTTCTGGTCGTCGGAAGCCGAGAAGGCGCTCCGGCTCGAGCGCGATCTCCATGCGTGGTATGACCGGCTCGTGGTGGTCAGCGAGCTCGAGTCCTCCATCTTCGGCGCGGAGACCGCAGTCGTCTCTTCGGGCGCCATCGTCGATGTCGAGTACTCCGGCCAGCGCGACTTCGACTTCGGCTTCTGGGGAAGGCTCGCCTACTTCGCCAACAGCAAAGCCGTCAAGATGCTCCTCGACGAGGTGTGGCCGGCCATCCGGAGCGCCAGGCCGGCCGCCCGCCTGCTCATCGCCGGAGCCGACGCGCCACGCGCAATTCTTCGCCGTGACGGACGGAACGGCATCACCGTTGTGTCGCCGATGAACGGCCAGTCGCTGGTGCGCCGCGTTCGTGTCGCTCTCTTTCCGGTGCGATTCGGAACCGGTCAGGCCAACAAAGTGCTCGAGGCAGCGGCATCGGGTTGTGCCATCATTGCCAGTCCGGAGATGCTTCGAGCCGTCCCTGCAATGCAGAGCGTGGCGTGGAGCGCAGCTTCCAGCCCCGAGATGGCCGCGAAGGCGGTGGCGCTCATCGACGATCCCGAAACGGCTCGAGAGATGGCCGTCCGCCTCCGCGAGATCGTCCGCGTCCACTACTCGCGGGAACAGACTCTCGACCAGCTCCGGGCGCTCGCCGGCTTCGAGACCGTCCGCCGATGATCCGCTACCGGTCCCTCGAACGGAGCCTGCGCGATCTCACCACGATCGAAGGAGACTGCGGCATCGCCGTCCTCGTCCTCTACTGCACCGTCCTGATCCGGAGGAACTTTCACGTTCCGGGGACCGAAGGGCTGCTGCCACCGGAGAAGTTCCCTCTCGACGCGGTGAACTTCGCCGCCTCCGCCGCCACTCTGGTGGTGGCGCTGGCTGTGAATGGCTTTTACAACGCTCGCGTCAGCAGGCGCCACCGGCCGATGATGGCCGCGGCCATGCTCACACGCGTGGCGCTCCTGGCCCTGATCTCGACCATCATCGAGCGGCCGTACCCGCGAACCATTCTGTTCGCGCAACCGCTCCTCGAGGCCGGGCTTCTGCTCGGCTGGCGGCGGCTTCTCACGGTCGTCCTCCCGTTCAGCTCGCGCAACACTCTGCTCGTCGGTACGCCCGATGAGACGGAACGATTCCTCTCCGCGCTGCGCCACGACATGAACGAGATTCCGGTGAAGTTCTCCGGCTTCGTCACGCCGGGCCCTGCCAGCGCCGGTGAAACCGCCATCCCATGTCTCGGCGACATCGGGAGCGAAGAGGCCCAGCGGTGCCTGCTCCACGCCGCTGAAGTGATTTGCCTCGACGGTGATGCCGCTCTCCGCCTTCGCCTGTTTCAGATCCGGGGGGCGGGCGGCTATCTCCTCCTTCCCGGAATCGCCGACTCACTCCTCTCCTCCACGAAACTGGGATGGATCGGCGATCAGCCGCTCGTCGAGATCGCCGCCCGTGGCGCATCAGGCGCGGGCGCGGCGCTGAAGCGAGCGGCGGACATCCTCGTCTCGGCTCTGCTGTTCACCTTGACGGCACCCCTGCTTTTGGCGATCGCCGCGGCCATTGCCGTGGACCAGGGGCGGCCGTTGCTGGTCTGGCAGAGGCGTGCCGGGCGCTTCGGCCGTCCCTTCAAGATGGCGAAATTCCGGACTCTCATCGCCGCGCACAGCTCCTCGGCAACGGAAGAACCCGGATCCGCTGCGCGCCCGCTCGTCCGCGAAGGGGATGAGCGTGTCACTCGCGTCGGCTACTGGCTGCGGCGCTACAGACTCGATGAGCTGCCGCAGCTCGCAAACGTACTTCGCGGGGAGATGAGCCTGGTGGGACCGCGGCCCGAACGGATCGAAGTCCACGAAGAGCTGCTTCGCACGGTGGCTGGATTTCCGCTGCGTCTGCTGGTGCGGCCGGGCATCACCGGCCTGGCCCAGGTCTCGTCCGAGTACGAGACGGACGCGGAGACGAAACTGCGCTATGACCTGACCTACATCTGCGCGTGGTCACTCTGGCTGGACCTGCGCATCTCTCTCCAGTCGATCTCGACGGTGCTGTCGGGAAGGGGATTGTGAGCGAGCGTTCCGCCGCGGCGCGGATCCGCTCGCACTCGAGCTGGCGGCTTCGTCACCCCTTTCGATTCATGCGCGGTGTCCTGCCGCGCGCTCTCCCTCTACAGATCCGGCGGCGGATGTTCGCGCCGCTGCCAAAGCCGGAGTGGGGAGATCCCGCGGAGTGGGAAACGGCGATCCAGACCATGCCGCAGGCCATCGGCAGCGGTGGCGCGACCACGGCGGCGGTGTCGATCTGCATCGTGTCCCATCAGAATCTGGCGCTGACGCGCCTCTGCGTCGAGAGCATCTTCCGGCTCACCACCTGCGCCCCGTTCGAGGTTACCGTGGCCGACAACGGATCGACCGACGGCACCGCCGAGTGGCTGAGGGGCGAGGGGCGTGTTCGCGCGCTCCTGGCCCGGTCGAACGAAGGCTTCCCCGCCGCGTGCAACAAGGCGGTCGCCGCGACGTCCGCGCCGATCATCGCCATCCTGAACAACGACGTCGTGGTCACGCCACAATGGCTCGACCTCCTCGTCGCTCAACTGAGCGCGGCGGATGACGTCGGCATGGTCGGGCCGGTGACGAACGCGTGCGGAAATGAGGCACGAGTCCGCGCCCGATACCGCTCGCTGCCGTCGATGCTCGCGTTCGCCGGGACGCGGCGGCGCGCCTGTAGCGGCGAGGCATTCGAGATTCCGGCGCTGGCCCTCTTCTGCGCGGTCATCCGGCGCAGCACCTGGGAGGAGGTCGGCCCGCTCGACGAGCGGTTCGGCCGCGGTCTCTTCGAAGACGACGACTACTCGCACCGCCTGCACGCCGCCGGCTACCGGACCGTCTGCCGCGAGGATGCGTTCGTCCACCACTGGGGCCGCGCCGCGCTGCGAACACTGGGAGAAGAGGAGCACGCGCTCTACCTTCGCAACGAGCGTCTCTTCCGCGAGAAATGGGGCCCCAAGTCGCCGCGATGATCACCCCGTCAGCGTCTTCGCCTCCCGGCGGCGAAGACGATGGCCATGGCCAGCAGGGCGGCGGCGGACAGCCACCACCATCCGCGACCGAGTCTGCGCTCGAATGTGACCAGGTGCCGGCCGGCCGGAACCCACACTCCCGCAAAGACGGCATTGGCGCGAACGGGATCGAGGGCCCGGCCGTCGCATTCGATGCGGAGATCGGGAGTCAGTTTCTCGCTCGACATGAGGAAGAAGCCGGCCGGCGAGTCGGCCACGAGCTCATGCCGGTCTGCCGCGTACGACCGCAGATGCAGGCGCGCCCGGCGTTGCTCCGGCGCGATCCCGGCCGCTTTTCGCCGGATGGCGTCGTCCGCGCTGCCGATCAGCGCAGTGGTCGTGAGATCGATCGAGCGATCGGTGACGGCCGCCGGGCCCGAAGTCAGGTCCCATAGCGGGAAGTAGCGCGGCCTGACGGCGAGGTTCTCGAAGACTTCGCCGTCGATGAAGCGAGCGACGGGCACGAAAGGACTGGCCGACGCGTACAGCAGGAGCGAGCCGGTGTGGTCCACCATCGTCGAAACCGATCCGCTCGTGACCGTCAACTCCACTTCCGCGGCGTTCGATGCGTTGCGGATGTACGAATACGGCTGCGAGGCGCCTGACTCGTCCACCTCCCGCCGCTCGATCACCGTTCCGTCGTGCCCGCGCACCACCAGGCGGGCACGCGCCGCCGGGGTGGCAGCGGCAACCACCGCGAATGCCGGCGCGGCGTGAGAGAGAGGGAGGCGCGCTTTCAAGGTCCCGCCAGGGCCGAGCAGGCGTTGGCCTGACTGCGCGCGCAGAGGGACCAGAGAGCTCGTGATTCTCAGCCGCAGCTCCGGCGGCGCGGAGTCGACCAGATACCTGACGTTCAGAAAACTCCACGCCGAGTCGTCCAGACGGATCCGGCCGCCGTCGAAGAGAATCAACGTCCCGGTCGATCCGTAGCTGCCGGGGTCGATCCGCTCGAGCATTGCCCGGTACGCAGCCTCCGAGCTGAAATGGCTCCGCACGTCCTCGAGCCGCACCAGCTCGGACGTATTCGGCCCGAGCCAGTCTCCGACGGCGGCGATGCGGAAGGGACGCGGCTGCGCTTTCAGAAACGTGAGCGCCGGCGTGGAGCCAACCTTCGCCAGGTCCGCGTCGATGAAGGGGAGCACCGCACGCGCGAAGATCCCGAGCTCAGCGGCAAGCGCCAGGGGCAACACCAGTTGCAGGAGTCTGCGCACTCCCTCGGCGGCCGGGAAGCGCCGCAACCAGCCCAGAACGAGTGCACATCCGGCAGCAGCGAGATAGGCCACCGGAACAGGCAGCAGAAACCGGAGTCGCGTCAGCGGCGTGAAGCGAATGCCCGGCAGTGAGCCGACCGCCGTCATGACGGCCGGAACCGCCAGCGCAGCGAGCAGCACGATGGCGAGAAACAGCACCCAGAACCAGCGGCTGGCCGCGCCTTTTCGGAGCAGACCGGCCAGTGCCAGCAGTGCCGAGAGCTTCCCGATGTAGAGGGTGGACTCGAAAAGGTTGTTGATTCCGCGCAGGGCCGGATCGCCGACCCACCCGATGTCGTCCATCAGACGGTAGGGCAGGATCAGACCGGCGAGATGCGAGAGCGGATACGCGTCGAACTCGAAACTGACGTTCTCCCGCGACTGGAGGTAACCGCTGTCCTGCAGCAGGCGGACCGAGGAGGCGATGAACGGCGCCATCAGCGCCAGCGCGAGCACAACGGCGGCGGCACTGCGCGCCAGGAACCGCAAAGAGGGAACCCAACGCCGCGCCAGAGCCAGGAACGCCAGCAGCGAAACCGCCGCGTAGAACGCGTACGCGACGGTGGCCGGGTATCCGGCCGTTGCGAAGCCGATGGCCAGGAGAAGAATCCACCGGAATTTCACCCGCTTGCGCCGCACGGCTCGAGCGATCAGCCAGAGCAGTCCGCCGTAGAGCGGCACCGCGTTGGTCATCGGCCACAGCCACCAGCAGACGTACACACCGGCCGCCCCCATCACCAGGGCGCCGATCGAGGCCGGCGCCTTCCCCATCCGCTCCTCTCGAAGCCACATGTAGGAGAGAGCGAACGCGGTGTTCAGCTTCAGAAGGACGATGACCGCGTAGAACCAGGTGAGCGGGAGAAGCACCGCCGGAAGGACGAACGGCGAGAGCAGGCCGAGCGTCCAGGTGCCGAAGCCGGGCGCTCCCGAAGCGATGTAGGGATTCCAGTGAAACGTGGCCGGCTCGGCGTGCGCCAGTACGGCCAGCGTCCACCATGAGGTCGCCGAATCTGCGAACAATCCGTTGGCGGGAATCACCGAACGCATCGCCTTCCACGGAAGGAGCGCGTAATAGATGTCGTTCGCCGACAGGACCCTGGAGGTCACCAGGGCCGGAAGGAATACGACGAGGTGATAAACGACCAGCGCGGAGAGTGCCGCGAAATGCTTGCGCGCACCGCGACGGAGTCGAAGGAGTGATCGGGCGGTGCGCATGCGGCCACGTACGCGAACTGCGGAATTGGAACACAGAACATCGCAGCGCGGACATCGGCACATTCGCGAACGAAGCGATACATGCTGCGTGGCGCGGGTGAGGACACCCGCGCTCCATTACGCTGCTGGCGGCGTCTTCTTCCAGAATCCCGTCTCGGACTCGAAGAAGCCGGCGGCGCGGAACATGACCCGCTCCGCGAACGGCGCGGCCATGAGCTGCAGCGCCATCGGCAGGCCCGCCGCGCTGAAGCCGGACGGGACGGACATGGCCGGGATCCCGGTCAGGTTCGCCGGCGCGGTGAAGACATCCGAGAGATACATCGACAGCGGATCGCCGACCTTCTCTCCGATGCGGAATGCCGGCTCCGGCGTCGTCGGCGTCACCAGCACGTCGAACTTCCCGAACGCGGCCATGAGCTCCTGCGCGAGCAGGCCTCGCACGCGCTGCGCGCGTCCGTAGTACGCGTCGTAATAGCCCGACGACAGCGCGAACGTCCCCAGCATGATCCGCCGCTTCACCTCCGGACCGAATCCCTCGCCTCGCGATTCGAAGTAGATCTCCTCGAGCGACTGTGCGCGGCTGCTGCGATGCCCATAGCGGATCCCGTCGAACCGCGCCAGGTTCGCCGACGCCTCCGCATTGGCCACGACGTAATAGACGGCGATGGAGTGACCGATCGAGGGGATGCTGGCGCGCGACACCGTCGCGCCGCCGCGCTGCAGGACGTCGACCGCGGCGTCGAAATTCACACGCGTCTCGCCGCTGAGCTGGTCCACCGCCTCGGAAATGACTCCGACGCGCAGTCCGCGCACGCCCTTCCCGAGGTCCGCGGCGTAGTCGTCGACCGGCTCGGCGCTCGTCGTCGAGTCGAGCGGGTCGCTTCCGGCGATGATGGCCAGCAGCTCAGCGCTCTCCCCCACCGTCTTGGTGAACAGTCCGATCTGATCGAGGCTCGACGCGAAGGCGACCAGGCCCCAGCGGCTCACGCGGCCGTAGGTCGGCTTCACGCCGACGACCCCGCAGAGCGCGGCCGGCTGGCGAACCGACCCTCCCGTGTCCGATCCGAGGGCGATGGGGACCATGCGTGCGGCCACCGCGGCGGCGGAGCCGCCGGAGCTTCCGCCCGGCACGCGCGTGGGGTCCCACGGATTGCGCGTCGGCCCGAACGCGGAGTGCTCGGTGGAGGAGCCCATCGCGAACTCGTCGAGGTTGGTCTTTCCGACCACGCCCGCGCCTTTCGCGGCCAGCCTCCTCACCACCGTTGCGTCGAACGGCGACCGGTATCCGGAGAGGATCTTCGACGCGCAGGTCGTCGGCATCCGCGTCGTGACGATGTTGTCCTTCAGCGCGATGGGAACCGAGCCGGAAGCCGCTTCATCGACATGGAGGAACGCGTGAAGCGCGGGATTCGACTTCCCGATCGCCGCGGCCGATGCCGCGAAATACTCTTCGCCGCTCACCTCAGAGCGCGCTTCCGTCCACGGCAGCTCCAGGATCCCGCTCATGACTTGTTCTCGATGACTCTCGGCACGGCGAAGAACCCGCCGGCCCAGGACGGCGCGTTGCGCTCGACGTCCGCGCGGTCGAGCGACGGGCGGACCTGGTCCTCCCGCATCTGGTGGAGGACAGGCATCTGGTGGAGGACAGGCAATCCTGCCTGTCCGGCCTGGGGCGCTTCCACATCGCGGAGCGTCTCGACGTATGCGAGGATCTTCGTCATCTCGGCGGCCAGGCGGTCGAGGGAGGCCTCGTCGAACTCGAGGTGGGCCAGCCCGGCGATGCGCCGGGCCTCGTCACGGTCGATCTTCATGGCTTGTCATTCCGAGCGCGAGGATGTTTCCTCGACGAATGTGGCGAGGTCACGGGCCGTATGCACCTTCGGACAGTGCCGCCAGAGCCGATTCGGCCCAAACTACTTCGAAAGCCACTTTGCCAACCGACGCTGGACTTCTTCGTGGCTAGCGACGCGTCCGGCCGCAACATCTGCGAGGCCCTGCTCGATTTTCTGCCGAACGTAGATGTGGTACTGGATGTCTTCAAGTGAAGCATCTTCGGGCAGCTGTTCGAGAATGTCCTGAACCTGCTGCTTCGCGGATTCCATAGTTCGATTCTACGCGCGACGACCTCGTCCGTCTAACTGACGTTCGCCATCTCGCTGAACCGGTTCGCCAGCTCGGCGTCGAACTGCACGCCCGCCCCGCGCGCGATCGCTGCCAGGGCGTCGGCATGCGTCTCCACGGCCTGGTACGTGGCCGGGTCGGTGATGGCCACGTACGCGTCACAGATCTGCACGATGCGCGCGACCAGCGGGATCTCCTCGCCCTGCAGCTCGTGCGGATAGCCGCGGCCGTCCACGCGCTCGTGGTGGCAGAGGACGGCCCGCGCGATGTCGTTGCCGAGGATCGGCTGGACCATGGCCGCACCGACGGCGGCATGCTCGCGCAACAGCGCCAGCTCGTCTGCGCTGAGGTCGCGCTTGCGGTAGAGGCGGTCGTAGTCGAGCATGCGCATGCCGGCGTCGTGCACCAGCGCGGTCAGCGTCACCGTCTCGACATCCGCCGCGGACAGCCCGATGTACTGCGCGAACGCTGCGCTGCGCGCGGCCACGGCTTCGGAATGGCGGCGCAGGTCGGGATACGCGGTGAAGTCCGGCTCCACGAGCCTGGCCGCGGCGCGGGCCCGGAATCGCTGCAGCGCCTCGCGGCTCGTCCCCTCTTCGATGGCCAGCTGCAGCCGCGCCAGCGTGGCCGCCAGCAGCTCGTGCGTCGTTCGATCGGGATTGTCCGCGAAGCCGGCGGTCAGATAGAGACCGCGGAACGTCTGCGAAAGGACCGGCGCGGTGAACACCTTCTGGATGTCGGAGTCCTTGACCGGGGCGGTGCCGGCCGCCGGGAGGAGCGTCGTTTTCAGCGCGCCGGCGGATTCACCGCGTTTGGCCATCCACGCCGCGAGCTTGTTCCGCACGCTGTTCAGCGCGTCCTCGGTCACCACGCCTCTGGCCACGATGTGCTGCGCGCCGTTCGGGGTCACGGTGAATGCCGCCAGCACGGCGCCGGGGAGCTGCAGCAGCTCGCCGAGGATGTCGCGCGCGGCCGCGAGCGCGGCGTCGCCGACAGGCTCGGCCGGCGGCGTCGTGATGAGACGCGACGTCATGTTCCGCGCCGCCACGACGAGCTGCGCGAGCCGGTCCTCCGCTCTCTGCGGAGGCGCCGGAGCCTCGCGCGATGCCGGTCTGGCCTCACGCGTGTCACGGGGAGCAGCGGTGGGGAGCGGTGCAGCTTCGCGCAAGGCCGGCGTCGCCTCGGCCGCCTCGCGTGGAGCGTCGCGCGTCTCGCGCGACGGGACGGCCGCGACACTCGGCAGCGCGCCCTCGTCGGAGAGCGTGATGAACCGCTGGTTCCAGAGGTTCTTCGGCGCGAGCAGGCCCATGATCTTCTCGGCGATTCCCTGCGCCTTCGACACGTCGATCTGCTCGAAAGGCTGTTTGGCCGCCTTGTCGCGCATGTCGATCACGCCCACGAGCAGCCCGCGCGAGTAGAGCGGCACCGCCATCAGACGATCGCTGGCGCCGTCGAACATCAGGTCGGACAGGCGCGGGTCGCCGGCCACGTTGTTGACGAAGAACGGCGTACGCCCGCGCTGGCAGCGGTCGATCAGCGGGTCGTTGAACGTGGCCGACTGGCGGACGCCGGTGCGAAAGCCGTACTCTGCCACCAGCTCGAACTTCCGGACCGCCGGATCGAGCAGGTAGAGCGCCGCCTTCGTGGCGCGGATGTCGACTGCGCAGTCATAAAGGACTTCTTTCAGTTTTGGCCGAAGCTCTTCGACTTCCGAGTGCACTCGCCCAAGATTGTAATGTCATCCCGAGCGTAGCGAGGGATCTGGTTGGCTCGCCCGCAGCTTCTCCACGATCTCGCTCTCGGTGGGGAACCGGCCCTCGTCGTCCTTCGAGAAGATCGGCTTGCCGTCCACGGATACGACGAAGATGCCGGCGCTTCCGCGAACGAGCTCGCTCTCGATCCCGATCTGCTTCTTGATCTCGGCCGCCAGACTGGAGGCTCTGGGCAGGTAGTTTCAGACGCCGCAGTAGTCGATTCGGATGTGCATGGGTATCTACAGAATCTTGACCAGAACCGTTGTCACGTTATCCAGCCCGCCGTGCTCGTTCGCCGACTCGACGAGGTGCTGGCCGGCCTCTTCCAGGTCGGCCGCTTCCGTCACGATGCGCAGGATCTCGTCCTCCGGCACCATGCCGGTGAGGCCGTCCGAGCAGAGCAGGTAGATGTCGCCGGTGCGGATCTCGACTTCGGAAGCGTCGGGGTTGACCTGCAGCGCGCCGCCGAGGGCCCGCGTGATGACGTTGCGCAGCGGATGCTTCTCCGCCTCGGCCTCGGTCAGCATGCCGGCCTGCACCTGTTCGAAGACCCAGGAGTGATCGTTGGTGATCCGGGAGAGGTGCTTGTCGCGGATCATGTAGGCGCGCGAGTCGCCGACATGGGCGAAGGACATGATCTCGTTGTCGGCCATGCAGGCCACGACGGTCGTGCCCATGCCGCGCAGCCGGGCGTCCTTGCGCATGGCCTCGAGCACGCGCGTGTTGGCCAGGCGCACGGCGGCCATCAGCCGGTTGGTGGAGCGCTTGTAGTGCTCGTCGTAGGCGTGGGGCCAGGTGCCGTCGTCCTCCTTGGTGTGGAGGATGAACTCGGAGATGGAGTCGACGGCGATGCGGGAGGCGATCTCGCCGGCGGCGTGGCCGCCCATCCCGTCGGCGACGAGAAACAGACGCGCGGCGTCTTCCACGAGAAACGAGTCCTCGTTGTGCTGACGCGAACGCCCTACGTGTGTGAGTCCGTACGCTTTCACTTCCACACTAGCTCTTCCTGAACAGCCCGAAGCCCTTCCCCGTCTCTTTCTGCTCGCCCCGGCTCTGTCGCAGTTCGCTCAGCGCTCCCTGGATCTCGATGTTGTCACGGTCCCACTTGAGCGCTTCCTCGAGATAGCGTTCAGCCTTTGCGTTCAAACCGGCTTTCCTGCACAGCATGCCGGCGTCTCTGAGGTACGTCCCGTTGAGCGGGTCGCGCTGCACGGCCGCCTCGATGGCCTGCACGGCCTGCCGCATCTGCGACGGGATGCGCGCGGCGGCCAGGGCCAGGTAATGCCAGGCCTTCGGGTCGGCCGGGTTGTGCTTGGTGGCCATGTCGAAGTTCTCGTAGGCGCCGCGGATGTCGTTTTCCTTGTACGCCTTCGCCCCTTTCGACATGTACACCTTGGCCACCTGCGTGAGGTCGCTGGTCCCCTTGGGGACGCCCGAGCCGAGCTCGGCGTCGTGCTGCTTGCGTTTCACGCTGTTGGTGAGGATGTTGACAGCCTCGGTGAGCGTCTGGAACTTCCTCTCTGCTTCTGCCTTGTCGGTTCCGCGGTAGCGGTCGGGATGGTGGTCGCGGGCGAGCTTCCGAAACGTCTCGCGAATCTCCTGCTCGGACGCGCTTCGTTCGACGCCGAGGACTTCGTAGTAGTTGACCTTCATTCGGGATCAGGACTTCTGTTTGGCTTGAAAGAACTTCTTGGCGTTCGAGCGCACTGCTTCGCTGACGCCCTTGTCGTCCTTCAACGTCTTCAAATCTCGTAAGGTTAAACGATTGATCAACGGCAGGACAACCCCTATGGGGGCCTTCGGATTCTTCATGAGGGCCAGCGCGATCGGATATTTCGACGTCCAGTCCCGGCGATGGCCGATGATCCGGAGCACTTCCTCCTCCACGTTTCGCATGCCGGCGATGGCTTCCACCTCGCTCTCGCCCATGCGCGGATTGCGCATCACCGCGCTGGCCACCAGGCGGTTGCGCTCGCGGACCAGGATCGTGCGGCAGGTCTTGTCCCCTTTGAACGCCAGCTGCACCTTTTCCGAAACGGACATCGTCAGCATCCGCACCCACATCGATTTCTCCCGCCCATCCTCGGGCGGCGGCTCGGGCAGCGTCTCGGCCGAGGGAGTCTTGTCCAGGGCGGCCTGCTCGAGCAGGTCCAGGATCGGATCGTCGGGCAGATCGGCGATGACGTCCTCGCCCATCTCCTCCTTCAGCGCGCGCAGCCGGGCCTTCTTGTCGAAGAACTCCTCGCGCGCTTCCAGGGCCCGGCGGCGCGTGTCCGTCGAGACCGACGGGTTCTCCAGCAGCGCGTCCAGGATGTGCGACGCGCGCAGGATGCGGGCGTGGTTGATGACGATGATCTCCTGCACCGCGGGCGGCGCGTGCCGGGCCAGATCCACCACGTCGTCGTCGGACACGCTGCGGTTTCGGATGAGCGCCTCGAGGATGACCGGGTCGTCCGTGGCGCGCATCAGCAGCGCCAGGTGCCGCGGCGGAAAGTTCTCGTTCGCCGCGAAGTCCACCATGTTGCGGCTGGGAATCTCGCCGAGCGTCGAGTGCGCGATGTCGGCCACCTCCTCGTCGGGCAGCGACGAGAGGAACGCCAGCACGGCGATGAGGTCGTCCTGCGGAAGCGGCAGAAAGCCCTGCGCGATCGTCAGGACGACCTCGCGCGGGTAGGCGTCCGCTTCCACGTTGGCGATGACGGTGGCTGCCGAAAGTTCTGTCGGGGTCATGCTGCTCATCAGGGGTTCCCGCTCTCCTCGCGTCGCAGTCTCTCCAGCGACTCGCGATTGAATACGCGATTCTTCACCACTTCTCCATCAGCGCCGAGCGGCGGCACCTGCAGCGAGTTCAGCGTGACGATCACGCCCGCCGCGTTGCCGATCGTGCGGAAGCGAAAGCGCTCCCTGGCCTCGAACTCGCGACGCTCTCCAGCCACCAGCTCCGTGTTCAGGACCACGGCGCCGTCCGCCTCGAGCGTGATCCAGGAGTCGTCGGTCGCTTCGACCGTCATCCTCAACGTCCCGTCATCGACAATTGTTTCTGTGGGCGTTGCGGCGGCCGGCGCGATCGCGGTCGTCACGCGCAGCGCCGGGACGGTGACCACCGGAGGCGGCAGGCTCTCGGCCCGGGCCGCGGCCTGGCTGCGCCGCTGCTGGATCGCCCACCAGCTCACCCCGCCCAGGGCGGCCACGATGAGCAGCAGGACCAAGACGCTGCGGTCGATGCCGGCCAGCGCGGAAGGGAGCCCCCTCTTCTTTGGCACCTCCTTCGGCAGCTCGGGCATGAGGGGATGGGTGAGGCGTTCCAGGTGAGGAGTGTGCTCGATGCGGTCGTCCCCCGCCGCGGCGAAGTTGTATCGATTGACGATCTCCTCGGAGTTGAGTCCGAGGTAGCGGGCGTATTCGCGGACGAAGCCGCGGGTGAAGACCGGGGCGGGCAGCATCCTGTGGTCGTTGCGCTCGATGGCTTCCAGGAATCGTTTGCTGATCTTGGTGGCGTCGGCGATCTCTTTGAGGGAGATGCCGCGGACCTCCCTCTCCCGGCGAAGCTCCTCCCCGAATGATGCGAGCTCCGGGTACCGCCTGGGGTCCTGTTCGGGCATCGGAACGGTGATTTTACTCGGATATCGCGGGAGGAGAGATTCGCTCGATGCAGCGCCGGAGATAGACCGAAGTCACGGGATTCTGGTGGATCTGGCGGAGGTCGCGTTTCGACAGAAAACGGAGCTGGCAGGCGGCCAGCGAGCGTGGGGTAAGCGGGTTGAGCACGAGTGCTTTGCGGATGGCGTAGCGGCTCGACCATTTCCTGTCGGAGGCGAGCAGGGTGAGCTTCTCGGCGGTGGCCTGGGGTGAGCCGGCGAAGAAGACGAGCTCTTCCTCGCGGAGGCGTTGGTTGACGAGGAGGGCCTCGAAGATCCTGGGGTCGGGCTCGAAGAGGAGGGCTTTGATGAGGGCCTGGCTGCAGCGGCGGGCCGAGGAGATCTTCTCGCCCAGGCTGAGTTTCTCGACGCGGTTGACCAGGAGGTTGTCGATGGCGCGGCGGACGATGGCCGGGACGGTGACCTGGACGGAGAGGCGGACCAGGTCGGGCCAGTAGAGGTAGTGGAC